>DOCI01000157.1:1047-1352 GCA_003503535.1 Planctomycetaceae bacterium
TGAAGCATCCATCCGATTGCCATGCTTGATCGCATTGATGATTCCTTCTTCCAAAGCGAGTCGCGTGCTGAAGACATCTCGCATTGTGAATTCATACTTTTCCATCAATGCAACAATACGTTCCTGCACCTCCTGCCCGCGAGCAGTTTCGCTGGGGATCGTTTCATCGAAATATTCGTCGAATCGTTCGGCAAAAATCATTGCACCACATAACGCGTCAAACGCTATCCAGGAAGAAAAGCTCACGTAAAAACAGTACGAGTCACATGAATTTTAATTCATTTCCCCGTAAGACTCAAAGAATC
>DOCI01000157.1:1522-2151 GCA_003503535.1 Planctomycetaceae bacterium
TCCAGAACTGAAACAATACCGTCCGGTCATTTCAAAAAAAGCGACCGTTCCTGAATGGGAACTTCAGGTTTCTATGTTTCAACCTGCTTTGAATTCTGACTGTTTCAAAACGAACTGATGGTTGAATTCTATTCAATAACATTCAATCAGAAATTGAATACGATTTTAGAAACCCTGCAAGGCATCTTCCTGGGTGTCTTTAATATCAAAAAGCTTATTGAGTTTTGTGATCGCAAAGACTTCATAAATATCTGGCCGAATGGAGCACAATCGAAGCTTGCCTCCACTGGCTTTGACTTTTTTGTCCATAGTGATCAACTTTCCAAGTGCGGCACTGGAGAGGTACTCTACATTTGAGAAGTCAAGAACGATCCGTTTCCGACCATCTTCTTCCACCAGGGCAAATAACTGGCTACCGATTTGTTGGATGTTGTTCTCATCGAGAATCTTTTTATCGACAAAGGTAGCAATTGTTACCTCACCGACTTCTTCGACATCAATGCGTCGGCTTGTTGCCATATTCACTTTCCTAACACGATTAAGGTAACGAACCTATAATTCATCGGACGCTCAACGTCTGTGCTGACCATCACGATAACAATGACAAATGATGAGGATTTGACTGGAAG
>DOCI01000157.1:2257-18147 GCA_003503535.1 Planctomycetaceae bacterium
GGAAGTACCAACAACTGATGGGAAATGCCATCTGGTAAGACCTGCAAATGTCCACGGAAAAATAATAACACTTCTATGCGAATGATGACAGTCAAGAGCAACATTGAAACAGGAATCGAGAAGATCGATCAGGAAAAATATTTGACTCGATCGAGTCGTGAAGCTCTAACCACATGAATATCAACAGGCACTTATATTGAGTGACTTTGCCTGACTTGTCAACTCGATTTCTACAAGTTGAACATGGATTTGACAAGAGTTCTGCGGATTCTACTGACTACTCAATCTTGATAAACGGTAACACGCAAACGTTGAAATTCGTCCTGCGTGGCTAAATAGGGTTAATAGTTGTCAATCTGATTTTGGTAGGTGCCTAACATCTCAGGAAGAAACTGAGACTCGAGTCGTAAAACATCTTCAAAAATGATCCACTTTCGAGGCGAAACATTCGTAAAAGCCTTACGAAAGCGAATTGATCCAGGCAGATCCGGGCTGACATTCCGCAGACAAATTCCGAGTGTCTGATCCGGAAATCGCCGTGCAATATCTCCGTAAATTTCAGGATCTTTTTCACCGGTATCTCCGAATAGTAAAAACCGTCGATTTGGAAATCGGAACATCATGTCTTCAACGACTTTTCGTTTTTTCTTGTAAGCCGGAAAGATCTTTTTGAGAAACGTTACATCCTTCAAAGCGAACTTGCGTAAATGAACCGAACCTTCCGGAAAGCTGTGTTCACTCAAAAACTGCGAGACCGATCGAACCATCTGCCAGGGAGTCGCGGAAATGTAATGAAAACTTCTCTCAGGAGCAGCCAGATGGTTGAATAATTCAGACATCCCTTCGATGGGACGAAATGGTCGCAAAAATGTATTGGCGAGTAACTCTTCGCGATTGCCAACATTTGAAAATTTGATTGTATCATCGATATCGGAAATGATGGATAGACCCTGATCGGGAATCAGATAGCATCCTCCCACCTGATCAATCTGACAATCTTTGCGGATAGCCGTCAGAGAGACTTTTTTTGCCCCAAACGTGGTCGTTGCCGTCGGGGAGTCTTCACTTATGGTTAGGTTAATTTTCGTCTGGAAATGACCGTTTCGCTTTGTCTTGACTGCCAGTAAGTTCGTCCGATCATAAGCGACTTCAATCACCACTTTTTTGCGATTTTCAACGACAAAACCACCCGCCCGTTCCCGAAAGAAAGGAGGATCGGGCTGGTTCCTGTCGATTTTCAAGGCCCGTCTCAAAAATGAGGCCGCTGTCCTTTGAAAGTGAAAATCGTCAGCTCCATCAAAGCACCAGCCATGAACATCGGCAGACCAAGTCCCTGAGGCCTTGTGTTGATGGGCAATTGTCGGAAACAGGACGAGATTTTCTCCACCTGCGCTCATGGGAATCTCCACGTCGGCTCCAGTCTTCTGGACTTTATCACGTCTGTTTGTAAAGCCTTAAACGTCACACAAAGCGACGGCTTCCTGTAATCCGGTTAAGGCATCACGTGTCGGGATATATTCCTGTCCGACATAACCTTTGTAGCCCACATCCAGCAATGCCTGCATGATTGGCGGGTAATTAATCTCCTGAGTATTATCCAATTCGCCACGACCAGGATTGCCAGCGGTGTGAATGTGTCCCAGATAATCCTTATGCTGATTAATTCGACGAATGACGTCGCCATCCATAATCTGCACATGATAAATGTCGAAAAGGAGTTTAACCCGATCCGACCCGACTCGTTTGATAATATCGATACAGTAGTCGGTATGATTTCCCTGATAACCGGGATGCCCCTTCATGCGATGAGTGTCATCTCGCGTATTGAGCATTTCGATACAAATCGTCACATTATTCTTTTCGGCAAACGGGGCAATCTGCTTGAAAAACTTCACACAGTTCTCTGCCCCTTCTTCTGGCGTCAGATTGCCACTCATGCCTGTGAAGGAAATGACACTGGGGCAACCGAAGTCTGCTGCCTGCTGGATGCGAGTTTTCAGTTTCTCTTCGCACATCTCCCAGTTCTCAGGGTGATTCGGGCCGTCAGTAAATCCATGGCTCCCTGCAATGGCACATGTCAGACCATGTTTTTTCAATGTGGGCCAGTGCTCGGGGTCAATCAGTTCGATACTGGGTACGCCCAGGCTGACTGCCAGCTGACACATTTCATCTACGCTCCAGTAAGGTTTGTAGCACCAGTGAACCAGAGATTGCTTGATGCGGCCATTCTGGGCCACTTTTTCTGAGGTTTTCTCATTGGCCTGAACAATACCACCGGCAACCAATCCAGCCGAGGCGGCTATTGCGCCCTGCAACAATGCACGTCGACTCGTTCCGGAAAACTGCCCCAGCTTGGAAATATGATCGAATTTCTGATTCATCTGAATTACTCCTGAACGATACGATACGCTGTAACAAATGCAGAACACAATAGTAGTGAAATGCCTCATCAACAGCATACGTTCGACAATTGAACCTGTCGAGTTATGAAAGAGAATTGATTGATTTCATACGTTTGATTGCCTCCCAATGGCAATTCTTCGAAGTTGCTCATGAATATCGATGCCCACATATTCATTCCATTTTTCCAGGAGAGCCCGCGTGATTTCTCCAGGAAAATCCAAGCCAGCCGAGGCACTGTTCAACCGTGAAACGCCCATCAAACAATAGGGAGTCGAAGCCGTAAAGATTTCCTGAGCCTGCAGAAGATCATCAACGGTCATATTTGTTTCTCTCACCTCCTCTCCCAGTTTATGAAGCAAGCGAATGGTAATCGCTCGGCAGATTCCCGGGAGAACGGTTTCTTCAGGAGCAGTCAACACAAATCCGTCACGAACCGCAAATAGATTCGCGGTACTCGTTTCCCGCACAAAACCATATTCATCGAGCACAATTGGTCGGGAACCAGGATATCTTTTTGAAACATCCCGCTCCGCCAGATACCAGTTCATGCGACTGCGGACTTTAGCAGCTGGTGGCACACAACGTGGAGAAATTTGTGGAACCGAGGAGATGGCCAGATGTTGTCCGGACTCTGTCGTGTCCGCCCACAATTCTCCCGGCAATTCAAATGTATGCGAAAAAAACGTCGGTTCAACCTCAGTAGTCTGCCCCAGATATGTTCGATTGGGGCCTGGAGTTGCCGAGATGATCACCCCCATTTCATTTCCCTCAGGAATGAATTGAAAATTATGTTCGACCATCTGCTGCACAATTTCCAGGACATCAAATTCAGGAAGGGGAATGTCTGTCAACGCAGCCGAATTTTGAAATCGGTCCCAGTGAGCCTCCCACTCAAAGAGTTTTCCCTGGAAAGTTCGCAGCATTTCCGTCACTGCGATGCCGTGAACGATTCCCATATCGGTCACGGGTAGTCGTAAATCACTCGCCTTCACGATCTGCCCATTCAAACAGGCGATGGGCTCAGAAAACTTCATTGAACATCAATCTGTTATAAAAAAAGACACGCCATGCAACTATACAAAAAAACAACAATTGAATAGGCATAGGGTCTATCCGAATATTTCCAGCCCGTGTACCAAGTGTCAGAAGGAATAATCGTTACAAACGCTAATTCTCCAAATCTTCTAAACAACCGGTTTCATTGCATACAAAGTACCGATATAATGCATGTGGCCATGATATGCATCTCATTCGTAGAATTTATTATTCACAGGCGTTTCAAAAATTGGAACAGTTACGTTTTCCAGAACTTTCCTGAATGACATTCTACTCTCGTTCTGCGACGCATTCGTCCGTCAACAATTGATCTTCCATTCCGAAGGGACATGCCATGCCGGCTCGTTTAGAACCACATGACGATCGACGCACAGTCAATATCGACAAACCCATCCTGTTCATCGGTCGGCACCCGGAATGCGATTTAGTGATCAACGACAGCCGAAAAGTCTCTCGAAAACATTGTTGTCTGGCTGAAATCAACGGTAATTTTCTGGTTCGCGATCTCGGCAGTACGAACGGTATTCAGATCAATGGACGCAGAGTCAGTGGTACACGAGAATTGAACTCTGGAGATGAATTAATCATTGGCGATGTGGCTTACACGTTTTTGGATTCGAAGGCTCGCAAGCAAAAACCAGTTCCTCAGGAACAGGAAACACCTTCCCTGTCCGATGATGGCATCCCCTATAAAAGTGAATACGATTCCAAAGCCGATGTTCACGAACTGGTCGATCATGAATTGAGCAGCGAAGTTCCCATTATGCTGGACGAACCAGACGGCGACGGTTTTGAACTCTTCGATGGACCACGCTCATCTCTTTCGAGCAACCGGGGACTGGCTGGCAGCGACTCCCGACCAGAACTCATCGCCGATTAAATGACTGTGCGCAATTATTATACAGTTGGAATAAGATTGAAGTCGAAATGATTGGATCATGGGTGGCACGCCCTGAGCAATGCGAAGGTCCTGGTCGTTTGCAATCCCCACGCCCATCACTTCGTTCTGGGACGTGCCACCCAGAAAATCACTGATCATTTAATGATTTGATGCAGCATATCGAGCCAATCTCTCATTTCAAGAGTGTCCAAAAATCGCGCACGGTCATGTAGAGCATTCTGCTCTACCAGATGCGGTCGCATGTGCGTTCCAATCACTAATTAGCGATGCATTTGCTCCCACAGATCGCGTCAATTCTTATTAGTCGATGCTCTCTCCTGCAGGCATTATTACTCCCGAGATCCCGGGATCAGTTCAAGTGTTTTCTTTTCGCCATCTCGCTGAATGACGATGTTCACTTTCTCGCCGATTTTCAACGCTTCGATGGCATAGGTGTAATCGTAGATATTTTCGATCTTCTTACCGGCCAGTTCGACAATCACATCGCCTCCTTTGATCCCCGCCTTGTCTGCTGGCCCCCCTTTGCCGACTCCTGAGAGTTGCACGCCTTTCACATCGGAGGCTCCATAATCGGGGATCGTTCCCAAATATGCCCGCAGGTTCGCACGGCGTTGTTCTTCCGGACGAGCCTGATCGACATAATCGAGTGTATCGGGACTGACGGCCAAGCCACGAGTAATCAATCCCATCAAGTGAGCAATTTCGGAAGCCGCTTGGTAGTTAATCTTTTCGGGAGTATCTCGCGGAGTGTGATAATCGGTATGTGTGCCAGTAAAGGCGGATAGAATGGGCACGCCATGCATGAAGAAGACGCTCGCATCGGTTGGGATGTAACTGTCATTCTGCAAAGTGATCGGCATCCCGACTGGCACATTTCGTTGCTCGATGATGGATTTCCATGCTGTGGACGAACCGACTCCCTGCAGGATTAATGCCTTATCGAATCGCCCGATCATGTCCATGTTGAGGCAAGCTCCGATGACAAATCGCAGTGGGAGTTCATTTTGCTGAGCTTCGGCTTTCTGTTCCTCACTGGACTCGACTTTCTCTTTTTCCGGAGGTCCACCCAAACTTTCCATCACAGAGTTCAGCTCGGCTTCAAGTTCCTTTACAAAGTGATTGGCACCATACAAGCCAAGTTCCTCACCGGACCAGGCGACAAAAATCACATCACGGGTCAACTCAATTTTCTTATCCGCAACCAGACTCGACATATACTCGGCAATTTCGAGCATGCCACCCGTGCCGGAGGCGTTGTCATCGGCTCCAAAGTGAATCTGATCGGCTTCTTTCTCATTGGCCAGGGAAGATGAAGAGCCACCACGACCAAGATGATCGACGTGTGCTCCTACAAGGATCGCAGGCAATGGGTGATAAGACTGTTTGGCAGGCAGTACTCCGATAACATTACGACCAGTCCTCTTCACTTGTTTAATATCAACCTTCACATTCAATGCAGGTCCTGCAGTGACAAACCCCATGACTGGCTCGCCGGCATCAAGTTGTGTCTGCCATTCGAGCAGAGTTTTTTTTGTACTGGTTAATAATTTCCCAGCCAGTTCATCGTTCAGGCTGATAACGGGAATACTGGTCCCGGCCAGAGAGCCATCGTATCGCAGCGGAACGAGTTGATTTCTCACTTTTGAAGTGGGACCGGAAACAACGATCAATCCTTTGGCACCGTGATCGCGGGCCACCATCGCTTTGTATCGCAGTGACGAATATCTCGCCCAATGCTGACGCAACTCTGGTGTGATTCCCTCCGGCAAAAACCGAAACACAACAACCCATTTGTCTTTGACATCCAGATGCACATAGGAATCATATTCTTCGAATCCTTCAATCGCCGGTGCAACAATTCCGTATCCTGCAAAGGCATATTCATTGCCGGAAAATTCTCCGTTGGCAGAAAAGGAAACCGGATTCCAGTCTTTATCGAGTTCCTCACTTTCTTCCCCCAGGGACAATAAATTGTTCTCGCCCAGATCAATTCCAGCAGTAAATTCAAATTCCTGAAACCAGGTCTCGTCATCTCCTCCTGGCTTCAGTCCCAACTCGTCAAAATAGGTGGCCACGTATTGAGTCGCCAGATGTTCTCCTTCGGTTCCGGTCAAACGTCCTGCGAGTTCTTCGCGACACAGAAAATTGACATGCCGGGCGATGTCGGCTGGTTCGAAACTGTCGGCTGATTCCCGCGCATTCAAAGCGGCTGACTGTTCGACATCCTCATCTGAAAAAGCTGTTAACGAAAGCAAGTCGAGAGCCGCCTCATGGTTCCAGTCGGCCAGATACAATTGTGACTGTTTCGAACCGGAGCGATTCGAGGTCCACGCAAGTTGATTTCCATCAGGACTGAACGCTGGTAAGCCGTCGAACCCTTCGGTATGGGTGACGCGAATCGGATCAGATTGCCCATTCGTGGCAACCATATATAATTCGAAATTGGCAAACCCGTGACGGTTGGTTGTAAATATGATGTAGCGTCCTGAGGGATGGTAATACGGAGCCCAGGACATCACTTTCCAGTCGGTCAATTGACGGACATCGCTACCGTCAATGTTCATGGTCATGATTTCCGCAGTGGCTCCATCTTCCTTAAACCTGCGCCAGCAAATGCGTTTGCCATCCGGCGAGAAAAAAGGACCGCCATCGTAGCCGAGTGTATCGGTTAACTTGCGGACATTAGATCCATCCGCTTCCATGACATAAATTTCCATGAAGACCGCAGGATCTCGTTCCAGCATCGCCTGCTCTTCGTCAGTCAACTCACGTTGATAGGCCTGCCGATTTGAAGCAAAGGCAATCAGTTTGCCATCGGGCGAGTAGGAACCTTCCGCATCATAGCCACGCTCTTTTGTCAATGTCTGATACTCTTTGGATTTCAGATCGTATTGAAAGAGATTGTACTCGGGATCGTAATCCCAGGAATAACGACGCTCTTTACCAGACTCCCGCAATTCCAGTTCCGCTTTCTGTTTTTCGAGAGCTTCAGGATCATCCTGTGTGGACGCAAACAGGACGCGATTTCCATCCGGATGAATCCAGGCGCAGGTGGTTTTTCCGGTGCCGGGAGAAATGCGGGTTTCGTCGCCGGTTTCCAGATCGAGAAGGTAAATCTGAAAGAACGGATTGCCTGCTTCACGCTCACTTTGGAAGACAAGCTTCGTGCCATCTGCGCTGAAGTAGCCTTCTCCTGAACGCCTTCCTGCAAAAGTCAACTGACGTGTTTTTGAGAGCAGAACCGATTCACTCTCCGTATTGGAGTCAACTGGTGTCTCTGCTGCGAAGACTTTGGAAGTTGAAAATAAAGTGAACAGTGTGAGCAATAAAGTTAGACGCTGCATTCGAGAAGCCCTTCCGGTTGCATGCGGTAGTTTTTGTGATTTCATAAACTATTATCATCACTGGAAAACTTTTGACAACAGTGAGCGACAAAGTTGTCGTCGTGTAGGACAGGCTTCCAGCCTGTCTAATTTCTATTTGAACCGCAAAGGACGCGAAGAGTCTTCTTCTATCTCACCACAATTCAATAACCATTGCTCTCCGTTAATTGAACGGAGCAGACAGGCTGGAAGCCTGTCCTATCTTTTGTGATCGCATCATTTGAACTTGCCAAGGAATGCTTTTGTCAGCAAACCTGGAGCATCCCATTTAGATAATTTGGGGCGGATTTCCAAAACGCGATAATCAATTCGGCGGATTTTTTTGCAGATTGCCAGTCCTCCGAGCGCAAATAAGCGGATATCCAGTCGGATACTGTGGGGGACATTACGTGAGAGTTCTCGTCCGCTCATCAGGAGTTGTTCCGCACGATTGACCTCAAAAGCGAGCAGTTGTTGAAAGTTATTGGTGGAAACTTTCTTCTGCAAATCGGCTTCCGTCACACCATAGTGCTGCAGATCTTCTTCCGGCAGGTAAATCCGATCAATCTCCAAATCACGGCTGACATCCTGCCAGAAATTAATCAATTGCAATCCCGTACAAACATCATCGGAAAGTTGAAGGTTTGAGGGAGTTGCAGACTCGGCCAGATGCAGTAACAGCCGCCCAACAGGATTGGCACTTTGCTGGCAGTAAGAAAGCAGATCGGTGTAAGTCTCGTATCGATTTTGAATTTGATCCCGTTCGAAAGCGGAGATTAAATCGTGAAATGGTTCTGCCGGTAATGAGAACTGTTGAATCGCCTCCGCCAGAGCAATTGTAATTGGATGACAAGCATCTCCCGTCAAAGAGCGTTCAAATTCTTCACGCCACCATTTGAGATGTCTCAGAGATTCCTCGGTTGAGGGAAGTTCATCTCCAAGATCATCCGACCAGCGACAGAAGGCGTAAATATCGTAAAACGGTTGGCGGAGATGTCGGGGCAGAAAAAACGAAACGACCGGGAAGTTTTCGTAATGCCCCAACGCGATCGATTTGGTGAACTGCCGAGCGTCTGCTAATGGTATCGTTGAGGGTTGTACCGTCGCATCCGGCCCCCAGGTCTTAAGTATCTGACGAAAATCGTATTCCATTGCGTTATTCGCAGCCGTCCGAATTGAAAGCGTATTCAGTCTTTAATCCGCTCAAATACCATGTAATCCGCTTTATTCTGAGCAGTCGATTTGAAATCTTCCGGTGCTCGTCCCTCTCCGGGTTGCGATGTCGCAATGTGAAGTTTCTTACCTTTTAACTTAAGGATTCCGTAGACCCAGCCTGATTTTTTCTCCGATGAAATTGGCTTGAGAATAAAACTCCAGGGATCGCTGGAATCATCCAACTCCAGTTTGGAAGATTTGGAATGAGCAAAGTCATCCTGAATGTAGATTAACTTCATCTTTTGGTTTTCAATGACCATTTCCAATTCATAAATGTCCGTATCGAGAGATTTCCCACCGGTCTCCATGGAAACCGCCTGCCATTTTCCCTGAATCTCTTTTGGACCAAACGCCTGAACATTCTGAGAAAGCATCGCTTGAAGTACACCGCAGATAAGTATCGATGTGATTGAAATTCTCATGAAGAATACCTTTGAAAATCAATTTTAAATTTGAGTGTACGCATTGACCTTACTCAGGATAAATGATGAGCCCCCCAGTGTCTCGAATTAATTCTGAATTTTTGCGTTATTGTTACTTCCTGTCCATCCGGGCCAAACCGCGTGCGTTTTTCTGTATGGTATCGGATTTCAAATACTCCTGAGCTTCTGGAATTTCTTTAAGATAGGCATCGAAAAAAGCGATCACCGTACTGTTGATGAGTAAAACCTGATCAGGGGCAGAAGGGCCTGCTCCCGACCAACTGCTGCCGGAAATTCCACCAAAATTGTGATAGGCATCGTTAATCCAAAGCAGATATTTATCTCCTGGCTTCAGTCCATCGTAAGCCTGCTTCCGCCACTCCCCTTTCAAGTCTGATTTCCCCGGTTGCGGGGTGCCGTCGTTGTCGCCGGTAATCATTAATGTTGCTGGTGTAATTGTCGAATACGACTTGTCCTGAATTGCGTTTCCGGGCCCCTGGGGGCTGATCATCACCGCTGCACGAACACGGTCATCTTTTAAGCTGATCGTTTTGATGCCAGGCAGAATCATAGTCATGCCACTGAGTAACATTGTTGTATGTGCCCCATAAGAGTGGCCACTGACTCCAATTTTAGTCGTGTCGATTCTCCCTTCGAGTTCTGGAAAAGTCTTCTCGAGTAATGTCAGAGAATCAAGAACGGCTTTCACATCATCCGGACGATTTTTCCATTCCAGAGTCACCTTGGCTGAACTGACGAAATCGCCAATCGATTCAAACTGCTGTCGTTCCTGTGGACTCAAATTCGAAATGGAATCACCGAAAGTAGGTTGAATAACAACATAACCATGACTGACCCAATGCGTGACCAGAGGCTCACCGTTCTCTTTCGAACCACCCGCTCCATGACAGTGCACGATCAGAGGATAACTCCCGGTCTCGGAGGGATATGTAATTCGCAGAGGAATAACTTTGCCGCGACTTTCATCGGGCAGGTCATAATTTTCGATCACTTTCGGTGTGAATCGTCCCGGAACATCTCCATAAAGTCCTGTTTTGCCGGGAATCAAACTCGCAGGAATATCTTCACTCTGCGGATTTTGACGCAAGCCCTGGAGAAACTTCTGTAAATTGGCCCGCTCTTCAGAGGACAGTCGACCATTCCCATCGGTATCGAATCGATCTCGAAGCTGCTTCAATTTTTCAAAACGTTCCCCCTGTGAATACCCCGTATTTGAAAGTGTCAGTAAGGATACGATTAGCAGGAATACCGTTCTCCGGCAGATTCGATTTCGCATGATGATGATCTCCATTAGAGAGAATTTGTGGCTACTTTTACTTCATTAGTAACCTCAGATAAAGCGCTGAGGTTTCGCAAACCCGCCTGTCTATTCGAGAATTTCAGCAGATAACCGAATTAACGTACACCTGGAACTTCAGTTGCATCCCGCACACATCTCGATATGTTTAACTGTTAATCAGAATATTATTGAACCAATTTTGTAACATAATGAATGAGGGAGAATTCCCGTGCGGACTTTATTTCGAGTTTTAACAATCCTGCTTCTGACGAACCTCACTCAACTCTCAGCTGCCGAGCGCCCCAACATTCTCTTCATCTTCACCGATGATCATGCTCCCCATGCGATTGGAGCGTATGAGGGCTGGTTACAGAATGTGAATCCGACACCCAACATCGACAAGCTTGCTGAACAGGGGATGCTGTTCCGCAATAGTTTTTGCACGAATTCAATCTGTGGTCCCTCGCGGGCTGTCATTCAGACAGGATTGCACAGTCATTTGAATGGATTCCGGACCAATAGGGACCGTTTCAATGGCGATCAGCAGACGTTTCCGAAACTACTTCAGAAAGCGGGCTATCAAACGGCGATGCTCGGCAAATGGCATTTGGGAACTGATCCACAAGGCTTCGATCACTGGAAAGTCCTTCCCGGACAAGGCGATTACTACAACCCGGCATTCAAAACTCCTCAAGGACGCGAGGAGGTCGAAGGTTACTGCACCGATCTCGTGACTGATATGGCATTGGACTGGTTGAAGAACCAGCGAGATTCCGGCAAACCGTTCATGATGATGTGTCAGCACAAAGCTCCGCATCGCACCTGGATGCCGCCGCTAAGATATCTGACCCTGTATGACGACATCGAAATTCCAGAACCTGCCACTTTGTTTGATCGATGGGAAGACAACGCCAGCCCGGCTCGTCATCAGGAAATGGAAATCGATGGGCACCTCAATATCGTATTCGATTGCTTTGGCCCGCCGATCCATAACTGGGATCCCTATTCGGGAAAATCGGTCGATCGTTCGGGAGCGAAGAATCTGGAGCGCATGACTTCCGAACAGTTAAAAGCCTGGAATGCGGCGTTTGATGTCAAAAATAACGAGTTAAAGAAACTGAATTTGACCGGCAAAGATCTCGTTCGGTGGAAATATCATCGCTACATCCGCAACTACTTGCGATGCGTGAAAGGTGTTGATGACAGTGTCGGCCGGATGATGGATTATTTGAAAGAATCAGGACTCGATGAGAACACCATCGTAATTTACTCTTCTGATCAAGGGTTTTATCTCGGGGATCATGGCTGGTACGACAAACGCTGGATGTACGAAGAATCGCTGAAAATGCCTTTCATCGCCAAATGGCCCGGCACCATAAAACCGGGAAGCATCAATACCGATCTGATTCAAAATCTTGATTATGCCGAAACCTTTCTCGATATAGCCGGAGCTCCCATTCCGGAAAACATGCAGGGAAAATCGCTCGTCCCATTGATGAAAGGCGAAACGCCTGACGACTGGCGGGACGCGATTTATTATCACTACCACGAATTTCCCAGCGTGCATATGGTCGCCAAACATAATGGGATCAGGAACGATCGCTACAAGTTGATCAACTTTTATCAGTTCGGCGAGTGGGAATTTTACGATCTGGAAGCTGATCCTGATGAACTGAACAACCTTTATAACGATCCCGCCCAGAGCAAGCGAATCGCAAAAATGAAGGAACAGCTCAAAGAACTCGAGCAGCAATATCAGGACAATTCCGAGATGGCGGAAATGTCTGAAGAATGGAAAGTGAAAGTCCAGGCAGGTGAAAGAAAGCCATAGTCAAATACGCAAATCTTTGAAATTCAAATCAGGCAAATGAGTTCCTGAATTTCAAGTTGCAATCAGGTTGCTTTCTTCAATCAATTCAAAGATATCGGTAATGAGTTGATCTCGATCAATCGGCTTGGAGGCAAAACGGTTACACCCTGCACTCATACATCGATCAATCTCTTCAGGCAATGCATGCGCGGTCAATGCGAGGATGGGTATTTTCAGCCCAATCTTTCGCAATTGTCTGGTTGCTTCGTAGCCATCGACGACTGGCATCTGCATATCCATTAGAATGACATCGGGTAGAGAATTTGCAGAATTCGTCAGCCAGTCAATTGCTTCCTGACCATTATTCAATGTAATGACTTCAGCTCCCTGTCCTTCCAGAATGAAGCAAATCAGCTTTCGATTATCAGCACCATCCTCGACGAGCAATATTTTAGATTCTTCCAAGAGTGTCTGATGCTCCCTTTTTCTCTTACCCGAATCCGATTCATTGTCTGTCTGAGCTGTTGAAATCAAGTGATTTCGACTCCTGCGCCCAGATGTAACTTCGGCTACAATGCTTGCCGAAAATTCACTGCCGACACCTAAAGTACTCGAAACGGAAATATCTCCCCCCATCAGCCGACAAAGGTTTCTGGAAATCACTAATCCCAATCCCGTTCCTCCATGCCGTCGATTCGAACCCGAATCGACCTGACAGAAAGGTTCGAATATTCGTTCCAGATCATCTGATTCAATCCCAATTCCAGAATCTCGAACTCTGAAAATCAGCTCGACTTCCTTATCAGCGTACCTGCCTATTTCGGTCGAAATTTGAATTGTTCCCGTCTCTGTAAATTTGACGGCATTTTGAACGAGATTGACCAATACCTGCTTTAATCTGATGGGATCTGAGACAATACTCTTAGGAGTTTTCTCATCGATATGAACTTCCAGTGTCAGATTTTTCTCATCGACATGATGCTGCAAAGTCTGTTGCACATCTTTAACGAGTTCGCGAGGATTAAAAGTGACGTGCCTCAAACTGATCCGCTGAGCTTCAATGCGAGTCACGTCGAGAATGTCGCCCACAATCCAAGTGAGATGGGTGCAGTTTTTAGAGATGATATCGAGAAATTCTGTGGCACGTTTGCCCTGGACCAGTGGCCGAAGTTCATTGGAAAATCCACTGATTGCCGCAAGCGGTGTACGAATTTCATGGCTCATACGCCCCAAAAATTGAGACTTGGCTTCAGAGGCTTCTTTTGCCAGACGCAAGGCACTTCGATTACGCATCATGGCTGCAATTAATCCCCAGACTAAGCTGGCAAACGCCAATGAAAACAGGAAACCCAGAATTCCGATTCTTGCCGCCAGTGGAGAAGACGCTTCCCAACCTTTGCGAGGAGTCCCAAGAAATTGCCAGGTTCCTCCCATAGAAATTATCGAAAGTGTCATGGGATCGCGACTCAGGATTTCAGGATCACCAAAAATGAACTCCCCCTTTTCGCCGAGACTATCTTTCCCTCGAATTGCAACTTCCAAATCATCCGGGATATCGCTCAGGAATTCTTGCAGAAGAGAATCTTTATCAATGACCACTGCTGCCATACCGAGAAATTCTCCCTGGTCCGGCTTATTGAAATCATCGGTCTTATAGATCGCAACACGATTGATAAACCCCTGCCCTCCCTGTATCAATTCAACAGGTCCTGCCAAAACTGGATGTCTAGATTTGATTGTCTCTGATATCGCATCATGCTGTGTAGGAATTTGAGCTAAATCTACTCCCAGTACCCTTTTATTGAGTTCATATGGCCAGACATTTTTTACTGTCGTTCCTTCTGTCAGCGCAATATTCCGGATCCCCGTAGAAGTCTTTTGCATAGAAGCAGCGATTTTGGCAAACCAGCTGCGATCATTAATCAAACTGGGATTTGCTGAAGCAATGGCTTTAAGTCCCATGGTTAAAGCCATCCGCGTATTGATCGCTTGTTCCGCCTTAGCATGAATGACACTCATTTGCTGAAGAACATCGGAACGGATTTGCTGTTGGTAACGGCCATCTTCAAAAGATCCCATCAGTCGAACCACTGAAATACTGATGAAAAATACAAAGACGCCTCCCAGCCAGGGAGCATATTTTGAATTGGAAAGTTTTAAGGGCATGTCACACTTTACTCAGAGGGATAGTAAGCCGAAACTCATCCCGGCTGTCTTAAATGTGTGTCAAAATTTGATAGAAATCCCTATTTTTCTTACATCGTGAGAATTGCGTACAGTTTTCTCCCTCATCATTAGGAATTATTGGTTATTGACCAGTTTTGACAGTTTTGAAATTTATGACTGTTATAATGACAAATTGTCCCCTCGATGGAGGAGGTGGATCAAAATTAGTCGTGAAGTCTGAATCGCTTATTCTTCAACGCTGCGATGGGGGATGCACTTTCATTTTCTATGAGTATCTCTTACCGTTCTCAAATTACCGATGAGGTTAACTCTGTGGTGATATCCGCTTGCAGTATGCCACAACGCGAACCAACCACTGAACATACTGTCATAATTACACACAGTTTTGCATTACGCTGTACAGGATGCTGATTTCGATGTTTCAAAAAGTTTCTGACTCCAATTTTATTCAAGGCGAACATGGTGCTCTTTCCTTCTGGTCGAGTCGCGATGTGTTTGCCAAATTGAGGAAGAAAAATGCTAACAGGGCGAAATGGTCATTTCTGGATGGGCCGATCACGGCCAACAATCCAATGGGCGTGCACCATGCCTGGGGACGCACTTATAAGGATGCTTTCCAGCGTTATTTCGCGATGACTGGCCATGAACTCCGCTATCAAAACGGATTCGATTGCCAGGGTTTGTGGGTCGAAGTGGAAGTCGAAAAAGAGTTGGGACTCGGCACCAAAAACGCGATTCATGAGTTCGGAATCGATAAATTCGTTAATCAGTGCAAACGCCGCGTGCTCAAATTTGCGGCTCGACAGACCGAACAGTCGCAACGTCTCGGCTACTGGATGGAATGGGATGAGCCGGCAGAACTCCGCAAACTTTCTGCTGCAGTTGGCTCCTCTGAGGAAATCGAATACACGAATGCCCGCGGCGAAAAAGTGAAGGATGTGCCGCATCAGATTGTGGCAAAACTGGGCAATCCTGAATGGGGTGGCTCCTACTTCACCTTCTCCACCGAGAATAACGAAACGATCTGGACGTTTCTCAAAAAATGTTTTGATCGCAAAAAAATCTATCGCGGCCACGATGTTATGCCCTGGTCCGGCCGCAGTGGCTCGGCTTATTCGCAGATGGAAATTGCCGATGGTCGCAAGCTGGCTGTCCATCGATCGCTGTTTGTTCGTTTTCCGTTGCTCGATCGCGAAAACGAAAACCTGCTCATCTGGACCACGACTCCCTGGAC
>DOCI01000157.1:18249-18982 GCA_003503535.1 Planctomycetaceae bacterium
CCACGACTCCCTGGACCTTAACGAGTAATGTCGCAGCTGCAGTCAATCCTGAACTCGATTACGTGAAAATCAAATCGAAACGGGATGGGCAGATTTATTACTTCGCGAAAGAGAACCTGAACTATAAACGACTGGAAAAAGAGTCCAAAGAAGGCTTCGGACGTCCCGAATGGGGCTGGCCGGATGGTGTGCCGAAGTTGAAGACACTGGCGCAAATGTTCAAGGAAAAAGGGGGCTTTGAAGAACTCGGCACAATTAAAGGCGCGGAGATGGTCGGCTGGAAATATCAGGGGCCATTCGATGAACTGCCTGCTCAATCACAAAAGGGTGGTTATCCCTTTGATGAGCGCGTCAGTGAGAAAACAGCCGTGGAATGTCACCTCGTTGTCGATGGTGGACGCGACTCCAAAGGCTCTGCTCATGTTGTCGCTGGTGAAGGAACGGGCATTGTCCACACCGCTCCCGGTTGTGGAGATGTCGACCACAAAATTGGTTTGGAACTGGGAATCGTCGGCATTGCACCTCTCGGTGAAGATGGACGTTATCAGGAAGGTTTCGGCGAATTCACAGGGCGGGAAGCCATCGATCCTGCAACTGCTGAAATGGTGATTCAAAAGCTGGAAGAAAAAGATCTGCTGTTTGCCAGCGAAAAGTATCCGCACATCTATCCGCATTGCTGGCGGACTGGGGATGAGCTCGTCTTTCGACTCGTCGATGAATGGTTCATCAATAT
>DOCI01000157.1:19107-20335 GCA_003503535.1 Planctomycetaceae bacterium
GTCGATGAATGGTTCATCAATATGGACTGGCGGGAAGAGATTAAGGATGTCACGCGACAAATCGACTGGCTGCCGGAAAGTATTGATGGGCAGAATCGGGAAATTGAGTGGCTGACCAATATGCGGGACTGGATGATTTCCAAGAAACGTTTCTGGGGACTGGCGCTGCCGATCTGGATCAATCCTGAGGATCCGACTGATTTCGAAGTGATTGGCTCACTGGCTGAACTCAAAGAAAAGTGCGTCGAGGGTTGGGACGGATTCGAAGGGAATACGCCACATCGTCCGTGGATTGATAACGTCAAAATTAAGAGTTCTACGACTGGCGCGACTCTGTCTCGCATTGAAGATGTTGGTAATCCCTGGCTTGATGCGGGAATCACTCCGTTTTCGACGATGGGTTATAACACGCATCGCGACATGTGGGAAAAATGGTATCCGGCTGATCTCGTGACAGAATGTTTCCCCGGTCAGTTCCGCAACTGGTTCTATTCAATGCTCTCACTCTCAACGATGATGCGGTATGACGAGACGGACGATCCCAAAGAAAAGCAGCCCTTCAAAACATTGCTGGGGCATCGTCTGGTGATGAATGAAGAAGGTCAGCCAATGCACAAGTCGGATGGGACTGCCATTTGGTTTGAAGAAGCAGCCGAGCAGATTGGCGTCGATACCCTTCGCTGGTTGTATCTGGCACAAAACCCGGCTTCCGACTTACGCTTCGGCACCCGGCATCCCGATCAGCCCGTCACACTGGAAACGCCGGAAGGTCCGATTTCCGAGACAAAAGAGGGCGCACCGACCTGCAAAGTCACCAGTGGGCCGGCCGATGAAGTTCGCCGTCAGTATTTGATTCCGCTCTGGAATTCCTACGCATTCTTCGTGAATTATGCACGTCTGGATGAGTTTGATCCAACTGCTGAGAAAATTCCTTATGCGGAACGACAGGAAATCGATCGCTGGATTCTCTCCCGCCTGCAATCGCTCATCGGCCTGGCTCATGAAAGTTTTCAGGCTTACGACACATCGCGTTTTGTCACCGCAGCTGGTCAGTTCATCGATGATCTTTCCAACTGGTACATCCGCCGTAATCGCCGACGGTTCTGGCGCAGTAAAGATGCCAACGATGCCGACAAGACAGCCGCCTATCAGACGTTGCATGAAGTGATGGTGACGCTGAGTCAGTTACTCGCCCCTGTGGTGCCGTTTTTAGCAGAGCGGATTTATC
>DOCI01000157.1:20403-23817 GCA_003503535.1 Planctomycetaceae bacterium
AGAGCGGATTTATCAGAATCTTGTCTTTGGACGAGATCTGCTGGAAACATCCTCATCAGAAGCAGAGTCTTCCGACTGGCCGGAGTCTGTCCATTTGTGTGATTACCCAACTGTCAATGAAGACTTGTTGGACGAAGATTTGAATGCCCGTACCGCACTGGCCCAGGCTGTGGTAAGACTGGGGCATCAGGTGCGAGATCAATCCAACCTGCGCGTCCGACAACCGCTGGCTGAAATTCGCGTCGCCTGCAACAATGCTGCTCAGCGAGATGCAATTGAGCAGTTGGCCTCAGTGATTCAGGATGAATTGAACGTTAAAACGATAACGACGGTCGATAATCTCGATGGCATCGTGCAGTATGCGTACAAGCCGAATTTGAAAACTCTCGGCCCGAAATATGGCAAGTTGCTCGGTATGTTACGGAAAGATCTGCCGAATCTGGCTCCGGAAATTCTCGCTCCCTTGAGATCTGGCTCCAATGTGAGCGTTGAAATGGGTGGCGAAACGATTGAGCTGGAACCGGATGATGTGCTCGTCAGTACGGAACAATCGAGCGAATGGGGAACGGCTGACGATGCAGGAGTTCAGGTCGCCATTTCGACGAAACTTTCGCCGGAATTAATTGAGGAAGGTATGGCTCGCGATTTTGTTCGTCATGTCCAACAGTTGCGCAAAGATGCAGATCTGGAAATTGAAAATCGTATTCATATAAAATATCGCTCAGATGCCTCCGAAATTAAACAGATGCTGAACGTCTGGTCGGATTACATTTCAACCGAAACTCTCGCAGATTCGATTGAGTCCGTACAGGAAATGGCCGATGGCAAAAGTGTCTCGGTTGGGGAATTTGCAACAGTTTTGTCGATTGGCATTGCTGAGTGACTGGCATTTGTGCAATTCTGAAGTGAATTCTGCGATTCCCTACAAAAGGCTGCGGGCTGATGATTGACAGTTTGGCCTGAGCCGGATAATTTTAATGCAGACGAAGGTCCATCCTTCAAGATGTTCCTTCAATGTCTGTTGATAATGTATTGATGAGTCTGGATTTTTCGCAAATTATTGTGATAATTCAGTCGAATTCGTAAATTAATATCCACTGCCCTCCCTTCCTTTTGGTCGGGAATCAGGTTGTTGGACCGTTTTTTTAGCGTTATGGGAGTTGGTGATGCGGAGCATATTGAGATGAGAACCGATCGAGGTACAAGATGATCGGGTTGAGAAGTCTCAAGATGCAGCATTCCAATGCATTCCTTTACGTTGAGCAAGTCAGCAGAAAGGCAACTCTTATGTGAGCGCCTAATGAGGGATTATCCCCATTCAGTCATCGCATAGAGTTCCTTTTGAACTGCAGATGACCAAAGACGGTTTTTCAAAGTGGGTCTTGACCCACTTTTTTTTATTGACGGGCGAAAATCGTCCATTTGATTGACATAATCCCGTAATTGACTGGAAACAGTCTTAAACGGTTCCGAGTAACCGTCGGAATGACGAAAGCACATTACGTGCATTCGTTCGGAAGGAGAACTATGAACGCCAGCGAAGTCCTTAGAATCGTCGATGCCATCCACCGTGACAAAGGCATCGACAAGGAAATCGTTTTTGAAGGAATCGAACAGGCGATCCTGACGGCGCTGCGTAAATATTACGGTGACGAAGATGAATTGACAGTGACCGTTGTCCGAACCACTGGTGAGCCAGAGGTTATCCATAATGGTGAAACTCTCGATCCCGATATTCTCGGACGTATTGCTGCACAAACTGCCAAGCAGGTCATGATTCAAAAGATTCGCGAAGCCGAACGCGATTCGATGTATGACGAATTTATCGAATTAAAAAGTCAACTTGTCACAGGGACAATTACACGCCTTGAATATGGCGTAGCTACTGTTAATATTGGGAAATCGGAAGCGATACTGCCTCGAAGCGAACAAATCCCCGGCGAAAGTCATCGGGTGAATGAACGAATCCGAGCAGTCATCATGGATGTAAAAAAAGCTGGCAGTCGTCTTAAAATCGTACTGTCTCGTGTCCATCCGGATTTTGTCCGTCGATTATTTGAAATCGAAATTCCAGAAGTCGCAGAGAATGTAATTGAAGTTCGCTCCCTGGCTCGCGAAGCCGGCTATCGAACCAAAGTTGCCGTTTCCTGTTACGACACAAGTGTCGATGCTGTCGGAGCTTGCGTTGGTGTTCGCGGTGCTCGAATTCGTAGTATTGTCGATGAACTCAGCGGCGAACGCATCGATATTGTTCGCTGGAACGATTCCCTGCAAATTTTGATCCCAAATGCACTGCAGCCAGCAGAGGTTGAAGACGTGATTCTCTGCCCGATGCTTGGCCGCGTGATCGTTCTCGTTCGCGATGATCAGCTATCACTGGCGATCGGGAAGAAGGGTCAGAATGTTCGGCTCGCCTCTAAGCTTGTCGGCTGGGATATCGAAGTGATGACCCGCGACGAACTGGACGAACAACTCGAACGTTCTGTCACCGCGTTCTGCGAAGTGCCACACATTCAGGAGGAACTGGCTGAATCACTGGTCTCTCAAGGATTCTTCAGCTTTGATGACCTGTCAGTCATTGAGCCAGAGCACCTGAAAGAATTGAGTGGCTTCGGAGATGAAGAGTGCGAAGCGATTGTTGATTATGCCGATGTCGAAAGTTTGCGACTGGAAGAGGAAGAGAAGATTGCCAAGGCAGCCGCACGTGCTACAAAACAGTATCAAGATCATACGGGCTCAAAAACGACTGCAGTAACAGAACCAAGCGTTAAAACCATGACTGCCGAACCCGAAGCGGATTTAAAAGCGGAAGATGTTCAATTAGAAGCTGAAGCCGCCACAGAAGAAGCCGCCGCAGAAACTGATACAGTCGACACGGAGCAGGCTGAAGTCGATGGACAGCCTGCAGACGAACCGGAATCGGTAGAAGAAGCAGGGATTGAGGAAGAGACACCAGTTGTCACTGAAGAAACAAAAGGTCAATCAGACGAAAATACATAATCCCGGAAGTTTCTGAATAAGAAATTTTCGGGCAGACAAATCCTGAGCGTCAGGATGAGACAAAGCAGGGCTAAGATTCTGAAGTGGATTGAATGACCTGGATTCAGAATCTCAATAGGTTTATCAGAGGGGTTGCGTTTTGAAGATACGGATTTTCGCTTTAGCGAAAGAGCTCGACTACGATAGTAAAGAGCTTATCAATCACTGCAACGACGCTGGAATTCCAGTGAAAAGTTCTGCGTTGGCGAGCATCTCTCCCGACGAACGGGATCGTCTTCTGGAATATCTTGATTCACTCAAGGCCAGTAAAACTCCTGCGAGTCAGCAAGCCCCCACTTCGACACCTTCTGCGCCTGAGTTCGATCCTGACAAGACGATCGGAAAAGTCCGGACCATCCGAAAAATGACGCCACT
>DOCI01000157.1:23904-24286 GCA_003503535.1 Planctomycetaceae bacterium
CCGAAAAATGACGCCACGTGCGACTCCCGACCCGCGCGCCGAACAACGTCAGGATGCTCCCGCTTCTAAACCTGTTCGCGAAGAAACAATTGCAGAAACTGAAACGCCATCCCCTGAAGACGTCGAAGAGGTTGATGAACCCGAGGTCAAACAGGAACCGGCTGAGACCTTGACGTCGGACGTCGAAACCGTCGATGTTGAAGATACTGTTGACGATGATGAGATTCCAGCTGACACGGAACCTGAAGAACCGGCTATCGCTGAGTCAAGTGAAGAGAATCTGGAAGTAGAAAACTCTGATCAATATATTCCACCGATTGGAAATATGGGATCACGGATTCGCGACATGAAGCCCCGGGCCAGCATTCCCGATGCGGCTCCT
>DOCI01000157.1:24433-28521 GCA_003503535.1 Planctomycetaceae bacterium
AAATTTAAAGCAGAAGCCCCCGTCAAGAAAAAAGACGAAGCTCCTGCTCAAAAGCCCGATGTTAAGTTGACGGCTGAAATCCTGGATGGTCAAAGCCCGCTGGCTGCTCATATCCGCAAGCACGATGAGCGGGATCGAAATCGAAAATCTGTAGATACTGAATCGGATCGCCCTTCACGCCGAGGCCGATTGAGCGGAATCACTGAACAACGGGAAGAACGTCGCCAGCAACGAAAACGGACGCACTCTCCCACCGATGACGATCGTGATGATCGCGGCAACCGACGTCGAAATCGTCAACGACGATCCAAAAATATTGAATACAAATCTCAGGCCATTGTTGAGCAGCCGATTACTGTTAGAAGTCTTTCCGAAGCCATGGGACGGCCTGCAAAAGATTTAATGACGGTCCTGTTCAAACAGGGAAAAATGGCAAAAATTAACGATGCCCTCGATGACGATCTGGCAACGGAATTGGCCATCGAACTGGGAGTCGACCTGGAAATTAAGCGTCCAGTCAATCTGGAAGATGCGCTGACCGAACGACTTGAGGTGGAACTGCATAAGGATAATATCGAACTGATTCCTCGCGCTCCAATTGTGACAATTCTTGGCCATGTCGATCACGGGAAAACAACTCTGGTCGATACATTGCGGTCTTCGAATGTCGTCGGCGGAGAAGCAGGTGGAATTACGCAACACATCGCGGCTTATCAAGTTGAAAAAAACGGACATAAAATCACATTCGTCGATACGCCTGGTCACGCTGCCTTCGGGGAAATGCGTAGCCGGGGTGCGAATGTGACCGATATGATCATTCTGGTGGTTGCAGCCAACGATGGTGTGAAACCGCAAACGGTCGAGTGTATCAGCCACGCCAAAGCGGCTGGTGTACCGATGATTGTTGCTCTGAACAAAATCGATTTACCCGATATTAACGAACAAAAAGTTCTCCAGGAACTGGCCTCTCACAACGTCCTCGTTTCCGAATGGGGCGGTGATATCGAACTGGTGAGAACATCGGGATTGAACAACATTGGTATCGATGATCTGCTCGAAACGATTTTGCTGACCGCAGAATTGCAGGAATTCAAAGCAGCTAAGAATGTCAAACCCTATGGGGTCTGCCTGGAAGCGTTCCGCGATGAAGGGCGTGGCCCGATTGCGTGGATGATTGTCCAGCAGGGTACGCTTCATGTTGGAGATATTGTCGTCTGCGGGAATGCATACGGACGTATCCGGGCCATGTTCAATGAACATGATATGGAATTGACTGAAGCCCCTCCTTCAACACCTGTTAAGGTTGCCGGGTTGGACATTGTGCCAAATGCCGGCAGTCACTTCTTTGTGATGTCTGATGTTGAAGAAGCTCGTTCGGTTGCTGAAGAGCGTATTCATCAGGGACGCACAGAAAATCTGGCCAACCGTGGTGGCCCCAAAACACTCGAACAGATTTTGGGAGGCACAGGCCCGAAAGATCTGCCTGTCATCCTCAAGGCCGACTCTCCGGGTTCAATCGAAGCTTTGCGTGGGGAAATCGAGAAATTCGATCATCCCGAAGTTCGTGTTGAAGTTCTGCATACAGGCATCGGTGGAGTCAACGAGAGCGATGTTTCGCTGGCTGCAGCCTCAGGAGCAATTATCGTTGCCTTCCATGTGATTGCCGAGGAACGCGCAGAGTTGCTCGCCCAGAATGAGGGTGTGAACATTCGCCGTTACAGAATTATCTATGAAGTGACTGAGGATATTAAACGGGCACTGGAAGGCTTACTTGCACCTGAAGCCTTTGAAGTGACAACAGGCCGCGCCATCGTACTGCAGACCTTCAGTATTTCACGTATGGGAACGATTGCAGGGTGCCGAATTCTTAACGGGACAATCAGCCGTAACGATCGCGTGCATGTTATTCGAGATCAAACCATCATCAACAACTATGCCATCAATTCCCTGAAACGGGAAAAAGAAGATGCGAAGTCTGTACGTGAGGGGATGGAATGCGGTATTCGACTGGAAGGATTTAACGACATCAAAGAAGGCGATTTGCTTGAGGCTTACCGAATTGATGAGAAACAGCGAACTCTCGATGATTAACCAATCGAGCAGGGAAATCGAAAGTTGTTCAAGCAGTGCTGAAGCGTCTGGCATGCTGACTCTTTGGTTACCAACGAACTCGTCAGCGGAATGCTATCATTATCACTACTATCCCCATCGCCCTTTGAAGGAGTCTGCCCTGCATGTCAACACGACGAACAGCTAAAGCCTCTCGAGCTGTGCGCGAGGTCCTCAGCTCCGCAATTCTGTTCGAATTGAACGATCCCCGCATCAAGAATGTGACAGTCCTGAGCGTCGATGTCGCACAGGACATGAGATCTGCCAAAGTCTATGTGAGTGTGCTGGGCGATAAAAAAACCCAAACCCGCTGCATTCATGGACTGGAATCTGCTCGAGGCTTTTTGCAGAAAAAAGTTGCCGATCGAATCGACACACGCTACACCCCCATCTTAAACTTTGTCCTGGATGATGGTGTGAAAAAGAGTATCGAAGCTTCTCGCATTCTTGAGGAATTGGCTCGAGAACGGGGAGAACTTGAGGGCAACGAAGAAGTTGAAGACGAATTCCATGAGCCCGATGAATCTACTGAAGATCTATCTGATTTGGATGACTCCGAGCTAACAAATTAAATAATCAGCGATAACTCCGGTTTTTACTCACACTCCCAAGAGAGATCACTCACAGAGTCTGGTGGATTAGCAAAGATGTCAACAACACGGATCAAAGCTTCCGACCGCACGAAGGTTTGTCAGCAAATCGTTACAGAATTGAAAAAGAAGTACGGCTCGCGCGTTCCAAAATCGGACCGCACTGTGCTCGATTCCCTGCTGTTTGCGATCTGTCTGGAAGGGGCTCCTCACAACGATGCCGAAGCGGCTTTGGTGAATTTCCAGGAGTCATTTTTCGATTATAACGAAGCCCGTGTGAGTTCAATTACCGAACTGCAAAAAGCATTCGCCGAACTTTCCGAACCGGAATGGCGTGCCATGCGGGTGCGTGAATCTCTTCAGATTATTTTTGAAGGCCGATATAGCTACGATATCGAGGATTTCAGAAAGAAAAATCTGGATGCGGCAGAGAAGTATCTCAAAAACATCAAGTCTCTCACACCATTTGTCATCGATTACACGATGATGTCGACATTGGGAAGCCACACTGTTCCCGTAAATGATTCAATTCTGAAGTGCAGCATTGTCCTGGGGCTGTTACCTGCAGAGACCGATATGGCTTCCGCGGGCGATCAACTCAAAGCCGCAGTCCGAAAAGCAGATTCCCCTCTGTTTTTTCATCTGATCAATGAACTGGCTAACGATCCTGAATACACCACGTTGACCTCCGAACTCGATCCCCCTGAACAGGAGGATCAGATGGCCGTTCTAAAACATTCTGTTTCAAGACTGAAAGAACTGCTGACAGGCAAATTAAAACCCTCTCCCAAATTAGCTAAAAAATCAGCGTCCTCTTCAAAAGCAGACGCGAGTGCTGCAAAGGCTCCGAAAAAGAAGACTACGAAAAAGTCAACGAAGACTTCTACAAAGAAGAAAACGGCAAGTCGCTCAAGCAAGAAAACCGCTAAGAAGTCGACGAAGAAAAAATAACTCTGGTGTCGCTTTCTAAAAAAGTACAGCTCTGGTTTATTCGACTAAATTGCAGCCTGAGTAGAATTCCGCTAGCCTCATATCAATAAGATTACATGCGGCTTGAGTAGCATTGGGTTCTCATGTCGTTTCTTCAGGCATAATTTTGAGCATTTCATAAACTAATGATCCGCAATCTGCCAGTTCAGACAGAATGTTTGAGGGCATCAAGCGTTCATAAGATGGCAGATTATTGCAATTCGAAATGCACGAAATTCAATCTTCCGAAAAGTGAGGCTGACTCGCATGCGATATTACCTTGATTATTCAAAGCACTGGCTCACTTCAATTGTGGGTCTGATCGTTCTGTTGAATGCATTGCCACTCTTCTCAGATGAGGGAGTCAGCGTCACTCGCATCACCGCTGAGAATTGGAAAACTCTTGTTCCTGAAGGCAGT
>DOCI01000157.1:28639-32603 GCA_003503535.1 Planctomycetaceae bacterium
ACACGTGACGGCTGTCATCGCCCAACCACTCGCAACACGAAATGCGAACATGACGGTACGCCAAGTCGCAGGTTGCTTGATCGATTACACAACGACGCAATCTCCCAATGACCAACTCAGTGCTTACTACCCCGGAAGCCGGGTCTATCCGTTTCGAAGTTGGACCATGATCAATTCCGATCAGGAAGCTGTTGAACTGGATAATCAGTCTACCTACAGTGACGAAGACGCAATCGAAATCCAGGTTACTGCAGACTCAGCCGAGAATCGCGCTGAGCTTGTTGTCTGTTACCGCTTGGAGGCGGATTCACAATTTCTGCAAGTTCAACACATCTTTAGTAATCCCGGCAAAGCGGATGTCGAAGTATCCTTGAGCGATGATCTGCGATTCGACTCGGGCAAAGAAGATGCTCATAAGAGTGAGAACGGTCAGTCAGAACTCCTGCATTTGGACGACCGCTACTGGGGACAGGCGTACGGCATTGCTTCACCGGGACGCATGGTCACATCGAGAAGCGACAGCCGACTCACAGTCGCTCGATACGGTCGAGGGAGTCGTCAGGCAGATATAATTCTAAAGTCTGGCGAACAATTCCGCTTCGATGTCAACCTGTATGTCGCAGATAACCTCTGTACGGTTGAGGCAATTCATGCACAGTTGAATTCTGATCGTGTCGCGATTCCCTGCACACTCACAGTGATCGCTAATGGCAGCCGACTTCCGAACGCCCGGTTGGAATTAACTCGCGACAATCAATATGCCGGCACTCTGTGGACAGATGGCAGTGGTCGCGTCGATCAGAAACTGTTCCCTGGTGAGTATCGGCTGGATGTTTCGTTCTGTGGAATTCCCGTGGGAGACTCCTTCACTGCCAGTGTGAGTGAATCGAATAGCCTGTTTGATCTGGATGTTCCCCTCAAAACAGGAACCTTAGAAATCCAAATTGACGATGCCGCAAACGCTCCTCTCCCGTGTAAAGTGGAATTGATTCGTAAGGGAGAAAAAACTTCACTTGACCTCGGACCAGAAACCGCAACGACCCGTGTTAAGAATTTGCTTTACCTGGTAAATGGTCGCGACCGAATTCTTTTACCTGCTGGCGCGTACGAAGCGATCATCAGTCACGGACCAGAATTCGATGCGTTGTTTCAAGAGGTTACTGTCGAACCTCAAAAGATGGTCCGTTTAACTGGGGTGCTCAAGCAGACGGTTCAAACACCAGGTTGGGTCAGCACGGAATATCATAGTCACAGCTCCCCTTCCGGCGATAACACTGGTCATCAGCTAGGCCGAGTTTTGAACCTGGTTTGTGAGCAACTCGAATTCGCGCCCTGTACAGAACACAATCGAATCGATACTTATGAACCTCATCTGCAATCTCTAAACATTGCAGATCGTCTGGCGACTTGTACTGGTATGGAATTGACGGGAAGTCCACTCCCGTTGAATCATCAAAATGTCTTCCCGCTCATTCATAAACCGGGACAGCAGGATGGTGGCGGACCAGTGACCGATGTCAGTCCTGAAACACAGATTCAACGTGTCGCTTTGTGGGACAATCGCAGTGAAAAACTGGTCCAGCAGAATCATCCAGATATCGGTTGGTTATTTTACGACAAAAATGGAGATGGTGAACAGGATGAAGGTTTTTCGGAATCGTTTCCCTTCATCCATGCCATGGAAATCCATCCGCTGGCCAGCGTTCTGAAATTTGGAAAGGAAACCAACTCGGAATCTCATGTCACGAAAAACCGTATTTTCAACTGGCTTCAGTTATTGAATCAGGGAATTCGCATCACCGGTGTGGTCAACACCGATGCTCACTACAATTATCACGGCTCGGGTGGGCTGCGGAACTGGGTGAAGTCTTCGACCGATGATCCCAACCTGATTGAGACCATGGAGATGGTGCGTGAAACGAAAGCCGGCCATGTCATAATGTCGAATGGCCCCTATTTATCGGTTTCCGCTCGAACTAATTCCTCGGACCAGCAATTTCTGCCAGGTGATGACATGACCTGTCCAGAAGGAAAAGTACAACTCGACATTCAGGTTCAATGTCCGAACTGGTTTGATATTGATCGTGTCTTTGTCCTGGTCAATGGTGAGCACGTTTCCGAATTAGATTTCAATCGAACTGATCAGCCACAGATGTTCCAGGACGGTGTGATTAAATTCGAAAATCGAGTGATTCATCAACTCGAGACCGATGCACATCTGATTGTGGTTGCAGCAGGTGAAAAATCAAAACTCGGTCCAGTGCAGGGACCAGGTTGGGGAAGTCAGCAACCGATCGCGATCAGCAATCCTATTTTTGTCGATGTCGACAGCGATGGATTTCAAGCCAACGGAAACCTATTGGATGATGGCCTGCCAGTCAAAGGTGACTGATCTCGGCAATTTATCTACCAGAATTTCCACCAGCTTCGAGAAGTTTCCGTTTCCGTTGGTCCTGAATGAGTTGGCATCGGCAGTGGAGCAGCAGATCGTCTTTGTCTTCCAGAGGTAATCACTTTACGCTCGGGCATCAAGACCGCGCTCAAATCTCCTTCTCGACCGCCGGTGGTATCGCATAGAATTTTCTGTGGAGCAAAAATCACATCCCGAAACCAGACATGACCTGAGATAACCGTCTGGCGGCAATCCTCAGGGACTGGATCTTCTGCAAATTTTTTATCGCACAGCCATTGCGGCCGATTCAGAGAAAAATCTTTCTGTTTCAGAATCCTTAATTGCATTTCGGTCGGTGAATTCGGATCGAGGCCAGCATGGACGATCAGATAATCAGGATGTTCGATAACCCAGGGCAGATTGGCCAGAAAATCCTGATGGGACTGAGGGACTGCCGCTTTCAATTCTTTTAATTCTCCGAATGGCACTCCATATGAGGCGAATGTCGTCTGGGCATCGTAATGATCCAGCCAGCGTTCGGCCCAATTAGAGTATTCGGGCGTGTCGATCAAGCCGAGTGAGGCACACATGGCAAAATCATGATTGCCTGCGACTGCAGTCGTTTTCGGGTGGTAATCGATAAACTCCAGAACCATGTCCAGAGTCTCTCGCGTTTCCGGGCCTCGATCCACAAAATCGCCGACAAAAACCACCCAGCGATTATCAAAATCGGGAGCATCCTGAATCCGATCCAACACGATCCCCAGTTTCTCGACCTGCCCGTGCAGGTCTCCAATAACCGCAATCGATCCTTCGATTTCCGTTAACAACTGCATAAGTATTCACGTTCTGAATATGATGACATGATTTTAAATCGAGCAATGATTTTCCCTGTTACTATTCTCGCATTTCATGCCTGAAACGACAAGCCGAATGAAAACATGGAGAAATTCCTATTCATGGGAATACGATGAAATGCTGATATCTGTTCTGAAACCGATTGGCCTATTTGATCGGACGCGGGTACAATTCATTCAGGTTTAGTTGACAGTCTGTTAGACTAAGCTGATGATCTTTCAATTCAAATCCCTTCGCGCACAGGCAAATGGAGTTAACGGGGCATGACATCTGCCACAAATTCGCTCAAAGAGTTACATCAAGTTCTTCTCCAATTGGAAGACTGTCGGTCACAACTGGAACGAGGGCCGAGTCAAATCAAGGCTCGAGAAAATATTGTCCGGAAGCGTGAAGCAGAACAAGCAGAGTTTCTCGATCGCCTCAAACATCTCCGAATGTCAGCAGACTCTAAATCGCTTGAATTGAAAACCGTTGAAAAGAAAATTGAGGACTTGAAAGGAAAATTGAACTCTGCCAGTTCCAATCGGGAGTTTGATATTTTCAAAGCCCAGATCAAAGCCGATGAAATGGCAATGTCTGTTCTGGAAGATGAGATCCTGGAAGCCTTCGATCAGACGGAAACCGAGTCGAATCGTAAGTCGGAGTTTGAAGAGAATGTGAAATCCGCGAAACAGCAACTGGCAGATTTCAAATCCAAGTTTGATTCCGACTCCA
>DOCI01000157.1:32653-38079 GCA_003503535.1 Planctomycetaceae bacterium
GGGGATTCCGACTCCATCAAGAACAATGAAATCATTGCCCGTCTCGAAGAAGAATTGAAAGTCCTGGAGAAAGATCTTCCGAAGGAGCCAGCCGAACAATATCGACGATTAGTGAATAGTCGGGGTGCAAAGTCCATGGCTGCAGTTCTCAATGGTGCTTGCGGCAACTGCTATGTGAATCTGACACCGCAACAGAGAATTCAGATCAAATCCGGACCCGTACAATTCTGCTCAAACTGTGGCTCCATCCTGTATATCGATGAAAACCCCGAAGCTGATTAATCAGGAGTAAGTCTGTGAAAGGACCTGAAGAACTCAACAACTCGCTGTTTCATCGTCTTTTCCGAAAACAGTTGCCTCTCGAATCGGAAACAACGCTCTTCATACTCGTCAGTGCGCTCGATATTTTCATGACCTGGATCCTGCTTTCCGGGGGAGGATTCATCGAATCGAATCCGGTCGCCAGATTCTTTCTGGATCACTGGGGGCGCAAAGGATTTGTCGGCTTCAAATTCGCTTGCGTAGCACTCGTCTGCATTATTGCTCAAATCGTCGCTACACAAAAACCGCATCTCGCACGACTGATCCTGCTGGTCGGTATCACGGTTGTTTCTTTCGTCGTCATTTATAGTTTGACACTCTGGATGCGGGCAAATGGTCTTGCGTGAAAATCGTATTCCATTAACTTTGATGACACTTTAGTGTTCAATAAGTTAATTCATCCAGCATCGAAGGTCTGCTACATCAACCATGGATTCCAATCTCAAAAATCTGCTCTCCCGATACGATCAATCTCAAGTTCTGAATTTCTGGGAACAACTTTCAGCCGATCAGCAACGCGGTTTGGAAGCGCAGCTTCAATCTATTGATTTTGAAGAATTGAAAGGTTTAATCAATCAGGCCTTTCATAAAACAGAGTCCACAATCAATCCCGATTCCATCAGTCCCTTAAAGAATTCCATCTGTCTTCCCGAGAATGAAAAGGATCGGGAAGAATGGGCACGTGCTCGTGAGCGTGGCCATAAAATTCTGGATGCAGGTAAAGTCGCTGCGGTGCTTGTGGCAGGTGGCCAGGGAAGTCGACTCGGGTTTAATCATCCCAAAGGCATGTTCCCCATCGGTCCCGTGACAGATCGAACTCTGTTCCAGATTTTCTTTGAACAATTGCTTGCGCTGTCGAATCGTCACGGTGTGCGAATTCCGTACTTCATTATGACAAGCGATGCCACACATGACGAAACTGAATCTTTTCTTCAGGAACATTCCTGGTTCGGATATCCTCAGGAGGATGTGTTCCTGTTTAAGCAGGGAACCATGCCAGCTGTTGATGACAAGACAGGCAAAATCCTGCTGAAAGATCCCTCAACAATTGCCATGAGTCCAGACGGTCATGGGGGGATGCTCAAAGCGATGCAGCGTGCCAACCTGTTTGAAGAAATGCAGCAGCGAGGAATCGATTATCTTTTCTATCATCAAGTCGACAATCCCTGCGTCAGCATGTGCGATCCAGCCATGCTTGGTTTTCACGTCGAACAGAGTGCGGAAATCAGTACAAAAGTTGTGGCGAAGCGGGAACCTGGTGAAAAAGTGGGGGTATTGGCTGAATTCGATGGCAAACAGAGCATCATTGAATACAGTGATTTGCTGGAAGAGATGGCTCAGGATTACGATGAAACCGGTCGGCTGAAATACTGGGCGGGCAATATCGCAATTCATATCATGAATCGCAGCTTACTTGAACAACTCGCAACCGGAGATTCCCGATTACCTGTGCACGTGGCTCACAAGAAAGTTCCCTTTGTCGACGCAGCTGGCCAACAGCATTCACCCGATGAGCCCAATGCCTATAAATTTGAACGATTTATTTTCGATGCGATCCCGCGAGCCAAGAATCCACTGGTCATTGAGACCTCACGCGAAGAGGAATTTAATCCCGTCAAAAATGCAGAAGGGAACGATTCCCCTGCCTCCTCTCAGGCAGCTCTGTTGGCAAGAGCGCAGCGCTGGATGAAAATCGCTCGATACAGTTGCGACGAAAAATCGAAAATTGAAATTAGTCCACTGATTGCGCTAGAGCCGAATGATCTGGAAAAACAGTTCACTGAAAGTGATTTGGAGGGAGCAAAAATCGTTCTCTCACCAAATTTAGAAGAGTAAGAGGATTATTTTTCTGATCAGACGATGACCAGAATTACTATCAATATATAGAACCGCGGATGGACGCAGATCGTTTTACCCGTGTTCATCTGCGGTTCCTTTTTTTGGATTTTTTAGTCATCAACTTATCTGGGGACTCCGCTTCGCTACGACCCCAGCCACCCGGTTGAGAAGTAGCAGTTTTCGTGGATTCTTAGACTCCAAGGGCCTGCTTCTTTTCCTCGATGGTTTTTATGTGATGAGGAATATGGCCTGTGATTCTCTTCAGCAATGTTTCGATGGTGAGATCGCCATCGCGGGAATGTTGTCCTGTTCTTTGAAACGCTGCATCATCGCAGTTTTCGAGAATAGTCAACAGTTGTTGACGAGTGGTACGAATGATGTTCAATTCATTGTTTAAATCCCGGACTTCATAACCCAGGCCGCTGGCGAATACATCGGGATCGCCGCCCATTAATGTGGGATTGTCTTCAACAAGGGCCCGCTTAATGCGGTCGGCATAGATCGGTTCGAAATCGGTAAGATGACAGACGACCTGCCGGGTTGACCATTTTCCTGGGATCGGGCTGGCGTCGAGTTGTTCAGATGTCATGCCGGAAATCGCGTTGGCCAGCAAATCTGCTCCCTGAGCATATTCTTCAAGTAATTGTTGATAGGGCATTGAATGAGCTTTCTTATCAGGATTGTGTATCGATGGAGATTAAAACTTTGTGTTGATTTTTTTGACTCGCGGCTTCCAGAGCGGTTTTTGCCTCTGCGAGTGGAAATCGGGACGTGATTAACGATTCCACTTCGATTTCGTTTTCTGCGAGAGCATCAATCGCCCTCGGAAAGGGACCGCATCGAGAGCCGATGATTTTGAGTTCGTCAATAATAATTTGTGACATGTCAATCTGGTAAGGTTCAGCTACCGTTGTTTTCATCACAACAGTTCCCTGAGGACGAACAAGTTGCAACGCCAGAGGTAACCCTGTGATAGAACCGGTGCAGTCGATCACGAAATCGTAACTTCGTGTTCTCTCCAGTTTTTCTAACGTGACTGTTTCGATGTGACAATTCTGAAATCGCCGCAGTTTTTCCTTATGCTTACCGACGACAAGAAGTTTTGCACCGGTCGAGGCGACAACCTGTGCAGTCAAATAGCCGAGTCGTCCGTCACCCATTACGACAACATTTGATTGAGCCGAGATCGCAGTCTGTTCAAGAACCTGGAGCGCGGCTGCCAGTGGTTCGATAAACACCGCTCTTTCATCCGAAATACTCTCAGGGACGAGAAAAAGATTCTCTTCCGGGACACTCAGATATTCCGCAAATGCTCCCGGTCGATTCAAAATGCCAATCACACTCCGATTGGGACAATGATGCCTGTTCTCCGGACAATACGGACAATCTTCGAGTGTACAACAATTGATGTCCGCAGCGACTCTCCGGCCAGCGAATTTCCCAGTCGCAGGCACACCGACAAATTCATGTCCAAGAATTCCTTCATAATTCATATACCCTTGGACGAGTTGCAAATCGGTCTCGCAGACGCCGGCCATCCGCACCTTAACGAGGACTTCCTGATCGGGAGGCTGTGGGAGATGTAAATCGGTTTGGACTTCCAGCTTGCCATTCTGCAGCATGAGTCCAGTCATCTTAGAACCATCAGAAATCATCAGATCCTCTTCATCATTGAAATCGGATTAAACGTCAGAATCATTTTCTTCATAATGAACTGCTCATCGTAACGGCCTGGTAGTCGGTTTCAATTCAAACTCATCATTTCTTAAGACGTACTTTCCGTTGAGGGTGGAATTATTGACCTATGTTTACAGAAAGGAACATCGGATTTGTGACGTCGTTCTGCGCACAGATTGAACATAGCCGATCCCCATGAAATGAATGAACTGACGAAGCGATGAAAGTGACGCCCTCCCAAATAGGGTTCATCCTGTTCTTACTTGCCAATGCGACGATTTACGTTCGTCCATGGGAAGTCTTCCCTCAGCTTGAGGGTGTGCAGATCTACGTCTTCTTGATTCTGGCAGCGGTCGCGGTTTGTCACAAACAAATTCAAAATCATCTGACTCCGGCTAACCTGTTTGCTCAGCCAATCATGCTCTGTGTCATGGGTTTACTGCTCGCAGTTCCGCTTTCACATATTACAAATGGCTTCCTGGGTGGTGCATTACGCGGCACCGTAATGATGTTTAAGACAGTTGTTTACTTCGTTGTGCTTGTGGCCGTGATTGATTCCACGCGTCGCTTTCGCATGTTTATCATTTCGCTGGCGTGCTGCGGCATCTTTTGTATCGGTGTCAGCGTAGCCGACTATCACGGCGTGATTCCCATTGAATCACTCACGCATATCAAAGAAAGAACCGGCTATACGACGACCGGGATGGACATCTTTCTGATTCGGCTCTGTGGATTGGGTATGTTTCACGACCCGAATGATATGTCCTTATTAATTATCACGACTGGATTTCTGTGTCTGTCTCAGTTATTCGATAAACAATGGGGAATCGCAAGGATCTTCTGGATTTTCCCCTTCCCACTGCTGGCGCTTGCCATGTGGGACACTCACTCTCGCGGAGGCTTGATCGCTGCGGGAGCCGGGATGATGGCTTATTTGGCCATGAAACATGGGCGCGCATTCGCAATGACGGCTATCGGACTGGGAGTACTTGCTGCTCCGCTGGCATTGGGGCGAATGGCGAATCTGGATTTGTCAGGCGGAACGGGACAGCAGCGAATCCGATTGTGGGCCGAAGGCTTTGCCGCGATTCAATCTCCCAAAATTCTGTTCGGCATTGGCGAAGGGATGTACGAAGCACTGGCCAACTATGTCGCTCATAATTCCTATGTGCATGCCTTTGTCGAGTTAGGATTATTCGGCGGGACGATGTTCGTCGGTTGCTTATTCTTTGCCGCTTATGGCTTGTACTCGCTCAAACGAGATAACGATGTCATCTACGATGAGCGTCTCAAGTATTATCAGCCGTATGTCGCGGCCATCCTGGCCGCCTGGTGTGCCGGCTTTCTGTCTCTCTCCCGCTGCTACACTCCGCCAACTTACTCAATCATTGGAATGGCAACTGCCTTTATCAATATCACGGGAATCAATCTTTTTCCGATACGACCTGTTTTATGGCTGAATAAACCACTGGCACAACGCTGGCTCGCCAGCAGTGCATTGGTTTTTGCAGCTATGTTTTTAGCGACAAAATTATTGGCTCGATTTTGATGGATGCCTTGTCAGAGTCGACGGGTGGCGGGGGCGCTCT
>DOCI01000157.1:38109-43260 GCA_003503535.1 Planctomycetaceae bacterium
GAAGCCCCCGAATCGTAGAACTTCCGGGGCTTCCGCATAAGCGGAGCGCCCCCGCCACCTCTGATTATTTTCAATAATTTAAGTTTTGATAACGGTTCTTAATCATGTCAGGCACTGCCTGACCTACAACTTTAACTCTATGATTTTGTTAAACGAGTAACCTGTGTCCCTGAAATTTAATGTTCTGATCAGCTGGCTCGCTCATGCAGTGACGCTCGGTATCGGCTTCCTTTTGATGCCGTATATCCTGCACACAGTTGGGGACAATACGTACGGAACGTGGTTGCTGCTTAACTCGATAGCCGGCCAAACGGGTCTGTTATATCTGGGATTCGGCGAAGCGATTTCACGCTTCACTTCGAAATACCACACCGAGAAGAAATGGATCGAACTGAACCGGACATTCAGTTGCATTACGTCCGTTTATTTCGGATCAGCCGCGGTCGCGATCGGAATAGGAATCGTGTGTGCAATCGCCGCCCCCTGGGTGAATGAATGGCCCGGTCAATCGCTCTGGGAAATTCGAGCGGTGATTCTGATTCTGGGTCTAAATGCAGCAATCTCGATAGCGGGGAGTTCATTCGGTGGTGTGCTGATGGGCATTCAAAGGTTCGATGTCGAACGCAGCATCATCATTACGATTAACCTGTTGCGACTCGGACTGACAGTTCTGTTTTTGCAACAGTCACAGGGACTGATTACGCTGGCGCTGATATTCCTGGCCGTAACAATCATTGAAAACTCAGCGACCTGCTGCATGGCCTTTCGGCTCATTCCAACTCTGCAACTGCGATTTCGACATCTGAGAAAGCGAGTTTACAAACGCTGCTTCACGTTCAGTATGTTTACGTTCCTATCGCTGATCGCAGAACATCTCATCTACATGACCGATACCATTTTGATCGGCTTTTTATTGGGACCAGCTGCCGTTGTTCCTTATTTCATTGCGTCTCGTGTCTGCGATATGATCCGTGCCCCCGTCATGCAAATCGGTTATGTCTTCATGCCGAAAGCGGGACAATTGCAGTCATCCAAACAGAACAAAGAACTGCAAACGCTGGTCTGTCGAGGCTTTGGCCTGGCGGTCGTACTTGCTGGTTCGGCTCTGATTGGTGTGTTCTATTTCAGCCTGCAATTTATTGAAGTCTGGATTGGTCCGGGTTATCAGCAGAGTTCCTGGCTGTTAATGATTCTGCTCGCAGGTCAATTGATCGCATTGCCAACTCAACTGATTCGCCATGTCTTAACTGGAACAGGATATGTGCGTCTACCAGCCTTATTGTTTTTAACCGAAGCAATCTGCAATCTGATCCTCTCTTTAATCCTGCTGCCCTATCTTGGTTTGTACGGTGTGGCGATTGGCACACTGGTTCCTCTCGTCATTTTTGAAGGAGGAGTACTCCTGCCCCTGGGAATGAAGCAATTAGGATTGTCTGTTCCCCAATTGTTCAAACAGGGCGTGCTGACACAATGGATTCCACTCTCGTTGATCCTGGTTTACTCGTATTTTGTCCACAACCTGAATATTCAACCCGAGTGGACACAGATTCTGGGTGTTTTTGCCGGAGCAATCGTTGTACTGGTTGGTGGGATTGGATTGTCGGAACGCATCCGCTCTCAAGCTCGAACACAAAGCACTCAATTGAGTCAAAACATCATCTCCACGGGGAATTGATATCATGATTGAAGCCATTTCTCAAACGGATCAACAGAGTTCTTCGACTGAATACTCAGAGCGAATAGACGGCTTGATGCCCGCAGAGATCGTTCATCATCCTTTGCAACTCAAAATGTATGGGATGAACAATCTTGCTAAGGTCATGCTCTCCTGGCGTGAACTTGAACAGCGGTTGCCATCAGTGCCTGTTGCCTGTTCTGCAGCATGGACAGAAAACTGGCTTCAGCAATATGGAGACATTGTTCGTCCCTGGTTTGTGGTCGCAACTGCGAATGGTGTTATTGAAGGGATCTGTTTACTTTCGGAATCGAACAGCAAACTGTTCGGTATATTTCCGGTGAAGACATTGAATATGGGGACAGCCGGGGAACCTCATGGACAGAGTGTCTGCGTTGAATACAACGAATTACTTGTGAGCGATCATTATCGAGAAAAGTTCGTCTACCAACTCCAGAAACTGATTGCCTCAGAACGAGGTTGGGATCAGTTTGTCCTGAGTGGTATTTCAGCGGAAGAAGGCACGAGCTGGCCGATACTTAGTGATCAGTACTCTGGCATGCGCGAAACATCGACTCGTATTCGTGAGTGTCGCTACTTCGATTTGAAAGCCTGCCGGGATGCGGGTGAGGAAATTCTGCAACGCCTCGGCAAAAGTACAAAATCAAATTTGAAACGACGCAGCAATCAGCTCGCCCCCCTTGCCATCGACTGGGCAGAATCGATCGAACAGGCTCTGGATATCTTCGATGAACTGATCGAACTCCACCAGGCCCGCTGGCAAGCCGTGGGAATGCCGGGAGCCTTTGCCAGTGATCGTTTCAAGCAGTTTCAAAAGACTTTAATTGAAAAAACATTCGCCAATAAAGGTGTTGTGCTCGCTCGAATTACCTCCAAGGGAAAGACAATTGGCTGCCTGTATTTACTGAACGATCGCAACCGACTTCTGGATTACGTTTCTGGTTTTGTCTCATTTGAAGAAGCCCCCAGTCCGGGTTTGATGTCGCATTACGTCTGCATGCAGGAAGCAATGAAGCGTGGCTATGATGCTTACGATTTTCTGGTCGGCGAAAAACAGCATAAAGAGAACCTTGGAAAATCGGCTCAGCAACTGCAGTGGATTATCTGTGAACGAAAGCGTTTGAAATACTGCCTGCGAGATGCCATTCAGTATTCGAAGCAGATCGTTAAGAAGTTTTTAAAGCGAGATACAAATAAAAAGCCGTAGGTCAGGCAGCGCCTGAAGTCAAAAAACACAAGTCCCCTTTCCCTCTGGGAGAGGGTTAGGGTGAGGGAATTCGCTATGAATGTTAAAGGAACGTCGAAGGAATCCCCTCAACCGACCGTTGGCCACCTTCTCCCCAAGGAGAGGGAAAAAATAAGCAACAACAATCAATACACCGAAAGTCGTTCTCATGCAGATCACTTCACCAATTTCTTCGATTCCGAAATCGGGCACATCTCCCAAGATTCGTGTTTGCCATGTCAGCATGTGCCTGACGACGGGCGGGCTGGAACGCCTGCTTGTTGAATTTGCGAAACGTAGCAATCGCGATCAGTTTGAAACGATGTTTGTAGCCTTGAGCGATCTTGGACAACCGGCTGAAGAAATCCGAAACTTGGGATGCCCGGTACTCAGTCTGAAATCCGATCAATTCGGACGATTGAAACAAGGCAAAGCTCTGCGAAAATTGTTTGCCGAACAACAGATTGATGTTGTGCATTCTCATAATACGTATGCTCATTTCTATGCAAGTCTGGCAGCGAAAGCTGCTGGAGTGCCTGTGGTGATCAATACGCAACATGGGCGTGGTTGTGGTAATCACTGGAAACAACGGGCTCACTTTTTCATGGCGAATCGGTATGCGGATCGAATTCTGGCCGTTTCGGAAGACTCAGCGAGAATCTGTCGTAAGCAGGATCCCTTAAGCAAATCAAAAATTGAACCGCTCTGGAACGGGATTGATGTTGATCGTTTTGCCTATTCGGGACCTGTACAGGAACGTCGCGCGATCAGTGTGGCCCGACTCTCTCCCGAAAAAGATTTTCCAACACTCTTGAATGCAACTCGGCTGGTCGTCGATCAGTATCCCGATTTCCAATTGACCCTGGTTGGAGATGGAGTCGAACGTCAAAAGCTGGAAACTTTGACACGGGAGTTAAAACTGACTCAAAACGTAACGTTCCTTGGGGAACGTCGTGACATTCCCGATTTGCTTGCTCAATCGGCGATGTTTGTTTCGTCCTCTTCAACGGAGGGAATTTCGCTCACGTTGCTCGAAGCAATGGCGGTGGGTCTGCCCATCATAACGACAGCTGTCGGCGGAAATCCGGAAATTGTACAGCCGGAAGCGACCGGATATCTCGTCCCAGCCGGGGACGCCAATTCACTGGCAGAGGCAATTTGCAATCATTTGAGTCAACCGGATACCTGGAGTGCGATGGGAACAGTTGCCCGGCATTTTGTCGAGCAGAAATTCCACATTGATCGGATGGTCAAAGAATACGAACTGTTATATCGGAGCCTCGTTTCGGAATCGTGGGGGAAGATTTGATCACAAAGTTCCCTCTCTCTCAGGGAGAGGGAAAGAAGAGCGCACTTCATGCTGATGTTAATCTGGCTTACTCAAATGAAAATACTCTAACAATTCGTTCAACAGCATCATTACAATAATACAAATCTCAATAATACTCTCACTGATTTCAAACTCATTTCAGATATAGGTGAGCGGGCCAACTCAATGAAAATTCTTTTTCTCAGTTCGATCTTTCCGGATATCCAGAATCCATCGCGGGGAACATTTAATTATGAAACCTGTTGTGCACTCAAACGAGCAGGTGCGGATGTTCGTGTGATTTCGCCTCAAGCCTGGACCGAGGTGATGAAATCGCGAACGCCAGCAGAGCCAACCGAGGGATTGGTGCGTCACCAGATCCCAGTTGAATATCCAACGTATTGGTATCCTCCAAAAATCATGCGTTCTCAGTATGGTCGGTTTTACTGGAAGTCGATTCAGAAATCGCTCGAAAAAGTGCTCACCAACTGGGATCCCGATTTTATTCTTTCGTACTGGGCTCATCCCGATGGTGATGCGGGCTTGCGACTGGCTGAGGCCATCAACAAACCGTGCGGTGTGATCATCGGTGGGTCTGATGTCCTCATCCTTCCCAAAGAGAGCGGACGTCGAAAGCCGATTGTTCGCGTCTTGCAAAACTCTGATCTCGTGTTGACTGTGAGTCAGGGATTGGCCAATGTCGTCGAAAGCTTTGATGTGCCTGGCGAGCGGGTTGTGCCGGTTTATCAGGGTGTCGATCTTGAACATTTCAAACCAGCCGACAAAGAACAGGCGCGGGCCTGGCTGGGCATGGATCCATCCCGTCCACTCCTGTTGTGGGTCGGCCGGATGGTTGGTGTCAAAAATCTGGATATGCTGATCGCTGCTGCGGAAATGAAGGCGAATCGAGGGGACGATTTT
>DOCI01000157.1:43294-43834 GCA_003503535.1 Planctomycetaceae bacterium
GGACGATTTTGTTTTGTGCCTCGCTGGAGATGGTCCTTTGCGTGGACATGTCGAACAGATGATTCAGCGGAAAGATCTTGAAGGAATTGTTTCATTGGTCGGCTCAGTGGGGCATCAGGATTTACCGACCTGGTATCAGGCTGCTGATATCACACTGTTATGCAGTCATTCGGAAGGGTTACCGAATGTGTTTCGAGAATCCCTCGCCTGCGGCACACCGTTTGTCAGTACCGATGTTGGTAGCATTTCGGAGATAGCGAATCCAAAATATTCGATGCTCGTCGACTCGGGCGATGTCGGCGCATTTGTGCATGCTATTGATCAGGTTCTTCAGGGACCACATCAGGAGAATGCCGAACAAGCCCCTGTTCGATCCTGGGATGATATGGCTGAGGAAATTCTTGAACTTGCAGAGTCATTGCCTGATTCGCATGGAGTTGCTGATTCCGTAATGAATTCTTCAGAGAGTGCATAATCTTTGAATTTTCTTCTGTTATTGTCCTCTCATAAAAACATGAGGCGAGCCGTGCCAGTTATGGC
>DOCI01000185.1:0-8893 GCA_003503535.1 Planctomycetaceae bacterium
TCATTTTTGCACCCCGCTGGGAGCTGGGGAGAGTATTTCAGAGTACTCCTTCGCGACTCGGATTCCCAATCAAATGTCTCCTGGCACGTTTTTGCACTCCGAAATAACTCTGAGCGCGCTCAATAATCGCCGAAAATCTCTCCAAATACGCGCTTTGCTTGATTTCTGTTAACCATTGGGTTCCAGGTTCGAAAGAGTGTCAATAGGTGACGATGCCACCTGAACGGACGCGAACTCTTGTAATCCTATACCAATCAGCGACTTAGGGATGTATGCGCGCATTGTGGTTCGTTCAGAGTGTAAAACAGCGGGGTCTTGGAAACGAGCCAAGTTTTTCTGTGCAAGGAGTCGCGACACGGCGTGTTATAGTATCAGGTCACTCAAACGATTTCGACCAGTTCAACATCGAAGCTGAGTGCTTTTCCTGCGAGCGGGTGATTTCCGTCAACTGTGATCGACTCTTCGTCCACCGCAGTGACAGAGAACTGCATGACTTGGCCGTTCTCGTTTTGCGACTGCAGATCCATGCCGACTGTGGGTGTCATGCCATCGGGGAGACGGTTCCGCGGCACGACCTGAATCAGTTGTTCGTGCCGAGGGCCGTACGCTTCTTCCGGTGGTATTGTGACTGATTTCCTGTCGCCTACAGCCATCCCTTCTACGGCATTGTCGAAACCGGGAATCACCTTGCCACTCCCCAGTGAGAACTCCAGTGGATCCCGACCCTCAGAACTGTCGAACTGCGTTCCGTCTTCGAGTTTTCCCGTATAGTGAATCCGAACTGTATCGCCTGATTTTGCTGCGTTCATGTTGTGCTTCCTAAATAGTGTCGTAGCATACTAGTCGAAAGTGCCAACAACAACATTGGCAGATCCAAGAGATCGTCCGCCCAGATATGAAACTTGATGGTTATGTGGCAGCAAGAAAGGCCTGATAACACTTAATCCCGCTGCGTAGCCTCATCAAATTAGCCCGATTTATAACCGTTAACCAGTTGTAGCAAATACAACGTGGGCCTTCAACTGGCGTATCGATTGTGCGTCGGTTGCATCAATCTCAGCCAGAGTAATCGCAAACCCGAGGTCGTGTGGTTTTGGCAGGCTGAGCAATCCTGACAGACGGGTTGTGCAAACGATTATTCTGATAGTATCTGAGATGCGCACAATCGGCATCGTCTGATCTCCCGGCGGCAAATGATTCACCGAGGAATGAGGTCGCTCGTAATTATACCACGTTTGAAACTCACGACCGATCAGATTCAGTTGTTTCGGGCTGATGACTATAAACTGACCCAGGCACTCGTGTTCATAGATCTGCACAGCTCGCTCGGCAAACGCTTTCAGATTCGGAGACTTCGGGGTGTTCTTTTTAACGTAACAATTCCTCGCTTCGAGCACCTCGTCGAAACCTTTCTGGAACTTTCCAGCGTTGCCCCGCATGATGATCGTATGTTTGAGTTCGACATCGTCACAGTGCTGCAGAAAACTCTTGGCCTGCTGGCTCATCCCGTTGGAGTTGGGGTTATTGGTCGACGTTGAGATCCAGATGCGTCTCGTTCCGATGTGGATAAACAGCATTTGGAACAGGTCTTTCATCCCAGTGATCGCCCATTGGGGTTTGACCAGAAAATCGCACTGCCACATCACATCGGCATGCCGTTGCAGAAACGCATCCCAGGAATCGATATCTCTTCGCGGCTGAGGATCATGACCAGCAGCCTTGAGGATGTTGCGGATCGTAGAGCGGGAAATGTTGTAGCCGAGTCTTTTCAGTCGGCCTTCGAGTAACGTGTAACCCCAGCAATTGGTCTGGAATTTCTATTGTTCACATCCACATTGATCCCAGCTACTTCACTACTTTGACCTGAACGTCGTCAATCACAATTCGACCCGAGTAGTTGTGGAATTTGAGATACAAGGGGATATTTTCCCAACCCTTCGGCAGGTAACTGGAGAGGGTCTCAGCTGAACTGATGGTTAATTCAACTGACTGATTTCCGAGATTGTTTTCGTCGTCTGAAAACGAGCAGGCTTTCGCAACCTGTGGGGCGGTTCCCTCACCGGCATGCAGGTAAACTCCCATGTTGATCGGGCGGTGATCCTGGTGTGGGAAATTACGAAACTGAATTCGGATTGTTTTGCCGGGAGCGATGGCAATAGGCTGCCCACGTTCATCTATAAGTATTTGTCCAATATATCCTCCTTGGTGAATCGCGACGACTTGATTCCCGTCTGGTTCTCCCTTTACTCCAACCTGATCAGCAGGCCAGATCCCCGTGCCATGGAGAGAGTTTGAGTCCCAGCCGTCGATTGTGCCAGACGGCTTTTCAATCATAGGCTGCTCGAAACTCGCATTGTCGAGTCTGATTGGCGATTCAACGAGACGACAGGTGCGTACTTTGGCAAAGCGTTCGGAGATATTGGGCTGATACTGTGTGACTGGTATCCCTCGGGAAGCGGCAACCGAGTTGTCTCCGCCTGTCATTTCCAATCGGGCATATTCGTGCCCTTCTCTATCTTGTGCGACTACTGCGACATCCCCCGAAATCTCTTCTCCCCTGAATGGTTTTCGCTCGTTGCCTGGCGTTCGACGAAGAATAGAGTCCATACCACCATCACTACGTCTCACCTCAAATTTGATTTCTCCCAGATTCTCAGAGGAACTCACATGGACAGACCGGACGGGCCAGTCGTTTTTGTCAGATTTCATCTGGATGATCCAAGCTTTCGTAAAAGTGTTGTCGGCCTGCCACTCGTAGGTTGGGACATTCCACGGGTTCGCAGTTTCACCATAAACTCGCCATCCCAGCAATTCTGGCTTCTCCTGTCCACGGATTACGCGGACCGACATATTGTTGTCGGGGTCGACAGGCAGGACCTGCATCGCTACTCCGCCACCGTCTGCCATGAAACTGTTGTCTGCTTGATTTAATACCGGATCTGCTGCGGTAAGTTGCCACGGATGACGCCAAGTTGTGGGACGATTGTCAGCAGGTTCAACAGTATCGATCACGACATAGTATCCGGAGAGCTTGGGATCAGTTCCTTTCACAAAAATGACCTGCCGGCCCCACTTCCCCTGGTAGTGCATACCAGGTTTGTACCAGCCATAGGTGAATGAACCTTCCCCGTAACCAAAATACTCATCGTTCTGGAAACGCCGCTTCGGTGGATTAAATCCAATCGCTTTTTCCTGCTTCCAGTGCGGGATGCTATTCTCCTGTGCCCAGTCGGGTGAAAGAACGTTGAAGGAGAGAGACTTGCCCGCGTGAATTGTGTTGCCCACACCACTGTAGGCACCACGCCCCGCGTTCTGGAGAAGCAGATGAGGCCCGCAAGCTGCGTAGATATTCAATGCATCCATTTTGCCATGACTTGCCCCCCACGGTCCCGCTCCAAAGAAAAGGTACTTTTCGTCAGATCCCCAGCCTGTCCGGAACACATAATGTCCCGCATTCGGAAAGTACATCGAAGGTGACGTTGGTGATTCCCCTTCCTTTCCACCAGTTGCGAAGAACTGATAGTCCAGACGCTCTGGAAAAATCTCGTGGGCTTCGTTTGCCAGATGTGTGATCGGACTCCAGCCACCATCGTTCAGATCGACATTCCCGAAGTCTGGACGAGTGAGAGCCAATGGGTGGTAATACATCTCCGAAATAAGTTGCTCCATTTTCCTGGGCACTGTGCCCCCCGACTTCTTGATATAGAGATAGAAGTCTTCCAGTCCCTTGATGGTGGCCCAGGCGTAGCCGGAGGACAGACTCACATGACTCCCATCGGGATGAAATTGAACATCCATCACCTTGTTGATGCGCTCCCAGCCAATGCGGCTCCACAACGGGGCTTCGTCACACATTTCGAACAGCATACCGCTTTTCGTGAGAGCCATCGCTCCGTGGAAACCAGAATCGTCCCACTCTTGAAAGATCGTTGGATTTGTCAGCAGTCGGCACTGGCGGATAACACCATCGAGGTAATGGAAAATCGCTTCGTCGGAGAAGGCCTCAGCTTTCCTCATCACTTCGAACATCTGCCACCATGTCAGTTCCAGGCGTCTCCCGATATTGCCCGTCCAGAGCATGTGCTCGTTGATGACCGAACCATCGATGACATCGAGTTGCCCACCAAGGTTGGGATTGTTGTAAAATACTGTTGGTTCCTGTTGGACATAGTCTATCACTTCTTCTGCCAGTCGCTTTGCATATTTCTCTTCCCCAGTACGGTTCCAGGCATGAGTCATAACAACCCAGTGGTAGTGGCGCGTGAGAAAGCCAGGATCACGATCCCACCGAGGGAGTCCGTTATTGCGACAGAGTTCCCCTGGATTGCTGAAACCGTGGAACCAACTTAGCTTTGCATAGATACCATCGATGGCATTATCGGAAACCTCCCGCCAGTTAGCCTCTTTCCCATGTGCGGTCGCTCGAGCCATTTCGCGGTCGTAATCGGGACCGGTCGGACTTTGGCGTGTGCGGAAATAGTCGATAAGTCGGGCCTTTGCCTGTTCCATATCACCAGCATCTCGTGCCGCTTTTACGTCGGTCATTGTCGGGTGATCATAGTTGAGGTTCGCCATGACGAACTCTTCGGCAGACATCCATTCTTCGGCATCGTCGATAGAGATGGTGCGGACTTTGATGTCTGAAAAAGTGGTCACGACTGGTCGTTGTGTGCGTCCGTTTTCGCGAGTGTAGAGACCAAGATAGTTATTCTCGAAGAGAGGGCGTTCCAGTCGCCACTCTGTCACGAATTCACCATATTCCGTTTTAGCTTCAGGATCATCATATTTAAACAGTCGAAGGGGACGGTCACCATGTTCGACAAAGAATTGCAGTCCAGTCTGATTCCCCCGAGGGATCGCGACGATTTTTAGAAAGTAGGATTCCCCCGGTTGCCGTGTGCCCATGTTGGGAATTCCATGTTCAGAGCGTGAACGTCCCCAGAAAGAAATCGTTTGACCATCCAGGATGATGGTGAAACGGTATCTGTCGGCAAATTCCTTGAGTTCAAGACAGACCTTGTTGTCTGGAGAGTCGAAATGGTCGGGACTGGTTTCTGGAGATGGCATCCCCAACACGATTCCCGCATCGAGATCAGCGGATGCTCCGTCATCGTTCTTGACAGGGTCTAACTGTACCGAGAATTCCAGTGCCTTTCCTTTGGGTAGAGAGTGGTTATGCCGTAATTGGGTGCTGAATGTTCCGCCCTGTTGAGATGTCACGGTGATGGAATTTCCCTCAACCGTGACTCGCTCTGATGACTCGCTTTGGAGTAAGTGCGAAGAGGTGGCTTCATTGGACTTCAAATCATTACCCCAGAGGTATGTCACTTGAAGCCAAATGAATATCAACCCTATTGTTTGAAGACAGTGTTGATTCATGTCTATTCCTGGTGCTTCACATTCATTGAGATAATCCAGAATGTATTGGACTCTGCTGTTTGCTCTGAATTTCATCTTGTTTGAGACGCGTGTCAGTAAAAGTAAAGAGCACACACATCTCGTGCTACCGGTGGGTCATTGAGGTTGAATTCAGTGGGGAGGTTGTCGCCTCGGTGCCAAGTTATTGTATCGAAGTCTACCTAAGATACTCAATCCGGCGAGCAAGTTCCTGCTGAGTCAGTGAAGCCAGCATGACGAATAATGGATGCAATGTCCGACGCATGGAATCACCTTGGGATCAATTATCAAAGGTCTTCCGCTGACCGAACATCATTTTTACACCCCGAAATGACTCTGAGCGCGCTCAAAAATCGGCCAAAATCTCTCCAACTACGCGCTTCGCTTGATTTCTGCTAACCATTGGGTTCGTACCTGTTTGCTCAGGTGACGGGGGTCACCATCAGAGACTCGAACTATAGGAATCCTATACAATTCAACGACCTATGGATTTATACACGTGCATTGTGGTTCGTTTGGGATGTAAAACGGGGAGGAAGAAGATGTGCTTTAGAAGAATTAGAAGCCCAAAAGCGGCGTCGCTGTTCTGGAAGAGCGACAACCCCCAAACACATGAGACTGGTCTAAACACCATATCAGATTCAAGAATTACCTGCAGCGCTCAGCTGAAGCAATCACAGGGTTATGAAGACATTTGGTGTCCATGCGACTGCAAATACCATTTGAAAATGGTCTAAGTACTCAAGAACGCAACTTTCGTCGGGTTATTGAAAAGACCGACCACTGCGAGAATCTGTGATTCAGCAGATACATGGATAATGCGGTGGTTATCTGTGTCGGCAATATAGTACGTTCCATCGGGCAGCTGAATTGCCCCGTTCGGAGCGTAGAGGGTGAGGTCTCCTGCATACTCAACCGAAGATTTGGATTTGGATTCATTGTCGTCGGGATCGATTCGCAAATCGGGATCGTTTGAGAGCAACAACACTTGCTCGTGGCTGAGAGTTAAATCCGCTCGGCTATCTGGAGCACTAAGCACCAGCGTTCGACTGTTTGTCACAAAGTCATACTTCCAAACACGGTCCGCATGTTCTTCGGTGATGAGTAGCGTTGTTTCATTCAGAAAACGAACGTCGTTTGGAAAAAAGGCCTCTTGCTCTGCAACCAGTTCATTAGTTTCGCGGTCGACGACATAGACTCGGTGACCAAATGTGTCAGTCACCGCAATCAAATTTCCATTCGAGTCCGCCCAGCGTGGGTATGATGTCGCAAAGGGATTTGTCCATTTCAGACCTGACGAAAGCGACCAGAGTTCAACTCGATAAGTACTCTCGCCGAAGACCTTCCGAGAAACCAATACATGATCGTCGTCCAGCTGATTGACAAAAGCCAGATCAGCAGTGTCATTCCCTAAAGAAATCGTACGAATCAGAATACCACTCTCTGCGTCGAGAACATGAATTTCTCGCTGCGCTGCAAACACAATCTGGTTCTCGTAAACGTCAACCGCTCGATTGGCAAAAGGTTGTTGATATCTCCAGACAACCTGACCTTGCTGATCGATCCGCTCGATTAGCTTCCCAAACTGACTGTTAACAATCATATCGAATGGCAGTTCGGTTCCAGTTAAGGTTGGAAGATCCGGAGTTCCCAACTCGGTATTAAGTGTACCTGCGCCAGGTACAAAGTAGGATAATAATGGGTTCGTGGTTGGTTCGACCTGGACGGAAATGATCATACGGTCTCCATATTGATCCCCGTCGAATGGCCTGTATTCAAAACTATCTGCACCGACGTAATCAGAATCGGCCAAATAGGTCACGAATTGTGTCGAGTCATTGATCAGCAGTCGTCCATGTTCCGGCATGGACTCAATCACATACGAGAGCGTGTCCCCGTCCGCGTCGAAACCGTCTAATCGAATACCATATTGAGTGTTGCTGGTGGTTGTGAACGCGAGCGGGAGTCCACTTATGGGAGGGGTATTCGCGACGACCATATTAGGTTGGGAAGCCAGTTCGCGTACCTGTGCAGCCGATAAAGAATCGTTGTAGATTCGAATATCATCAAAAGCTCCCGCAAACCCTCGGAGATTATTGGAATCGCCGTTCCGACCCAATACGAGAGCGTCCGCAGAAATGCGTCGGGCATGTCCTCGAGTATTCGGGACTACCGCTTGGATTTCACCGTTTACGAAAATCTCATATCGTTCCAGACTCGCATCCCAGACAAAAGCGATATGAACCCACTGCCCAGCATCTAATCGAAAATCAGGCACGGCGGTGGCTCTGAAGCCTCCTGAGTCCAGACTGTCAACCAACGTAAGTCCCTCATTCGTAAGACTTGAAGAGAGAGAGCCAAAATGGACAGTATTGTGTGAGCCTTCCTGTTTTATGTCCAGCAAAGTTCTCGTCGTTGTGGATGGAGTGACATCGCGAAAACTCTTCACCCAAAAAGCTATTGACTCTACAGGCGTGGCTTCTAATGAGTCCAGAGTCGCATATGATAAATCGCCCAGGAGACGCAATGAGTATTGGTCCTCGGGACGAGTCGTTGCGGGTTCCTCCCATCCCGTAATTGGATCGAGGTTGTGAAGCACCAACTCAAGTCCGTGAGAGGACTCATCCAACACAACGTTGGAATTGAGTTCTCCATCGAAGTTCCAGTGCGCAACTAGACTCCCTCGTTTGTTGCTCGCGAATTCCGCGATCTCCTCTTCTGTCAAGGCGTGCGAGAAGATTTGCAGTTCATCGAAACTGCCATCAAAGCCTAATGGAGAAGTTGTGTATTCGCGTCGCCCGAGCAAAATAGCATCCGCTTCGATTTTGCGAGCGTGTCCTCGGGAATTGGAAACCACCGACTGCAACTGGCCATCCAGGTAGACGTCGTAGTGTTGATCCGGATCATTCCAAACAAGAGCGACGTGCGTCCATTCCTCTGCAGACAGGTCAACTCCGGTTACACTCGTAGCCCGAAAGCCGCCCTCTTCCAGGCTATCGACAATGGTCAACCCTTCGTTATCCAGGCTGGGTGTCCATCGCCCGAAACTGATCGTGTCGTGAAGTTCACTTTCCTGAAAATCTATCAGGACAGAAGGTGAGGTATCAGTGGTGATACTGCGATCACTTTTTACCCAGAACACAAGCGATTCAACAGTAGTGTCCGCCAGGTTCTCTACGCGTGCATACGTGGTATTTCCTTGAACCTTCAGGGCGAATTGATTTTCGCTGTCGGTTGTTGCGCTGCCGGTCAGGCCACCATCGGGCCGTGCATTCACCAACGTCAAGTCGTGACCATTCCCCGATTCATCCACGATGACAGAAGAGTCTGATACGTTTTCGAAATTCCAGTAGGCGACTGAACTCGTTCGTTTGTTGCTCGCGAATTCCGCGATCTCCTCTTCTGTCAAGGCGTGCGAGAAGATTTGCAGCTCATCGAAACTGCCATCAAAGCCTAATGGAGAAGTTGTGTAATCGCGTCGCCCGAGCAAAATAGC
>DOCI01000185.1:8931-10667 GCA_003503535.1 Planctomycetaceae bacterium
AACTCCAGTGGGTGACTGGAGAGAATACGTTTGTGAGTAGGAGTCTTACCTCCAACTGTTCAACACCTAAAGACAGACGATGGCGTTTTTTAATCCTTCTCGCGGGCCGCTGATTACCGTAGGTGCAACGGATGATTCGTCCGATGACGTCGAAACAGATCGAGTTCATAATACTTCTCATCGGATTCATTTACTATTCCAGGTCTAAGGGGGACTCGGTCCTCTTACGCCGAAACGGGAATCATCAAGTATGCTGGCAATGCGGTGGGATCGCGCATGTCTTGTCAACACTGGCTGGTTTTCACAGAAAATCCTGGAGTCACTGTCAGTGGACTTTGTGTTTGTTTCGAAGAACCAGGGCTTGAATCGCTTTAACAACCTCCTTGACTAAATGAGTTATCCTCTGCAATTGGATGATCAGTCAGCATTTGGCGATTTGTTGACATCGAAACTCTTCTAAACATACATGTCGAAAGTGAAACTCAAGGTTCATTGAATTTATGCTAGACCTGGTTTCTTAGCAGAGTAAAGTGGCAAATCAGCTACGTTAAGAAATTTTGGAGGTTTTATCGGTTGAGGATGTCACAAGAGGTTTAACGCACAAAAAAGTGGGATCATCCGGAATTCTCAAACAGTATTTGATTTGCCGGGTGCCATACTCAAGCATGATTGAACCTGCAATGTGAAATCGGATTCAACTCAGTGGGAAAGCCGAGCCATCTCCGCAATCCGGGTAGACTATGTCCCAAACAGGCTTTCAATTTGAGAAATGAAATTTCCTGCAGGTTGCTTGCGACGGTGCCAGCTCGAAAGAATTCGAGGGACCACTCGGGATTAACAATATCCAGAAAAGGTATTGACTGGGGAATCGATTGAAAATGACTGGAATTGTGCGGCGTCCAGTTGCTCAACTTAGCAAAGTCTTGACCTGCAACCAAAGTGAATCAACTCAAGTTGTATGAGGTACTCAAAGCCCATATTAATAAGCGCTCTGAATATGATCTCAAGAATGGTGTGGTACGTCGACTGACTGCCAAAGGGCATGGTCATGATCACCATGACTACACCACTAAACGTCCGTCCTGTCCCCGCATCGGTACAGAGGCTGTGTGAACGAAGCAGTGGGCGTTCGTGATGTCAGTAAACATCACGCAGCAAGACAAAAAAGAGTCGACCAAAATTCGGCCCTGATTTTGAGTCACTCCATATCGGTGAATCGCATTAAGTGCGTGGCCATTGGGAATCGAGAACAGCCTGTACTGACAACCGGAAGTGACGATAGATGAAGACCAGAGCCGGATGGTGCATCAGGCCTCCAGGCCGCAGTTTCTCCAAAACGATACGTTTTCTAACCAGGTGATTGGGTGCGTATTTTGGCCAAATAGTCACCTGGTATACAGAGCAGCCCAGAGGCTGCGATTGTCATTTGCTGCTCAAGGAAAAGCCATGAGTTGGAACTGAATGGCATATTAAATGCTGTTATCTATTTAATAACTTTGATTTACCGTGACATCACATCGGTAATTGTCCATATCGTTGATTAACAGACTGGTTTTTCACGAAAGCGAAATGGTTTCCAATGTTGTGGATCTGTTGAAGCCAAATTCAAATGTGCAATCTGCTTGTAGATTAAGCATTCTCGCATCGAGGCGTTGCGACCGAGATTGCCATGGAGTGTCTCGATTGAGCTGTATTTCATTTTTTACCAATCTTTTCAGGAGTACTGCAAATGATGT
>DOCI01000185.1:10809-27769 GCA_003503535.1 Planctomycetaceae bacterium
CTATGTTGACTGAACTGAACCGTCCATCGCTGAGAACTCGTACACGAGGATTCACGCTCATTGAACTACTGGTAGTCATTGCAATCATCGCTATTTTGGTTGCTTTATTGCTACCAGCTGTGCAACAGGCCCGAGAAGCGGCCCGCCGTAGTTCCTGCAAAAACAATCTGAAGCAACTTGGTCTGGCACTGCACAATTATCATGATGTGCACAATGTGTTTCCGTATTCAACGGCCAACTCGTCGTCAAATGGTGGAACGCCGACCGGTACGAATGTGCTCAATCAATCCGGCCACGTGCAGCTGTTACCCTACGTTGAACAATCAGCTTTGTATGATCAGTACAATCACAGCTGGGCGTATGGAATACGTAACGTGAGTGGGGGTGTTGTAGCCGGGGGAACAGATCCGGCCATCAACACGAATCTGAATCTTTCAAAAAATATCATCAAAGTATATCTGTGTCCGTCGGATGCAGGCCCGCAGGTTTACGCCTCAGCAAATGACACCTACGGATGCGGCGTGACTGATTCGGTCCGTACCACCTATGGTTTCAGCGTCACTCAGGGCAATGGCGGTACTTTATGGACAGCCCTTGGCATCACAACGCGAGCCATGTTCGGAGTTAACTCCCGCAGCAAAATGCGTGATCTGGTCGATGGGACCTCCAACACGGTTGCGATGGTCGAAACAACTCTCGACGTCGATGATGGAGAAACGCAGTCGTGGGGCTGTTCATCACACGTTGGGCAGGGTGTGAACCTGACAGCCTCTCGGGGGATCAACAACTTCCGCTGCTGTGGCTGGCGGACACCACCAAATGCACAATACCAGTACGGTCGCAACGGTGAATGGGGGGAACCCGGTTCATTGCATCAGGGCGGTATTCAGGTCGTGATGGGTGATGGAGCGGTGCGTTTCATCTCCGAAAACATCGACGCTACTCTCCGCAATCGACTGGCCTGGATCAGCGATGGTCAACCACTCGGCGAATTATAAAACGGCTCCATGATTCCTGCCACAAACTGTCTGCATTGTCTTATGGTCAACGTAGACAGTTTTTTCCGCTTCAAATCTTTTTCCACAAAAAGTGACCCATGTTGTACTTTGCTTCACGAGAGATGAACTGTGTTGCCGCTCTGATATGCCTGATGGCGTTGACTGCCGCTGGATGCGGTGGTGAAAACTCAGGTAACACGCCCGAACTATTGATTCCGGTGACCGGAACGGTGCTGCTGGATGGAGAACCGCTGGGGGAAACGGCTGTGAAGTTTCTACCCTATGGCGAAACGAAAGGCAAAGGCGGGTTTGCGATTACCGATGCAGCGGGCAAATTCAATGCACAGGATTATTCGATGGCCGAAGGCATTGAGCCAGGCGTTTATAATGTGACATTTTCCAAAATTGCGAAGCCCGATGGCAGCCCGATTCCCGAGGGACAGTCGGCAGCAGATGTGGGGGCGTTGGAAATTTTGCCCACGCATCTGACGAGCATCAACCCCGACAACATGAAATACATGCTGACAGTCGAATCCGAACCGATCAGTATCGATTATGAACTGAGTTCAAAACGCTGATCCCAGGTTTCACACGATAAGCCTCCAGCGAAGAGTGTTGCGTTAGTGAATCATGGTCGCAGGGATATGATGCGGAGCCGATGGAGTTAGGGCGAAAGACATTGTGCTAACAAGGCTTAGTAAGTTCGTTCGAGCTGTAACACGGGGAGGGCAAACACTACATAATGAGCTCATGGATCGGGCTGTGGGCTGGATCAGCAAGAGGAAGTTCGCGTCCGTTGATGTTAAAGGAGGAGGACGAATCGAGGCCAACGGCAGAGAGGTATGTGTGAAACAGGTCTCCATGATTCACCTCCCGATCAATCACCTGCGTCCCGTTCTCGTTGGTTTTACCAATCACGGCTCCTGGCTGAATCCCTGCTCCCCCAAGGCAAATTGACCACGCAGTACCCCAGTGGTCGCGACCATAGCGGACATTGATTTTTGGTGTTCGTCCGAACTCAGACATGACGACGACCAGTGTCGAGGAGAGTTTTCCTCTCTCATGCAAGTCGTTGATGAGACAGGAAAAGGGTGTATCGAATTCGGCCAACTGTTCGAGGTGAAAATTGAAATTTTCATTGTGCGTATCGTAGTTCGTGTGAGAGACCTGCACATAAGGGACATCGTTTTCAAGCATCCGTCGAGCCATCAGACAATGCTGTCCGAAATCATGTTTTCCGTAGCGGACATGATCCGCTTCTGGTTCCCTGGCGAGGTCGAAGACTTCACGACGATCCATCAACTGCATTGCCTGTTCGTAGCTTTGAGTATAAAGGTCCGTTTCTGCAGTCCTGCGCATCGAGAGGAATCGTTCGTTGGCCCGATGTTGAAAAGCGTGCCTCATTTGATCTGCCTCTGACAGCAGAGATTCGTGACGCGTAGAGTTGGCGGGGGGCTTCCCATCAGCTCCCACACTGGCAAAACGCGGGCCAAGGTAGGCTGCATCACGACTACGTCCGCCACCGGGGATACGGATGTTTCCAGGCAAAGGACTGTCGGTTCGTTCCAGAGATCGAGCAGTGACGGCTCCCAAGTGTGGGAACTCAAGACCAGGCATTTGGTTACGACCGTACTGCATCTGATACGCCCCTTTGCCGTGATCGCCGTTGCGTGTATTGATGCTGCGAATCAAGGAGAGTTTGTCCATGTGCCGGGCTGTCTTAGGCAGCAGTTCAGAGATGTGAATCCCCGGTACAGCTGTCGGTATCGCACGAAAAGGGCCGCCAGTGTTTGTCATTGGCTTGGGATCCCATGACTCAAGCTGACTGACTCCTCCCGACAGAAACACGACGAGCATCTGCTTATTCTGCTGGGAGAGACCCGCTGTCAAACTCTGAGGAAGCGTAGCACCGAGCCCAATCGCTCCTCCCATGATGCCTAGAAACCCTCTTCGGGCCATTTGGTGTTCGACACTACCACACATTGCGAAGGACTTCATCGTGCATTTCCCTATTGGTGAATTCTAAACCTCAGCGGTATTGAAATCGCTTCTTTTAATGTTGGAACCGAAACTCAGCGGAAGTCATCAACCCCCAACAAAGTTCCTGGACGGCCTGAGCTTTGGCATCTGGACGAGTCTCAATGTACGACCTCACATCGGCGATCTCGTCATTCGTGGGAATACGTGTCAACACGCTCAGGTACATTTCGCGAGCCAATTCATCGATGCTCTCCATGGCAATGAGATGTTCGGTCAGATTACCACCCCCAGGGCTGAGCCAACTGCGTAGTTCATTACCGTTAGCAGCAAACAGGGACTGATCGGGAGTCGCGAAAAAATCCCACTGAGGCTGACCAGCAGCGGCTCCGTAGAGAGTAACGAACTTATCGATCGTTCCCTGCAGAGAAGTCCTCAGAGCAGCATTGATTGCCGTTTGGCGTGCCTCCTGATCCTTTGCCGCTAGTGAAGAATCTTCCTTAACAGGCATATCTTTATCGACTTTGGCGATGGCTGCTGATTGCAATCGTTTGTATTGTCCGGTGGCGATCAGCATGCTCATTGCGAATTGCTCGGGAGAAAGCGAATCCAGGCTGGCCACATGGGCTCTGGCAGTTGCACCATCAACGACTTCGCCCCAAATTGTATCGTGTGCAGAGTGCGTCTTGAGCAGGCTTTCCTGATTAGCCACCTGTTTCTGCGTGAGTTGCTTTCCCTGCTCCTGCAATGTTGCCAGTGATTGTTTGGCCTGTTCCACCTGCTTCGTCGATTCAACCAAAGTGGCCTGGAGCAGGTCCAGTTTTGTTTTCTGTTCTTTGACAGTGACCTGTGAATTCGTGACATCTGCACTAATCCGTTCGAGGCTTTGCGAGAGCAATTCTACGGCCTCTTTGACTTTAGGGTCATCCGGGATGGTCAGACTGGTTTCTTTAGCCTTGGTGATGGATTCTGCCAGGGTCGAATGAAGTTTTTGAATCGCAACCATTTCTCTGGATGCTTCATCAAACACTTTCTGCTGGGCCCCAACAGCCGTCATCGCTTGCTTTTGCTGAGTCTCAAGTTCAGCGAGGTTTTGCTGAACCTTGGTAATAGCTGCTACATTTATAGAGAGATCCTGTTCTCCATTAGCGATCACTTGATTTAGCATAGCAATCTGCTGTGAGGATTCACCATAAGCGATGATGATCTCGAGGAACTGAACGTCACTGAGTGCCTGGTTCGCTTGATGCCGAAGCGATTTGGCTTGTTCGCGCATCGAAAATAACTCGTCCCGCTTCGCTCTTACTTGATTTTCATAGGGTATCCTGGATGAAATTGCCGCATCGGCTGCGGTCGTTTTCTCCTTCAATATATTCTCTGAGTCAACGAGCCCCTGACTCTCCCCCTTGATTGCTTCCTGCTGTTTCTGGAGCTCCACGGAATGCTCTGTAACGCGTTTCTTAATAATTTCCAGAGCCGTTGCTAATTCTTTGTCGTCCTTCAAGCTCTCGATTGCAGCAATTGTCGATTCCTGCGATTTCATGAGTAACGCATATTGTGACTGTCGATTCTCGATATCCTGCTGACGAGTCTTCACCTTGGACTCAGCAGCATCGCGAACTTTTTGTGCTTCGATCACTTGCTTCAATGCAGCAGCTTCGGCATCACTGAAAGGCTTGGCTGCGGCAACAGCTTTATCAAGTTCTTCCAAAGCGGTCTGTACGCGTGTGTCTGCCTGAGCCGCCTGTTCAGAGGCTGTGGTAGCAGTAGCCTTTGCTGCGTTAATTTGTTGTTTTGCATTTTCAATCGATGGCTGCATTTCTGGCAACTGGAACGACCGCTGATACGCTTCAGTCAGAACGAGTTCCCGTAGAAGCCATTTGATGTCGTAATTGGCAGAGACAAATTCTCGCGATAATAAATCAAGGACTTCGGGCTGTAACGGAGGGTTGTCCGAATGATGAAGATCGACGGGATGAACAATTCCTCGTCCAAACAGATGTGCCCAGAGTCGGTTGACAATGTTTCGGTTGAAGGCTGGAGCCGGTGCCTCCAGGACAATTTTTGCAAGTTGCTCGCGTCGACTTATTGCAGGAACCGAACGAACGTTTTTCGCCGGAGCTATGGCATACTGTTCTGCAGGCTTCAGTGTCACCTCCACCAATTCATCTGCCTGTGGAGCACGTGGTCCAATCACTCCCTCCCGCTCGGTGAAGACCGACTTGAAACTCGCTTCTCCGGTTGCCTGTTCGGCAATCAATGCAGGTTTTTTCTTGTCGGGTTGAAAGAGATTCGACCGCACAAAAAACGCTTGCAGACCGTAATAGTCTTCTTGATGATAGTCATCAATGAGCGGATGATTGTGACACTGAGCACATTGGAGATCGACACCATAAAAAATACGACCGACATCACGGGTTAACAAATGTGGTTCGACATCCCGCTCCAGATAGAATGCAGAAGCAGACCGATTCTGTTCACTGGTCCCATCCGCTGAGAGGACTTCGCGTACGATCTCCAGATATGATTGATTCTCGCGAAACGCAGATTCGAGATAGGATCGGAATTCTTCGCTTTTGACATGCTTCCCACCACGCCGCTCCATCAACATCACATCGAATACAATGGCCATGTGACGCGGGTATTCGTCTGAAGAGAGGAGCCGGTCAACAAGAGCAGTTCGACGGTCGGGTTTGCTGTCCGCCAGGAACACTTCAACTTCAGTCCTGTCAGGGATGCGTCCGATGAGGTCCAGGTACACTCGTCTGATGAATGTAAAATCGTCAGATTGATCTGCTATTGGACCAATCTTATTTTGACTGATGAGGTCGTCAACCTGCTTGTGTAGCGGAGTATTCTCGACAGGTTCCTGGGCGTCAACTGGAGAAATCGTCAACGAGCAGACAAACAGGAGTAAGGGGACGACTCGACTCATCATGGGCAAGTTCACTTTGAGGAAGCAGTATCAGGAGGCTCTCGTCGCGGTTGATCTAACGAGACATCAACTAAGGTTGATGCCTTAAACACTAACTTCTAAAGCGATGGTCGTCAATTATAATTAAGGATTTCAAGCTTTTGGTCCCAATCGGCAGATCCGTAGATGACCATCAGAACAAGCAACAGCCACGCGTTCCTCCCCTGGGTGCAGGTCGAGTGCCCGGGCGTTCTGTGGAAGTTTCAATTGAAACGCTGCCTCTGCTTCGCCCGGTTTCCAGAACATCAAATTTCCGTTACTTCCACCGTGGGCTCCAATGATTGTTCCATCGGAATGAACCGCTGCCCCCCATGCGACGCCTTGAAGTTTTGGCTTTGATAAATACTCAATCAGTTGCTTTCCTTCTTTCCAATCAAATTCGACAACGGAAGGATTACCGACTCCTGCGAATGCATTGCTGACATTCGTAATGCCACTGGCGTACAGTTTTGAACCATCAGCATTAAAGAGCAGCGAACGGAAGCCACCGATTTGTGCCCGGAAGCCTTGGTCATACTTACTGAGTGATTCAGCGGTCCAGGCACGTTGTGGCACGCCAGTTTCGACTGACCATTCGATGAGTTGCCCCATCAAATCGCCTGTGACAAGAGACTTGCCCTCGGGATGAAAGGTGACGTTGTAAATGTAGGAGGCATCCCGAATTGAGCCTTCGCCTCCTTCGGGTTGCCCATGAAATTCTTTGACGCTCGTACCATCAGCAAGATTCCAGAGGCGGATAACACGGTCATTCCCTACTGAAGCCAGAAGCTTTCCATCTGGTGAGACAGCCACCGCGCGAATCCATCCCTCGTGTCCCTCAATGATTCGAATCGGTTCAGAGGACTCGGCTGTCGATGACCACCACATCAGGCGACCATCATACCCACCGGTTATCAGCGTTTCTCCATCATTCGAAAACGCCAGGCTCATGACCCAGGCATCGGTTTTGAATTCTGTCTTCGTGTCTTCCTCCCAGTTCCACCGCCAGACCTTGTAGTCCTCGGCACCGAAAAACACGTTTTCGCCTTTCGGAGAAAACCGGCATGACACCAGAGGGCTGGTGTGTTTATGATCAAATTCGATATGTGTCTTTGTAAAATCCATGGGGGTATTTTCCTCAGTGTCGTCAGTACATTCAACAAAGTTTTAAGAGAGTTACGTCAGTATTTCCCGAATTACGCGTCCATGCACATCGGTCAGTCGAAAGTCACGACCGGCATATCGGTACGTCAGACGTTCATGATCGAATCCCAGGGTGTGCAAGATTGTTGCGTGCAAATCATGGACACTCGTTGGGTTTTCGACTGCTTTAAAACCGAACTCATCAGTCGCTCCGTAAACGGTACCACCTTTAATTCCCCCGCCGGCCATCCAGACGCTGAATCCCCAGTGATTGTGATCACGCCCTAATTTCGATTCACCACCGCCAGTGAGCTCAACCGTAGGAGTACGGCCGAATTCTCCCCCCCAGATGACCAACGTATCTTCTAGCATTCCCCGCAGTTTGAGATCGGTCAATAAGGCAGCAATTGCAGGATCAAGTTGATCCGCCAATTTTCGATGATTACCTGCAATGTTGTCATGATTATCCCAAGGTTGCCCTGCTCCATGCCAAAGCTGCACATAGCGAACTCCCCGTTCCAGTAGCCGACGTGCGATCAATGTTTGCCGTCCATGAACTCCGCTTCCATACATCTCTTGAATATGCTTCGGTTCCTGGTTCAAATCAAAGACTTCGGCTGCCCCGATCTGCATTCGAAACGCAAGTTCATATGCGTGGATGCGTGCTTCCAGTCGATCATCATTGCGAATCTCTGCGTGTTTTTGATTCCAGCTTTGCAGAAGCTTTAGCTGCTGCCGCTGATTCGCCGAAGAGATATGGGGATGCTCAATGTTTTCAATCAGTTTCGCCAGTTCGCGATGTTGTGAGTCAATATAAGTTCCCTGATACGCTCCCGGCAAAAATCCAGCTTGCCAGTTTTCATTGTCTTTGATTGGCAAGCCTCCCGGACACATTGCGACAAAGCCAGGCAGATTCTGATTCTCGCTTCCCAGACCATACATCACCCACGAACCAACACTTGGCCGAGCCTGAATCGAATCTCCACAGTTCATGAGCATGAGCGATGGTTCGTGATTAGGGACTTGTGCGTACATCGAACGAATGACGGCAATGTCATCGATATGCTCAGCAGTACGAGAGAAAAGCTCGCTGACTTCGAGACCCGATTCCCCATATTTCCGAAACTTGAAAGGCGAAGGAAAGGCGGCTCCTGTTTTGCGTTCGGTTGTCAAGGTATTGGTCAGTAACTTTCCTGCATGTCTGGCCAGTTCGGGCTTAGGATCGAAGGTGTCAACATGAGATGGTCCGCCATTTAAAAAGAAATGGATCACACGCTTGGCCGTTCCAGGAAAGTGTGGAAGCTGATCTCGTGCCGGGTTACTCGAAGAGTCTGCAGCAAGCAGCCCATCGTTATCAAACAATGACTGCAGGCTCAATGCTCCCATTCCCAATGCCGAAGAACCAAGCATGTTTCGACGAGAGATTAATGAATCCATTTTCATTTCACTTTCCCTAAAGCCATTATGAAGTGGTTTTCAAGCATTGTTATCTATATCAGTCCACGAAGATGAATTCATTCGTGCAAAACAGGATATGAGCCAACTGTTCTTCTGGGCTAAGAAGGTTGATTGTATCAGTAGGAAAATCGAGTTTAGAATTCCAGGTTGTTTCACGTCCGGTCTCCTGAATTGTGACTTCCCATAGAAATTGATCGCTGTTGAGAACTTCATCAATATCAACAATGAAGTCGATGGTTTCGTTCTCCTCAACCTGCAATTCTCTCACGTTGAGATCCATCTGCTTCTGATGGTTTTTTACATTTTGCAAAGTGCCTGATTGCGAACTGACAACAAACGCACGGATACCATCGCCAGCTGCAGGTTCATTGATTAGAGCGGAATTGACATCAATTGTCATTTTGCGAGGTGCTGTCCAACGTCGGATCGCAGCATGTTCACGATTATTTCCAGGATGTCCTCCAGCAGCTGTTAACTGAACCCAGCCTAACGTTGCATCCGGCCATGCGACTCCACCTTGCCAGGCGCTTCCAGTAAAATGCGGTAAGGGTGTGAAGCCAGTTGTTCGTCCTTGCTCTTCATCATATTGACCATACCCATACTGCCAGTTGGCTGTGGTTGGTCGCGCTGCCGGCGTATCAGGGAAGTCAGCTGATTCCATAAAACGAATTGCTTCGGCAAGTTCTCGAGAATCAGGATTTCGCTGAAAGGCACGTTGGAACAATTGGTTCACGAATGCTTCAGGTTGGTCTGTATCAATATCTTTAACCAATAACTGGACCTGCTCCAGAACTATTGGATGATTGAGCAAAAATAATGATTGTTGCGGAACCGTGGTTTCGCTACGTTTGGGAATGTGCAAGTCTGGATTTGCAAAATCAAAGATACGAAGCGTGCTCGGGAGATATTGTCGATCAATCTGTCCATAGAGCGTACGTCGATTAGGATATGGTGCTGCAAAGAGGTTGGCAGGTTTTCCTTTCAACGTAAGATCGAGTTGCCCCGAGGTAGACAGCAGGGAGTCTCGAAATTCTTCGAAGTTCAAACGATGTCGGTTCATTTTCCACAAGAGACGATTCTCAGGATCCAGTAATTGTGCCTTTTGATGAGACTCCGAATCGGGGTTCACAAATGATGATTGTCGATAAGTATTTGACGTCAATATGAGTCGATGCAGTTTCTTTAAACTCCAGCCTTCCTTCATAAACCACTGGCTCAGCCAGTCAAGTAATTCAGGATGTGAAGGTCGCTCGGCTCTCAATCCAAAATCGCTCGGCGTTGTCACCAGTCCTTGACCAAAATGATGCGCCCAGACTCGATTAACAATGACCCGTGCGGTGAGTGGATTCTGTGGCGAAGCGATCCTCTCGGCCAATTCGTATCGCCCACTTCCCTTAGAAAAAGGCTGGCGATCCGATCCACTCAGTAAAGCCAGGAACTGTCGTGGGACATCATCCCCGTAATTAACAGGATTTCCGCGTCGCAGGATTCGAGGAGCAAATCCAACTTTAGAGTCTTGCAGAATCAACGCGTGTGTAACCTGTTCATTCGAATTAATGATCCAGCGATCGACTTCGCCTTGTAGTTTCCAGAGTGCATTGATGGTTCCCGAATCGAAAAATGTTTCGATGTGCACCAGCGGTTGATCAGGAATTTCGCAGGGCGCATTCGGTCCATACAGTATTGCGAGGAGTTGATCTTCAGCCTCATTATCCATGCCAGTATTTGGCTGTTCCTGTGATAGATATTTGTCGTCGATAGTCTTCAGGACTGCAGCGTACCGATCGATCACCTCTGAGAATGAAACGGGTGGTGTTTGAAAGACGTCTCTAATGAGCGGATTCAGCTGCGTATCGGTCAGTGTGTTGATTTTCCTGGTGATGACGTTCGATTGTTCGGCAAACTGTGGGCCAGGAATCTGACGATAAAGATGCCAGGCCACAAAAACAGGCTCTTGAGAACGTTGCGACTGATGCAGCCAGGCCTGCCAGCGGCGTACGAACGCAGGTAGCAGATCGCTCTTTTCAAAGACCTGGTCGAAACCTTGTGCAGGATACTTTTCGAGTTCCAATTGAGCTTGAAGGTAATCCACCAGGCGATTACGAGACCGCTGGGAAGACTCTTCTCGACTTGCCTGCAACTTCTCTTCTAAAGCCTGCTGGCGTTTGTTCAACTCGGTTTCATATTCCTCTGATTGTTTTTCGACTTCCAGCCGAACCAGCTTTTCCTCACTACTGGCAAAAACTCCATACAGAGAATAGTAATCGGCAGTGGGAATAGGATCGTATTTGTGATCATGACAACGGGCACAGGCAACGGTTAATCCCATGGTCCCTCGGCACAATGTGTCGATACGGTCGTCGATTATGTCCCAGGGCACTCCCAGAAAACGCCGCCCCAGGGTGAGGAATCCCATGGCTGCTAAATCCTGTCTGCTACGTTCCTCAACTTGATCCCCGGCAATCTGGAGTTTTAAGAACTGGTCATACGGTAGATCACGATTCAACGCGTCGACTACCCAGTCACGATAGTTCCAGGCATGAACCCAGAAACGTTCTTCACGGGCGTAAACATAGCCTTTTGTGTCTGAATATCTGGCAACATCCAACCAGTGTCGAGCCCAATGCTCTCCGTAGTGTGAAGAGGCAAGCAACTCGTCAACGAATCGATCTAAGGCTTCGGATTGGTTACTGTTTTCAAGCTTCATCACCTGCTCTAACGTAGGTGGCAAGCCGGTAAGTGTGTATGCGACTCTTCGAGCAAGAGTCCGTTGATCTGCCTGAGCGGACGGCATAAGTTGCGAATCCTCCAGCCGTTTCAGGACAAAGGCGTCAATGGGATTTGCTCTCCCGTTTTCTGAGCTCATATGAGGAATCTTCGGATTGCTTACAGGTTGAAAGGCCCAATGACTCTTTGCACGCATCGCATCCGCAGAAAGCAAGGGAGCCTGTTCGGGCCATGGAGCGCCCAATTCTACCCAAGTGGAAATGGAATCGATTTCCTTCTTCGTCAGGGGATCATCTGGAGGCATCGCCACCTCATCTGATCGGATTACGGCTTGCAACAGTAAACTTGCCTGCGGATGTTCAAGATTCAACGCAGCCCCGGAATCACCACCGTCCAACAAGGCCTGCCGAGATTCAAGACTCAAGCCGCCCGAATGTTTGGCCCCGGTATGGCACGCGCTGCATTTCTCAAACAGAATCGGGCGAATCTCACTTTCAAAGAAAGTTTCGCCCTGTTCATCAGCCCAGACAGGAATGACATAAAGCAAACTCAATAGGATCACTGCTACGTCAGATGGGTATCGCTTCATGTCTGCTCCAATCCCCTCACCTGGAAGTCATTTCTGAATCCCTGTTGCCAGAGGTGAATTCCAACCTTTTCATGTCGGGTTTTGATCTCACTGCAGTCTGGAGTTCAATTGTTTGGATATCATCAAACTACATTTACAACCGCTTCCCGATTCCAAACTTGTCTTGTGTGCAATGCTTCATACTAACAGTATCGTGGATGACGGGAATCAATCTTGCAACTATCACTCGTAAATATGATGTTCCAAACTCGTTCTGTACTCACAAAATTGCCTGTCACGATCTCGACAGCATTTCGTGAAAACCCTGCAGTATCCCAGACTCGGAAGTTCACGAGAGTACGAGGGAGGTAAATGGCGACGGATCGCAAGAATCTGTTCTTCAATCAGATAGAAATTGTCCAAGAGCCATTCGCCAGCAGACTCAATCCTTCTATCCAAGGCAGCCACTGCGGTCAGAATATCATATGTCTCAATTAAAAGACTATCGTTTTCTGCAAGTCGTGGAAGAAGCTTGTCATGCTCCGGGAGATTGGTGAGTTGATGCAACTTCGCAAGAGACTTCGCGTGTCTCTTCAACTGCTCCACATTGAAAATCTCCGCTCGCTAAGGGGGATCAACTGAGCCAGTGGAGCCCACTGAACACGGCTTTCACCGAGAAGTCCACAAGCAGAACAGGGCGATTACGATCGTCTGGGCGAATTCAAGATGCCCTGCTCCTGGGATTCCTTACGGACATCACCTACTGAGCCACTTTTGTCATGGACTTTGTGGAAGTACTCATCTCAGGCAGCATCAGCAACGATCCGATAAAAAATCCAATTGCACCCAGTAGGGTAAATGTGGTGGACAGAGTTGCGGCATCGATATTCGCTGGCCCCGGCAAAAAGATACCGAAAACAGCCGAGACCATAAAGCCCACGCAACCCAACAGGTTCGTGAAGACAACCCACCAGGAAACATCTTTTGGATTCCAGGCCCAATATGCGTGACAGATTTCGATGAAGGCGAGATATCCAGACGCAAGGAACAGAATAGAACCAAAGATATTCGGCACCCAGATCAGGAGGTTTGATTCAAACCAGTCAAGCGAAGGTAGTGTCGCGTCGAATGTGTTAAAGTTGAATAGAATCGTTCCGATAAATTGCAATGCACTGCTCAGCCATCCGATATCACCCGGTCGCCAACCCAAAATGCTAAGCCGCATGGAGGAACCAGAATTTTCATCAGTCGATTCATCGGCATTGGCGGCTTGAAATAACTGGAGATATGCGGCAGTTGTAAACGGTATAGAACCAGCAAAAAAGATCGTGTTGATCTGCAACGAATCAAGTGACCAGACCGTTGCCAGTTTTGGTGATAAGCACAACACACTCCCGATCATAAACAAAAGCGAACCAATCGCGAAGATAACGCCGATCCACCAATTCAGTTCCTGAGGCTTCCACAAGCAGCAAAGTAACGAATTGCCATTCGCAATTGTCTTGAGAGCCACTGGTCGAACCAGTCCCTTACGGTGGTGACGAGAGCTCCAATTATATCTCGATTGATCGGCAGCCCTGTATGCTCTCCAGGTAACAAACGGCCAAGGCCCTTTCGTTTCCACGCACTCCAAACGGGATGCTTGAATGTTTTTGCTTTGTTCGGACTGCTCATCCATATTTTTCTCGGACGGATTTCAGGTCAGTCTGTTGCTTCACCAAAAAGTTTGACTGGCAACGTGAGGCTCCTGGCAATGCCAACATCGGTCAAGAACTCTTCGCGCACAAAAATAGCGACAGTTGCGCAAAGAGTATCTGAACACATTCTTGGAAGTTTTCCGTTAATGATGAAAACCGGAAGCCTCCGCAGGCGTCATCGGAGTGAGAACGGGATGTTGCTGAAAGTGTTCCAGCGTTCGTTTCATGTCCTCGACCAACAGTGTTCCCAAATCCCGACTGACACCCTGTCGCACCAAAATCCGCTGAATCGATAACTCTTGCATATTGGCGGGCAAAGAATAGGCGGGAACCTGCCAACCGCGACTTCGCAGGCGATCGGCCATGTCGTACAGGCTGAATCCCGTGTTGGCATCGTCTTTCATTTTCCAGCAAACTGCCGGAATACCTGCGTCCATTTCGCCGTCGTAGATCACCTGAAATGGCCCGAGCTTTTCGATTTCACTCGCGATAAACTGCGCCGTCTCATAGCAAGCGGTGTGAATCTTGCGATAGCCTTCCTTACCCAGTCGCAGGAAGTTGTAATATTGACAGACAACCTGTCCGCCCGGTCGCGAGAAATTCAGCGCGATGTCGCGCATATTGCCGCCCAGGTAGTTCACCCAAAAGATCAAATCCTCCGGCAGATCTGTGGACTCACGCCAAATCACCCAGCCGACGCCCAATGGCGAGAGACCGAATTTGTGACCCGATGCGTTGATCGATTTGACACGTGGAATGCGAAAATCCCAGACGAGATCTGGAGAGCAGAAAGGCGATAGAAAACCGCCACTCGCCGCATCAACGTGCATCCGAATGTCCAGCCCTGTCTCCTCTTCCAACTGGTCTAAAGCGTCTGCGACCGCCTTCACCGGCTCGTACTGGCACGTGAAGGTGACACCTAAAGTGGGCACAACACCAATTGTATTTTCGTCGACCCGGCTGAGAACCTCTTCGGGAGTCATAATGAGCCGATCGTGCTCCATGGGGATCTCGCGATGTTCAATGTCCCAATATCGCGTGAATTTGTGCCAGCATATTTGGACGGGACCGGTAACCAGATTCGGCTTGTCGATTGGCTTACCGGCTGCCTTTCGCTTGGCTTCCCAGGCACGCTTCATCGCCATACCGCCCAGCATCGCGGCTTCGCTGGAACCGGTCGTCGAACAACCGATCGTGTTGGCGCCGGCTGGCGAGTTCCACAGATCGGCAAGCATATGGACGCAGCGGGCCTCGAGTTCCGCGGTCTGCGGATATTCGTCCTTATCGACCATGTTCTTGTCTAAGCAATCATTCATCAACTGTTGGACTTCCGGCTCGGCCCAGGTTTGACAGAATGTGGCCAGATTTTGGCGAGAATTACCGTCCAGCATTAGTTCGTCGTGCACGACAGCATAGGCATGGCGTGGGTTTTGTTCCGAGGTGGGAAACTTGTATTTTGGCATGCTGACAGAAAGATCGACAGACGCGTACACATCATCTTCGATACTATCGCGTACGGTGTCTTTGTCATGTAACGGCATGAATTGTCCTTTGAGTAACGAGAGAATAGCAATGAGCAGGTAACATCAAACACTCCTGTTTCTATTGCACTATACATCAACGCAAGAGTTTTCACATGCCCCCTTCACGCGATTTGGCTCTCCTGGCACGAGGATCGAACCAGCAGAACGCAGAATCTCATCTTCTTCATTCAGATCTATAAATACTGAGAGATTATCTCTTTTACGAAGCAATTCCCAACTTCCAGCATCTCATTAAAGCGATCACAGTGCGATTCGATAAGAACAATAAACTGACAGATATCAGGTTGATCTCTGTTCGCTTGAGGGTCCGTCGATTGCAGACGTTATACTCATACTTATTCTATGAGCTTCTTCACCAGCACCTTCGCGGCAGGTTGCCATTTGTCTGACGTTTCACACCCGAAAGCAGTCACCATCTTCCAGGTGCCGTTAAAATCCTTTGGGACTGATTGGTTCTGAAATACTCTCAAATAAAATTTTCGGTATGTGTTAGGAACGTTCCATATTGTTGAGATGTTTTCTGTTTCCTCAGGGACTTCAAGAATCCGGGAAACTGCAAATTGACCGCTCTTTGGCTCATAAACTGAGAGCCAGTCAACGGCTCTGTTGATATAGAAAAGACGAGAAACGTTATCATCATCCAGAAGTGGCTGATGAATGTCGTCGTCAGGTTTGTCATCGTTCCCTGCGATAAGTTCGGAAACTGTTGGCGTCCACGCATGCATAAAGTGATAAACGAGACTGAGAGGAGTTTCAACGTTCGTCTTGATCGTCGTCGTTTCATAAAGACAATTGTCTTTGATCTCGATGATGTTTGTGAGCAAGAAGCCACGAATCTTTGATTCTCGCACGAAGCGAAATGATTCTCCTTTGAGTTTCGCCTCCAGAGTGGTGAGTTCTTTGCCGTCCAGGAAGAAGGAGAGCGACTGCAGGTCTTCCGGCTCATTTTCAAGATGTGCCGTACCAATGAAGCCAACTTCAGGATAACGGAAGACGGTCCCATACGCACTTCGTTCTGTTGTCATCGGTGTTCCGCGAAAATCAATTCGACCAGGAGTCCATTGTGTCGATTGTCGCAGGAGGATTGTCACCTCTCCACATTCCACTGTGATCGACGGCAAGTCTGGCCCAATGTTTGGTCGAAAGTCCTCAGCCGAAGCACTCGCAGCAGTTGAGAACAGGATGAATGCAAATATGGTTTTCATCATTTTAAATGGCGATCTGTTAGAAGATAATTATCGGCGGGTGGCGGGGGCGCTCTCGAAGAGAAGACCCGAATCGTTGAACTTCCGGGGGAGAGTTTTCCAGAGTATATGTTCCAAATGACAGTAAGTGATTATGGGACAGTTGGCTAACGATTGAAACAGAAAATGAATAGTGATCGGTTAGTACGATGTCGCTCACAGAATTCATATCATTCTGTCCCCATATTTGAGTTGTTCTATGCAGATCAGACACTGCCTGACGCATTCCTGTCTAATAATTGAGCGCAATGATATGGATAAACAATAGCAAGCATTTGCACATAACAACACATTGACATGAGACAAAAACGATGAACTGTTGAGCGGAAATGCTCAATATAAGAGCAACTCGCAAAACATTGATATCTCCTGATATCATAAGTGCCATAAAACTCAGCCAAAATCTGCAATCTTTGACTATATCTTTGATGGTACGGGATTTGCTTCATTAAATTTTCAAATTAAAGTCTTTTCGTCTCATTCGAGACAATACCATGTTGTCCGAATCAAGACGGTTTTCTTTTTGATTTCTTTCTTCTTTATCTTTTGCCTTGGCTTCAGCTTTGGCGTATGGAGTACTTAGATGCTGAAAAGACGTGGATTCACCCTGATCGAACTTTTGGTCGTGATCGCAATCATTGCCATTCTGGT
>DOCI01000185.1:27869-33062 GCA_003503535.1 Planctomycetaceae bacterium
GCAATCATTGCCATTCTGGTGGCCCTGTTGCTGCCAGCAGTGCAACAAGCCCGCGAAGCCGCCCGACGGTCGTCCTGTAAAAACAATTTGAAACAGATTGGCTTGGCATTACACAACTACCACGATGTACACAGCGTTTTCCCCCCTGCCGTCATTCATGCAGGCCTGGACGATTGTCAAGAGTTCATGCCACAGGGCGGTCAGATTCTCAATCACACTTGCTACCAGATGTTGCTCCCTTTTCTCGAGCAGGGTTCACTTTACGATTTGTACAACTTTAGCTTGCCAAGCGGTACGGGTAGGCACAGCGGGTGTGAAGCGACAATCGGTTCTTACACGATCACTTCGGCAACTACCCGTCAATTTAATATTGTGAATTCTCAAATTCCGGTCTTTCGCTGCCCTTCCGATCCGGGTGCTGATGTAGGCACAGGCAGCGCTGGTGGCACATATGATTCCCTGGGTGCTTACCGCACAAGTTATGGCGTCGTTGCCCATACAAATGGAGCAGGCTGGAGTGGAACATGGAGATCGGCTACAAGTTCCTCGAAAGGTGCACTCGGCCCCAACGGTTCTGCGAAAATGCGGGATCTGGTAGATGGCACCAGCAATACGATGATCTTTATCGAAACACCACTCATTAAAACTTCCACGAGCTACGGTCCTTTCTGGAACAATGCGAGTTGGACGTTTTTTATACAGCCAGGTAATGCAAGTTATGCGTTGAATGTCCCTTATAACTCTTCCAGTCCTCTCTCTTACGCTTGGGGATCAGGAAGTTTTCATACCGGTGGCGGACAAATGGTGATGGGCGATGGCTCTGTTCGCTTTTTAAGTGAAAACGCGAATCTGGCTACCGTTCAGGCGCTGATCTCTGTCAATGGTGGCGAAGTAATTGGCGAACTGTAACGCATTAAGATTTTCACAAAATCAGTCAGGGTAACAGGCTATCTCGTCTGTTATCCTGGTCTTTTATTGAATTGATATTTCGATAAATCATTCTCTAAAATACTTCTGCTGGAACAGTTGCAGGTGACTTATGAATAGCGTGCGTCAGACATCTCTTATCTTATTTGCCCGAATCAGCATGATTTGTGGATTAGTTGCGATCACCGGATGTGGAAGAAGTGGCGACCCGATTCCAACGCTGGTCCCCGTCACCGGCATGGTCGAGTATCTGGGTAAACCACTCGCAGGAGCGGCTGTTTCTTTTTCACCGCAGCAAGCAGCGGAAACTGGAAGCCAACGCACTTCGCTCGGCAGGACAGACGAAAATGGCGTTTTTACGCTGATGTACAATGCCGACTACGAAGGGGCGATCATCGGACCGCATATCGTCCGGATCAGCAAACTGGAAGGAACCGATGAAGAGCCGGGTGGCGAAATGCTGCCCTCAAAATACAACGCTCAGTCAACACTCACAGAAACCGTTTCTGCCGATGGTGCGAATGATTTCTTTTTTCAGTTGAAAAAGTAATTCGTCTTCCTCAACTGCTGACCCTTATTTCCTCAGGCATCTGACGGCTTGGCGTACGACGCACTTTAGACGGAAACCGTACCAACTTTAATTACGCTGATCGGCCGCAATTTTCTTTTCAGAAATATCCTGTCGGTTCCCTTGCAGAACCTGTAGCGGAATCGATTTCGGAATTTCATCATGATTCAGCACGCCGACAAGGAACAGGGCAGGCGGCAATTGCAGGACTGACCTGCGGACTCGTCGTTTGGTTTTACCTTACCTCTCTTTTCCACTCCTGTTCACCGACGATTCTTCCCCGGTTCTGCACGAGGTTAAGCAACTAAGCATTATCTGTACCGATCCATCCTCTGCCTGGTGGCTCGGAATGAATACGATTGCTTTTTGTAGCAAATCCATTGCTTCAGGGTTCGTCGCTTATTACCCGTAATCAACTCAACGATAACAATCATCCCGTCTGTATCGTTTGCAATCTTTGAGAAATGATAAGGTTGAAGCCTTAACATTTTTATTCACATCAGAGATCTGTTATTCTCTCTCATTAATCAATGCCTGATTGAGTGATCCATTTCACACCAATGGAAGTGCAATTCGAATCGGAAAACATGTTTCTGACCGGGACGAAAGAACAGCCGAAAGATTTCAATAACGGCTTCGTCGGTTACGCATTCTATCTTGGTCAAATGACGCTCTATGATTCAGTGCGATTCCCACTTGATGGCATTTATGAATTCACCAGACGATTAAGAAGTACTGCCGTTACGGCTGAGGCACGCCTTCGCATAAGCGATCAGAAAAAAATGACACACGACTGGATAAGACTCTTGTGCTGCACGAATCCAACATGATAAACGGAAACGGCCACAAGAAAGATAACCTGCCTATTGTAATGGCAGGTGCTGGTTCAGGAGTGATCACTCCTGAATCTCACTTACACATCAACTCTCCGATACCGCTTGCAATTCTGTTGTTTTCAATCTCTCAAGGCTTCGATGTTGAGGGTGTTGACCACTACAGCGACAGCATCGGCACGATTTCAGAATTGACTCTCTGATGAAGTTTGCTGTCATTATTATTGTGCAGTTTCTCATCTGTTCGGTCTGTTTCGCGCAATCCTTAAACTGGCCTCAAGCAAGTGGACCGGAAGGAAACTATCAACACTCACAGGGACAAGCACCCATAAGCTGGAGTGTCACTCGCAACGAGAATATTCGTTGGAAGACAACCCTCCCTGAAGGAGGGCAAAGTTCTCCAATTGTGTGGGGAAATTACCTCTTCATAACAATCAATGAACCTTGGCCAGTTGACTCACCTCAACCCGCTCAAGGGGCCGATGCCGTCGGGTATTGCCTGAATTCAAAGACCGGTGCAATACTCTGGTCAATCAATCTTCCCGGCACGAATCCGCTCAAATATGCAGGAATTTTCAGTGATTCCACTTCCCCATCACCTGTGACGGATGGCGAACATGTCTGGTTCTTTAATGCCAGTGGCATGATGGGGTGCTGGGACTTCGATGGTCGGGAAGTCTGGTCCAGAAAATGGGCACCAAGGACAAGACATCACAGCCGCCAATTCGAACCAATCCTCTATGAAGACACGCTACTCTACGTGGAAGTCCTTAATAAGGAGGGAGCCGATGTCGGCATGCACGGGAAGTTTCCTCCTGGAACTGATCTCAAACAGTACTGGACCTGTCTGCACGCTTACGACAAACTCACTGGTCAACTGAAATGGACTGATCAGTCTGGGACTTCGATCCACAATACGCCGACCATGGGAATACTACGAGATGGGCGAAGAGCCATTTTACATGGTCGTGGAGGGGGACATGCTCCGCTGGAAATGCCATACGGTATGAGTCTTACCGCTCTGGATGAACCACGAACTGGTGAAGAAATCTGGAATTATGAAATCCCTAAAGGAAGTGCTCACTACACGTCATCATGGAATGAAACCTATTGCTGCTGGTTTCACGGAAATCAACATCTGGTTCTCGACACCCAGACAGGTCAACTCCTCCGATCGCAAACGCTTGATCAGAATGTCAGTCTTTGCCGCTTCGACCGCGAGGTCGGCGAATACATAACGGAATCAGACACCTCCCTGAAAATCAATCGCAGACCTGCCGATACTCCCACAACAAATATGGCGAATTTGCTTGTAGGATCGTACCATTATTTTTTGACTCACGAGTCGCATTGCATCGGACGTATCGATGTCGAAACTGGTCTTGTGGAATATCTCGAAGTCCCCTTGCAGGTGGTTCGAAATGTTCATGGTTCAGAAGAATATCTCTGGGACAAAGCCTTGCTCAACGATACGCTGAACTCGCGCGGCGTCGATATCGGAAAAGTCGATGCACGCTCTAAAGGAACGGGCTGGGGACATGTTTCTGCAGCCACCCCCATTGCCATTGGTGATTGCATTTACTTCACGACAATGCTCGGGATAACGTATGTTCTCGACAGAAATGCCAGGAGACTCGATCAGAACGCACTCCTCTCCATCAACGATCTCGGACCAGCAGGCCAGACCTGGTCACTGACGCAACCGACATTCGCAAACGGCTGTCTGTATACCCGCACGATGAAAGAAGTGATTTGCATAGGGCTTGGAGAATGAGAAATTCGATGCCCTTTACAATCCGAACGATATCGCTACTTACGATTTTCCTGATGTTGTTTTCAGGGTGCGATCAGAGTGCTCAAACTGATAAGGCCGCCTATCCACAGCGTCCCATCAAACTGATCGTTCCTTTCGCAGCAGGGGGAGGTAGTGATACATTCGCCCGCATCCTTCAGAAAGCGATTGAAGACCACAATCTGCTTCCTGAACCACTTGTGATTATTAACGTGCCGGGTGCGGGTGGAACCGTGGGGAGCAGACGTGTGAAGAATGCACGTCCTGATGGGTACACTCTGTTGTTACTGCATGAGGGAATTCTCACCTCTCAAAGTGCTGGACTTGCCAATTTCGGTCCCGATGCCTTTCAGCCCCTCTGTGGAACCGGCCGTACTGGTATGGTGATCTGCGTGGCTGGTGATTCTCCATTTCACACATTGCAGGACCTCGTCGAGAAAGCGGCAAGCGAGCCGGAAACGTTGTTGTTCTCGTGCAGTCTTGGCTCCCCCAGCCACTTTGCAGGATTGATGATTGAAAACGCCGCTCCGGGAAGCCAGTTTCGCTATGTTCAATCTGGTGGGGGTGCGAAACGGTTTGCCGGTCTGCAGGGTGGCCATGCGGATGTCACTGCCTTATCGATGGCCGAATACATCCAGTTCAGAGATTCGGGATTGAAAGCTCTGGCGTTACTGGGAGAGGAACGTGATGCAGCCGCTCCAGATTTGATGACTGCAACCGAACAGGGTTTCGACGTGATTGCCAGTAATATGCAATTCTGGTGGGCTCCCAAAGGGACATCAATAGACAAAATGGAATCCATGACGAATGTGATTCAGCAGGCGATGCAAACGCCTGAAGTGAAATCACGATTGAGTCAGCTGCAAATCGAGCCAATCGTCCTCACTGGCAATGCACTTCAGGCAAATCTGGCAGATCGCACCGTTCGCATCCAAAGAGTTTCGCAGAGACCGACCATTGCCTTACCAAACTTTCCATTGATGATCTTCGCTGCCGTCGCTGCTCTCACTCTCTATGTTCTCTCTCAATCTTTCCTGTCCCGGCGAGTTGCAAAAATCGAAAGTGACAGTGAG
>DOCI01000185.1:33186-35307 GCA_003503535.1 Planctomycetaceae bacterium
CGAAAGTGACAGTGAGCCTGCATCAGTTGCACCTCCATGGAAGTTGGCGATCACAATTGCTTTATTGACCTGTCTGTATGTCCTGTTCATGCAATTCGAATGGGTTGGCTATCAACTGGCGACAATGGGGTATGTGATTGTGACTGGCCTGCTGCTGACACACCTCAATCTCAAATCTGTTACGAGTATGGTAGGACTGGCTTTGATGTTGAGCATTGGCTTACACTACATTTTCACTCAGATTTTTATTATCGACCTCCCCTAGCGCTCACGGAGATCTGCTCCTTTCATGTTTGAATTCGCAGGCAATCTGCTGTCTCTGCAAGCCATTGGGCTGATGATGCTGGGAACGTCTCTCGGAGTTATGGTCGGGGCCATCCCCGGCTTGACTGGCGCGATGCTGATTGCACTTTCATTGCCATTGACGTTTTCTATGTCGGGTAGTGACGCCCTCGTTTTACTGGTTTCGATGTATGTCGGTTCGGTGAGTGGCGGACTGATCACCGCGACGCTGTTACGAATTCCGGGGACTCCGGCCTCGATGATGACGACACTGGACGGCTACCCGATGGCTCAGGCAGGGCGCCCCGGGAGAGCACTCGGACTGGGAGTTGCCGCGTCCTTAATGGGAGGAATCATTTCCTGGTGCTTCCTGATTCTCCTCTCGGGTCCGCTGGCTGAATTCTCGTTACAGCTTGGCCCGTTTGAATTCTTTTCTCTGGTTTTGATGGCGATGGTTTTGATTGCCTCGATCAGTGGAGAGTCGTTATCGAAAGGTCTGCTGGCAGGGTTCCTGGGAATTTTAACAGCGATGCCCGGTGCATCACCCGCGACAGGACACACGCGACTGACTTTCGGATTTCATGAACTCAATGATGGTTTCAAGTTGTTGCCAGTTTTGATTGGACTGTTTGCAGTCAATCAAATCTTCTCCGAAATTTTGAAGATTCATCAACCCACTCAAAAGCTGGTCGTTTCTACTCAGGGAATTTTCCTGACCTTGAATGATTGGCGAAAGCATTTTCTGAACATGTTACGCTCATCCGTGATCGGAACGTTTATTGGAATACTGCCAGGAATCGGAGCCAATATCGGTTCTGTCATTGCCTATTCGGCGGCGAAGAACAGTTCCAAGAATCCGCAGGAGTTTGGACAGGGAGCAGAAGCGGGCATCATCGCCTCGGAAGCCGCCAATAATGCGACAGTTGGCGGCGCGTTGATTCCCCTCATCGCGTTAGGCATTCCGGGGAGTGTCATCGATGCAATCTTGCTGGGAGCCTTCGTGATTCATGGATTACAACCGGGGCCCCTCTTGTTTGAACAAAATCCGGAAGTCGTTTATACCATCATGGGGACAATGTTATTCGCCAACATATTTATGTTCGCGTTCATGCTCGGTACTCTCAAATGGTTATCGAAACTTGCGGAAGTTCCCCCGGCTTTTCTCGTCCCTGTGATACTCACCTTTTGTGTGGTCGGTTCATATGCCTTAGCAAATCGAATGTTTGATGTCTGGGTTATGCTTGGTTTTGGAATCGTCGGATTCCTGATGGAAAAAGCCAAACTTCCGCTAGCTCCGTTTGTCATCGGATTTGTGCTCGCTCCCATTGGGGAAGAACATCTCTGCGAAGGCCTCATGCAGACAGCAGGCAGTTATTGGCCACTGTTCACTCGTCCGATCTCGTTGTTATTTACAAGTTGTGCCCTCACCCTGCTCTGCTGGTCACTCTGGAAACACAGTCGCAGACGCAATATTGAGAGCCCAGCATCGATAATTCAGAATTCAGAGTCCGCGTAATTTCAGGAAACTCATGGCAAACCGACCGAATATCCTCTGGTACTGCACCGATCAGCAACGCTTCGATACGATTGGCGCACTGGGAAATCCTTATGTGCAGACACCAACGCTCGACAAACTGGTTGAAGCCGGTGTGAGCTTTACACACACATATTGTCAAAGCCCCATTTGCACTCCCTCTCGATCCAGTTTCATGACGGGACTCTATCCCTCTCGCCTGCACAATACCCGCAATGGTAATGAGAGCTTTCCTGGCTTTCCTCCGGTGATCAGCAAATTAATCGCAGAGTCTGGGTACGACTGTGGAATGATCGGTAAGTTCC
>DOCI01000185.1:35390-37984 GCA_003503535.1 Planctomycetaceae bacterium
TTTACAAAGTTCCGGCTATCGCACCGAACCGCGACTGGATGATGGCTTCTCTTACTGGCGGTTCAGCCATGCACCGCGAGATGACTGGAAAGAAGGACATCATTATGCAGAGTGGGTCCGTTCTTTGGGAGGAAATCTCAATGAGTTAAGAAATCGCCCGGAGCGTGTTCCCCCCGAATTTCATCAAACCACATGGGCCAGTGAATGTGCCATCGAATTCCTGAAAAATAAACGGGACGAGAATACTCCCTGGTTTCTGAATATCAGCATCTATGATCCTCACCCCCCGTTCATTCCTCCCAAGGAGTACGCAGACCGCTTCGATCCTTCCGCAATGCCCGGTCCATACTTTCAAGAGAGCGATCTTGCTCAGCAGAAACGATTATCAGCCCTCGACTTTCAGGATGAAATCCGCACTCCCGAAGAGCACGATGCCAGGCAAAAGCAGGCGGATTATTATGCGATGATCGCACAGATTGATGACCAGTTTGCCCGCATCCTGCAATATCTCGATGAGACAGGTCAGAGAGAGAATACTGTGATTATTTTTACGAGCGACCACGGGGAATCGCTCGGGGATCATGGTTTGATGTACAAGGGATGTCGTTTCTATGAAGGATTGGTCAGAGTGCCATTGATCTTTCAATGGGCCGGTCATTATGAGGAAAACATCCAGAGTGATGCCCTCGTCGAACTCCTCGATCTCACAGCAACCCTGCTCGATATTTCAGGCATTGAACAACCTGAATACATGCAAGGCAAGTCTTTAATCCCAATAGTCACCGGGCAGTCAGATGCGCAGCATCATCGGGATTTCGTACGCTCTGAATACTTCGATGCTCTCGACCCCCATTTCACTGGTGGAACCGGCACCTTCGGAACCATGTACCGCAACAGGCGTTACAAACTTTGTGTCTATCACGACAAAGATCTGGGAGAACTGTATGACTTACAGACGGACCCCTGGGAATTCTGCGACCTCTGGAATTCAACAGAACACGAACAGATCAAACATCAATTGATCTACGAGAGTTTCAATGCTCACGTCACACTCACAACCGACATGGGATCGACTCGAATCGCTCCGATGTAGAAAGACACTGAACTATTTCAAAATGGTTTCAGTAAAGATCGGGCGTCAGTCTGCATGTTGCATCGCGATGCGAGTTGCAGGTTTCACACGCCGGTCGGTGAAGTAATACCAGGTGCCAATCAGGCAGAGCAGCGAGAGTGCGATAGCGATCCAGCATAGGATGATGAAGAAATGCAAAAACGTATCCGGGTCCGGATAGAAGTTTCTGCTGATCATGACGATGACATAGCCGAGATATCCGAACGCGTCGGCCAGGTACATCAGATAGCCGAGATTTCCCCGCTCGCGAGTCATGGCCAGTAACCGTTCAAATACGGTTGTGTGCAATGCCACATACGGCAGGTAAAGCCCAAAGCCGATCATCACCATGAACGGGAAGGCTGAAATTTGACTGGTTTGATGAATCAGTAAGACTCCTGAAATGATCAGAAACCCCAGGCAGCAGGTTCCCAGAGAAACGAAAAATGCGAGCCGATTGTTTCGAATAATAACGGCTAATCCATTCACAACGAGAACTCCCATCGCAACCAGAATTTCAGAATTCGTAAAGGTCGAAGCTGCGGCTGGTTCGCCGAGAAGTCGCCACAATTCGGGAGCGAAATCAGCTCGGATACTGCGGAGCACAGTGACGAGAACGTATACAGAGACGAGTAATGTCAGACCGACGGAGTATCGACGAAACAGATCCCAGCGTTCTTTTCGCGTCATGATGTGACGTTCCGAACGATCCGTTAAATCATCGAAGTTCGGCGGCGGAATTCGTGTCAGCATACCGACGAAAATACACAGGGGAGCCAGAAAAACCAATCCTGCCATGAAGGGCATCCAATCTTCTGTGACTCCGGAATTCAGCAACCAGGTTCCAACGGTTTTTGTCACACCATCAGCCAGAATAAAACTGGCACATACCCCCGCCACAAGGGCTTCGGTCAATTGACGGCCTTCCAGAAATCCGAGCACTAAACCAAACACCATCCCCAGCGCCAGTCCATTTCCGAACAGAAAAATGGCATTCCAGGGTCGCGGACAAAGTCCAAAAAATGCCAAAGAAAGTTCAGCCGCTCCAATTAAATATAGAATAGCGATCGCTCGTTTTTGAGGAGCCATTTCGGCGATCACTTTGATCCCAATAAACTTTGAAAGCATATAGCCGATGACTTGCGTCGATACAACAATCGTCTTAAAGCCAATGCCCCACAGTTCAGTCTCAGCATACCCCGCAGCCGTAAACGGTTTACGAAAACCGTACATACAGAAGTAGGTTCCAAACGCCGCAATCACCGACCAGATCGCCCAGAAAGAGCGATTGTGATCGGCATGAGTTGGAGAGTGTGTCGAATCACTCATGAGTTATTCTGGTTTCGTGCTTTTCAGAAGGTTGGCTGGAGTGAAAAACGCTTTATAAATTTTGAGGAGTTCAAAATTAACAAGGGTGGCGGGGGCGCTCCGCTTTGGCGGAAGCCCCCGGACGTTCTACGACACGGGGGCTTCTCTTCGAGAG
>DOCI01000185.1:38130-39087 GCA_003503535.1 Planctomycetaceae bacterium
CCGCCACCCTTGTTTCCTGTTCATTGAATTTAATTCGAAGTCATTTCAATGGCAGTTTGAGAAATAACACAAGGTTGTGAATTCTGGATTAACTGCTGATTGATCGATGCAATCAACTCAGGAAGATCGGAGAGTGTTTCAATAACGGCATGTGCTCCACCTGCTTGAAACTGCGCTGCTGTCTGTTCCAGTTTGGAAGATCGTTCCTCTGCAGAGAGTTGCAAATATTCTTCGTGAGATAAGCCCGTCATACTGCTACTGTCACAAACGCCAATCGACCAGCAACCGGCATTGATTCCAGCCTGGATATCAGCAATCGTGTCTCCCACTTTGACCACACAATTCGTGGGGTAAACACGAGTCTGATGCATGATCTCGTAAATCATCCATGGTGCAGGACGTCCCTGCAGCACATCGTCTGCACAAACATTTGCATCGGGGATAAATCCTGCTGATTCAGCCGCACTAGCTACTGCTTCAGCAGCTTCTCGGAAGTATCCTGTTGTACCACCAATCACAATTCCCTGTGTACGCAGTTGCTCGACTGTTTCTGTCAGACCGGGAACAAGTTTCGTTGTTTCTTTAATCGCCTGCAGTTGGAACGACACAAAGTCTGCATACATCTGATCGACATCGGCTTCTGTCCAGGGCTTCCCATGTTGATCTTCCCAACGCTTTGCAATGTCGACTTCACTGAGCATCGACTTGAGATGCTCCCGCTTATTCAACCCCATCGGCTTACGGGCTTCTTCATCAGTGACCATCACCCCATGAGCTGCAAACACTTTTCGAAAAGCGGTAGCCGGTGCACGAGAACCGAAATCAATAGTCGTCCCCGCCCAATCGAAAACAACCAGACGGATTTGCAATTGTTCAGAATTCATTGACTATCTCTTTCGATTTTTGTTGATGGTTGAATTCAGTAAAGATTTGAAAACCACAGAGACACAGAGGGCA
>DOCI01000185.1:39268-39569 GCA_003503535.1 Planctomycetaceae bacterium
TGTGATCTCTGTGTCTCTGTGGTCCTAACAAAATATTGCTTAAATGAATTTAAAATTCTGATTACAGAGTTAGCAATGAGGACACTTTCATCCTACTAATCCCGAAAGATCTCACCATTCAGAATTGCCAGTAGATTCTCTGGACTGGCGTGTCGGGGATTATTCGACATCCGTTCGAGATTCACATTAGCGGCTATCTGCTTGAGTTCCTCTTCCGTTTCAATTCCCGCTTCCTCAAGTGTGCCGGGAGAACCGACGCGATTCATAAATTCCCGAATCGCCTGACAAGCCGATTGAACCG
>DOCI01000185.1:39742-39999 GCA_003503535.1 Planctomycetaceae bacterium
TCCCAGCAGATCCAGAATTTTCTTCAATTGTTTTTTGACATGAGCAGAGCCGCGAGGATGGAGACAGTCTTTTTCCGTCACGCCCATATTGAAGGCCAAAGCCCCACTGAGAGTCATCGCCACGGCTGCCCCGTGAGGAATTCCATACTCGGAAGTGATGGCATACGAAATGGCATGCGGGAGTGTCGTTTTGCCAATATTGATCGCCTTCCCCGCCAGATGCGAAGCCCGACACATGGCCAGTCGTGATTCGGAAG
>DOCI01000140.1:0-2609 GCA_003503535.1 Planctomycetaceae bacterium
GTTTTGTGATTGTTCTGTTTACTGCAGCTGTCGCCTTGCAAATTCCTGCCAGCTGGATACAGCGAATCGGAATTCTCAAGCCGGGTGCAGAACAAGCCGAACCACAAGCCATGCGTTCGCTCATCATTGCGACCGCCGTGCTCGGAACAACCCTCGGCTACGGCTATTACCGTTGTTCGGTTGCCGACTTCCAACCCGGGCCTCGAGTCGCATTGATTCAGGGAAATTTCCGGGCCTCTCTGGTCGTTCCGCCCAATGAGTACGAAGAATCGTTTCTGGTTCATAATGAATTGACGGGCATGGCAGTTGAACATCAGCCGGATGTGATTGTCTGGCCGGAAGGGATGTTCCGATATGCTCTTCTGGAAGCCGATGAAAATCTCTCGGCTGCCGACTTAAGTCAGATCGCTCCCCATATTTCTCCCGGAAGTTGGCGAAACAGTGATGTCAACAGTACGCTGGCCACAATGAGTGAAAAAGCCGGGGCTGCTCTCGTGATTGGTCTGGGGGCCTACGTCGCTTCGACTGATGGACTGGCACAATACAATGCCGCTCAGTTTGTGACTCCCGAAACGGGCATCGATCAACGCTACGACAAACTTCACCGCGTTCCCTTTGGAGAATACATTCCCGGGTCCGACTATCCGTTACTCTCGGGATTTTTCCCGCAGAACTTTGGCCTGACAGCCGGCAAGCAAGCGGTTCCGTTTGATTATGAATCATGGCGATTTGCTCCGGTCATTTGCTTTGAAGATACTGTGCCGCATGTCACGCGAAAAATTACGCACGCGATTGAATCGCAATCGGACAAGCCCGTCGATGTGCTGATCAATCTCTCGAACGATGGCTGGTTTGCAGGGTCAAGCGAACACGATCAGCATCTGATCACTGCTCAGTTCCGAGCAGTCGAATTGAGAAAACCACTTGTTCGAGCCGCCAATATGGGAATCTCATCCTGCATTGATGGCAATGGTCAAGTTCTCGAACCCGAAGTCTTCATGACCAAAGATCAAGTCAACTGGCAACCTCGGGAAATTTCTTTTATCGATCCCGAGACGGGAACTTACCGCAAAAAACTGGAAGCAGTCCTCGTACAAACAGTGCCACTCGACAATCGCAGCAGCCTGTATCTGATGTTCGGCGACTGGTTTGCTGCTCTGTGTCTGTTTGCTTGCGGAGCATTGATTTTTTCTCGCTGGTTCCCGAAACGAAAGACGGCAAACAGCAACGCATAAATCCAATTGACTATCGTTTGTGTTGATTAATGGGTGGCACGTTCCTGAGCAACGCGCAGGGCGTGGACTCGCGGAACCGCAATCGCCACGCCCATCACTGCGTTCTGGGACGTGCCAGCCATTGGGTTCATATCCAGTCGCATTCACTACATACTTTCCTGCTTGATTATCCACATTTCGGTGTGAAAGTCCTTGATGAGCGGTTATGATCAGTTTTCGTTGATTGGTCTTAACGAATGACTGATTCATAAGTTAAATCACTTGATATGTTGATCCCACATATCCATTGTGGGTGTCTTTGTCAAAGTGATGAAATCCGCAAATCCCCGGCAGGAAATCGATGGTCAAACTTCTCTCAACAGCAGTTTTACTGGTCGTGTCATCTCTCCACGCCAAAGCAGCCGATGTCGATTATGTACACGATGTGCGGCCCATTCTGCAGAAGCATTGCTATTCCTGTCATGGAGCCGAAACACAGAAGAGTGGCCTTCGACTCGATATCAAATCCGAAGCCTTCAAAGGAGGCGATGGCTGGGGGCCGAGTCTGATCGCGGGAAAGTCCGAGGAAAGTCCTCTGATTGAACTGGTTTCCAGCGATGACGAATCTTACCGGATGCCGCCGGAAGGAGACGGACTCAGCACAGCAGAGATTGAAATGCTCACACGCTGGGTCGATGAAGGAGCGATCTGGCCTGACGGCGTCGATCTTGCCAAGCTGGAAGACCGGATGGATCACTGGTCTTTCAAACCGCTCACTTCGCCAGACGTTCCTGAGGTGGAGAATTCGGAATGGGCTCGCAATGAGATCGATCGTTTTATTCTTGCGAGACTGGAACAGGAAAACCTGAACCCTGCGTCCCCTGCGGATGCGACCACCTGGTTGCGGCGTGTGACATTGGATCTGACAGGACTTCTGCCGACTCCACAGGAGTTGAGCGATTTTCTTGAAGATGTCGGGCAGGGGGAGGCGGCTTATGAGAAAGTCGTCAATCGCTTGCTGGCATCACCTCGCTACGGCGAGCATTTTGCGCAGCATTGGCTGGATGTCGTTCGTTATGCCGATACGCACGGCTTCGAAGTGAACACCGAACGACCGAACGCCTGGCCGTATCGCGATTATGTGATCGAAGCGTTCAATAAAGACACGCCTTACGATCAGTTCATCAAAGAACAACTGGTCGGCGATGTGATGGGAACCGATGCTGCGACCGGCTTTCTGGTCACCGCTTCTGTCTTATTGCCGGGACAAATCGGGAAAGATGCTCCCTCGATCCGACTGGCTCGGCAGGATGCATTGGATGAAATCGTCAATAATATCGGCCAGACATTCCTCGGCCTGAGCATCGGTTGTGCCCGTTGTCACGATCACAAATT
>DOCI01000140.1:2694-3560 GCA_003503535.1 Planctomycetaceae bacterium
GCCCGTTGTCACGATCACAAATTTGATCCGATTTCTGCCAAAGATTATTACTCGATGCAGGCCTTTGTCGCAGGAGTGGAGTACGGCGATCGCCGATTGCAGACCCCGGAAACCGAAGCGTTACAGCTTCAGGCCGAGTTGCATCGGAAACGAGTAGAAGAGATTGATCAACAATTGCTCGCCTTCGTACCACTGGCACATCCGCGGCAGGACGAACGCAACAACTCAGGCACGACCAGTGCCGAGTTGAATGTCGAATCCTTTTCTCCCATCGAGGCAAAGTTCGTTCGGTTCACCATTCACGATTCCAATCTGCATCCGAAACTCGGATTGATCGAGCCTTGCATCGACGAGTTTGAAATCTGGACCGATGAAGAGTCCCCCCAAAATCTCGCCCTGGCTTCTCACGGCACAAAGGTGACCGCTTCTGGCAGCCGGGTTTCAGCCAGTCATAAACTCGAACATATTAATAATGGTGAGTATGGGAATTCGAGCAGTTGGATGTCCGATACTCCTGGAACCGGTTGGGTGATCTTTGAATTGCCGACTGCGACACGGATTTCAAAAATCATTTGGAGCCGCGACCGCAACGGACAATTCAACGACCGACTTCCGACTTCCTACACCCTCGAAGCTGCAAAGTTTGAAGATGAATACACACAATTGAAATATGTTCCACCACAGCGTTCGCCCGTTGTTACGACTGTGAATACAGATCGTTTTGAACCAGTCCGTGCAAAACGACTCCGCTTCACTGTCCTTGCGACCAATAGTCTTGAACCTTGTATTGATGAACTCGAAGTCTTCAATGCAAATGGCCAGAACATCGCCCTGGCCAGTCAGGGAACAACCGTGAAAACCTCGGG
>DOCI01000140.1:3625-4055 GCA_003503535.1 Planctomycetaceae bacterium
AAAAACCTCGGGCGATACCATCGTCAGTAATCGACACGAGCCGCAATTTATTCACGATGGAAAATACGGCAATTCACGAAGCTGGCTATCCAATCAGGCTGAACAGAGTTGGGTCGAACTGGAATTCACTGAAGAACAGGAAATTGATCGCGTTGTCTGGGGGCGGGATCGAGAAGGAAAACTGAAGGATCGACTGCCGATTGAATATCAAATCGAAACCAACGCCAACGAAGAGACGTGGCAACTGATTGCGGACTCCTCGGATCGGAAACCCTGGAATCCGAAGGACGAACAGAAAACAGAGTTTTCAATTGTCGGCCTGAGCGATGAAGAAGTCAAAGCGGCGAAACGATTATTAAACGAACAAAAAAGTCTGAATGCGAAAATCAAGTCTGCCGAGAATGGTCAGATGGCATTCGCGGGCAAGTTC
>DOCI01000140.1:4211-4530 GCA_003503535.1 Planctomycetaceae bacterium
AGATGGCATTCGCGGGCAAGTTCCGCAAGCCGGACGAGATTTATTTGCTCCGCCGCGGAGATCCCGAGCAACCAGCAGAGAAAGTGACACCAGCTGTTTTGAGTTCACTGGACGAGTTCAAGCTTCCCGAGTCCACTCCCGAGCAGGATCGTCGCAGGCAACTCGCGGAATGGATTGCAGACCCCGAGAATCCACTGACGGCCCGCGTGATGGCGAACCGCATCTGGCAATGGCATTTCGGAACAGGTTTTGTCGATACTCCGAACGATTTTGGTCGTAATGGTACCAAGCCGACGCATCCGGAATTGCTCGACTGGCT
>DOCI01000140.1:4666-5058 GCA_003503535.1 Planctomycetaceae bacterium
GGAATTGCTCGACTGGCTGGCACAGGAATTGATCCGCTCGGATTGGTCTGTCAAACAGATGCATCGGAAAATTGTCCTCTCAGCAACTTATCGTCAATCGGCTCAATTCAATGCGCAAGCAGCGAGCATCGATTCTGAATCGCGTCTCTTGTGGCGATGGCCAGCGCGACGGATGTCAGCCGAGTCAATTCGCGATTGTATTCTCGCCGTCAGTGGGCAGTTAAATCTGAAAATGGGCGGGCGAGGGTATAACCTGTTCAAACAACGGGGCGGGCTCTCCGGCTATACACCCATCGAATCATTTGGAGAAGATGGACTGCGGCGAATGATTTACGCACACAAAGTGCGTCGCGAACGAGACGCGGTTTTCGGAGCCTTTGATTGTCCAGATG
>DOCI01000140.1:5204-5558 GCA_003503535.1 Planctomycetaceae bacterium
CGGACAAAGTCAGGCTCGACGTATCGAATCGACAACACCCATTCAGGCACTCAATTTGTTTAACAGTCGTTTTATTATCGATCAAGCGGAAGAGTTTGCGAAGCATGTTCAGTCGGAAGTGGGAGATGATGCGCATCAACAAATTCAGCAGGTGTATTTGCTTGCACTCAATCGCAATCCCAGCGAGGTTGAATTGAAAGATGTTGAGCCAATCGTCCGTGAGTACGGTTTAGCAACACTCTGCCGAGTTCTGTTTAACAGCAACGAATTCTTGTTTATTCCGTGATTCGATAATCTTCCTCGAATTACGCAGGCTTTTGAAATAATTAAATATTAATACATCGGGTGGCGGGT
>DOCI01000140.1:5752-6155 GCA_003503535.1 Planctomycetaceae bacterium
CCCGCCACCAGAGTTCAACAAATTATTGGAACGAACCATGTCCAATTCAAATCCGCAGATTTCCATCAACGGCCGCCAGCTCTTGAATCGCCGTGGTTTTATTAATGAATCGGCGACGGCTCTCGGATCAATCGCTCTTCTGGATTTACTGGCCAATGATCGCCTGCTTGCAGAACAGCCCGCGATTAATCCGGCTCGCCCCTTTGCCCCGAGGGCCAGTCATTATCCTGCCAAAGCAAAAAATGTCATTGTGATTTTCTGTGCGGGCGCGGTCAGTCAACTGGAGACCTGGGACTACAAACCGGAGCTCATCAAGTATGACGGGCAACCCCTCAAAGGTGGTCCGGCTGTCACGTTTCAGGGCCCAGCAGGAGATCTGGCTCGGCCGCAGTATGAGTTTCGT
>DOCI01000293.1:0-10266 GCA_003503535.1 Planctomycetaceae bacterium
TCAAAAATCCCCTGAAGCGTTCGGCAGGAGCAAACTCAGTGTTTTACGGTCATTTGGAGTCCAATCGACTGCAGAAACCATTTGAAAATAGTCTAACAGGTTACTTTCAGCTGCGCTGCCCCGAATAATTCTTTCGGGGCTATCTTATTAAGAACCACTAAAATTCATGAAGAACCAAAAAGATTGGTGCCATGGCGCAGAACAATTCTCGACTCCTGCTACCGCTGATCTGGATGAGCATCATCCTGTTGCCTTCAGTGTTATGTGCTCAATCTCCACGCCCTCAAAAACAAGGAGCTGTTGAGAAGAAATTGATTGAATGGTCTGCGGTCGAGCCTGACAGTCGCACAGTACGGAAGTTAGCTGATCAGTTTGAGCGATCACCATTTGATGGATTTGTGTATCGAGCGACCACAAAAACGGGTGAGCAGATGATGTGGCATATCTGGGGAGATCGGAAATACAAAATCGAGGAATTCTCCCACGTAATCGAGGATTTTCAATCCACGAACTTTAGGAAATTAACTGATCGCTTTTTACGGGTGAATGTTACCCCGGGTACAGTGGACTGGTTCGATGATAACGCCTGGAGTGTTGTCCTGTGCAATTTCCAGATCGCTGCTCAGCTCGCCAGAGAGACAGGAAGTATTGGAATTCTATTTGATACCGAGCAATACAATATTCGCCTTTTTGACAGTGAGGAAATGCAAAAAACTTATCCCTACAATCCTCGTGAGTACCGAGCAAAACTCAGGCAGCGTGGACGCGAGTGGATTGAGGCGATTAATTCGGAGTATCCTGATATCACCATCCTGATGACCTTTGGATATCGTGCCGCACAACAATCAGAGATTAAAAATTTCCGCGTCGGTAATTATAAATACCTCGCACCATTCCTTGATGGAATCCTGTCAGCCTGCGATGAGCGCACGAAAATTATTGATGGCTGGGAATATGCCTACGGCTACCGGCAGGAATGCCAGTTTCGCGATGCACGTCGGGTCATGAAGCATCAGGCCAAAGACTGGACAGCTAATCGTTGCCGTTATGAAAAGCATGTCCAGGCCTCATTTGGTCTCTGGACCGATTATTCACTTCGAGATTATGGTTGGGATCTCAACGAGCATTCAAAGAATTATCACACACCATTCGAATTTGAAAATCGAGTTCGAGCTGCTCTCCATCATAGTGATCACTACGTCTGGATCTATTCAGGAACACCGAACTGGTGGACTGGCGAGCGGTTACCTGATGAATATATCGAAGCCCCTAAAAAAGCAAAAACAGCAGCACAGGTTGAGTAACCCATGCTGCTGTGTATCACTTATTCGACAAGTCCTCTTCGCGTAAGCCTGAGGCCTGACTTTACACCTCAAACATCGTCTGCAACTCCACAATCAAGGGAGTGATTTGTGAGCTGAGTCGGTTCAGATCATCACGTTCTCTGCCACTAAGTTTGTGGATGTATTCTCCGTTGAGATAATTCCAGCCCCGTACGAGTGTATCGCAACGTGCTCGAACATCTTCTGGCTTGGAACCTTCTGCCAGATCGTAATGAATATTTCGGGCAAACGCAGTGAATTGCTGGCTCGTGTGCAATCCCTGAATAGAGAACTGACGGTTGTACTGCGGATTAGGCAGAACCTTTCTACTGAATTCTTCCTGCAAATGCTCGCCATAGTTTTCGAGCGAAGCCAGGAGTTGCATAGCCAGGTTTCGATCAAAAACATTCCCGACCTGCAGAGCCTGCTGAATGGAAACCATTGTCTGATCGGTTGTTTTAATCAGTCGCAGAATTTCCCGTTGATTGCATCCACTGTAAGCGGCTTCCAGTTGACGCCATTTCTGATCGACAATTCGAAAATCAACCTGAAGTTGCTGGAGATTGCGATTCTGCGAGATGGATTCTGTCAGATTTTTGTTGGCAGCATGCAGTTCTGTTGCTGACCTTAATAAAGTATCTCGAGACTCCATATCCATCAGTTGACGTAAGGTTGTTGTCTGAAACAGTGTTTCGACATCAGCAGTCAACACGGTCGTCAGTCGAGTGAGTTGAGTGTTATCGATAGGGACATCAATCCAGAGAACTTCGTGCAATTCACGATCGGCTTGTTCGATTCGTTGCAGGCTCCGTTCGAGATAACGGTTATTTAGAGGCCACAACTGAGCCGCAAACGGTCCCCAGAGTTCGTGAAACTTTTGGAATTCGGCAACGGCAACTTCATGAGATTGCTGATATTCGATTGCATTGGCCATGAACCGGACCTGCTGTTCGATCAACCGTCCCTGCACAAGCAATTGACGAGCCTGTTGAGATTGGCCCAATTCAATCGCGATGTCATCGAGCAGACTTTGTAAATCTGCTTTGAGTGTATCGGTCAGTCGGAGGAATTCTCGATTATCGACTTGAGGCGAGACATCGAAAAGCTTGCTCAACTGACTGTCGATTGAATCCATCGTTTTGACGGAATTGCGAGCAGAAACACTCAATCCAATAGTCGACTGCAATCGGTGAGACAGCAGACGCCAGTCACGATCCAGATTGGTAAATTCCTGGCGGACAGTGGCCCACTCAGAATTTTGAGCAATCAACTGCTCCAGAATTGTTGCACTGGCCTGAACCTCGAGGGTTGGATTCAATAGAGATCGCATTGAAGGATTTAGCCGCGAATCGGTACTGATGGCGTCGAAAAGTCGAATCGCTTCCTGAGAAAAATTATTCACCAGACGGCGAGTTTCCCGATCCTGTATCGGTGGACGACGATCGATAGGAGGACCATAAAGCTGCTGAGGTTGCTGCTGTTGCTGAACTCCATCCATCCGGCTGTCGATGAGCGACTGCAGCAGATTTTCGAAAAGTTCGCGACGTTGATTTCCACTCTGCCCCTGAGCGAAAACCGACTGCGGAACCAGTCCAGCAATCATAACGGCAATAATAAGACTGGTCCGAGTACAGACCGCACGAATTCGCATAGCACATCCTCCTTGGTATTGGAATCTCTTCAAAAGATTCCCTTGTGTCCATTCCTGTCCGATGTTTTTTTGAACCTGTTTTCGTTGTGATCAGTCATCAATCGAGTGAACAGCTTCGATGCAAGCAGAGTCGCCTGCCTGAAAGAGACGTGAGAGCCCCGCAGGAAGAGAAACGCAGCCACATTCCTGTCGGAGAATCCGACATTAGGCAGCAAACGACAAAACTCCCTTTCACGTCGCTGAGCGTATACTAATTGGCAGCCTCAAACAGCACAAACCAAATTTGGACTTCTCTGCAAGAATTTTCACACAGAGCCAGGATCTCGCAAATCAGTACAAATTGGGTATTATGAAAGAAAATGAATGTTTAATCTCGATAGGAAGCTTAAAAAATGCCACAAATTGCCCTGCTGACAGCCCTGTTACTCATCCTGGAAGGCCTTTACGGCTACTTTGGAGCAGCAGTTGATGACCGCAGTATGACTGCTCTGATTCCACTGTTTTTTGGCGTCCCTATTGGAATAAGTGGATTATTTGCCATGAAAGACAGCTATCGCATGCATGCGATGCACGCGGCTGTGAGCTTTGGATTACTGGGCGCGTTCGCCGCGTGGGGGCGAACGGTGATGACTGTCGGCAAGATGAGTCAGGGGATGGAGTACAACCAACGAGCCGCGATGATGGTTCTGATTATGGCAATCATTTGCACAGGTTTTGTCATCATGTGCGTCCGATCCTTCATCGCTGCCCGGAAACGTCAACGGGCAGAGAAGGCTCAAGAGTAGTATTCAGTAATTGTGTTTCAAATTGCCGCTGTTCGCACTTGTCGTATTTCGTAAAATTGCGACAATAACCTTCGAACAATAAGAGGTAACATTTCTGTTTGTTATCGTTATTTGAAACTCAACTATTAAGCCCAGACAGGGCACCAGGCCAAAAATGTCGGCTCACACCGGGGATCAAGCCCCTTCCAACGGCTCTTTGTCTACTTCTAATTTGCAGTTCAGCAACGGCAGTTCCCATGTGGACGATAATGCCCAGAGTCTGCTGTATCTCGAAACTCTCTACGAGCAGTATCAGAAATCTCCGGATACACTATCGCCCGAATGGCGTGAGTATTTCGAGAAACTCGATGAGGAGAGCAAGCAGGATGCCGGACAGACACTGCGTCCTCAGCGGAAGCCGTTCTCGATCTTCAATCCTCCCTCTATGTCCGAAGGGGGCTTGCGACGCCCGCAACGCATGGAAGTTGCAGGACGCCAGGAGCGGCTCGATCAGCTGATCCGCAATTATCGAGTGCGAGGACATATTCTTTCTGAAGTCGATCCGCTCGGCAAAAAACGTGGGAATCCACCAGAACTCAAGCCTGAGTTTTATGGTTTCACCGAAGAAGATATGGACCGTCGCTTTTCCACAAGCTGGATGGGCGGTCCGGAAGTGCGAACTCTTCGCCAGATTGTCCAGTGGCTCAAAACGACCTACTGCCGTTCCATCGGCGTGCAATTCATGCACATCGACAGTCTGCGCGTGCGTCAATGGCTGCAGACTCGCATGGAAACGACTGGCAACCGTATCAAACTGACTCGCGACGAGCAGGTCCGCATCCTCAAACGACTCAGCAATGCCGTGCTGTTTGAACAATTTGTGCAGAAGAAGTTCATCGGCGAAAAGAGCTTCTCGCTCGAAGGAGCAGAGACTTTGATTCCGCTGCTCGATATGGCCATCGAAAAAGCGGGCAATGAAGGAACCAAAGAAATCGTCATCGGAATGGCCCATCGTGGTCGCCTGAACGTGCTCGCCAATATACTGCACAAAAGCTACCGGCAAATTTTTCGCGAATTCGTCGATGCCGACCCCGAATTGCATATCGGACGAGGCGATGTGAAATATCATCTTGGCTATTCCAGCGACTGGCTGACCTCGAAAGGGAATAGCGTCCACTTGTCGCTCTGCTTCAACCCGAGTCACCTCGAGTTCATCAACCCTGTGGCACAGGGGCGAATGCGTGCCAAAATGGATCGCTTCCGAGACGTCAAACACCAGGAGGGCCTCGTTGTTCTGATTCATGGCGATGCCGCATTCATTGGAGAAGGCGTGACTCAGGAAACGCTCAACATGAGTGAACTGAATGGCTATTCCGTTGGCGGAACATTGCATGTTGTGGTCAATAATCAAATTGGCTTTACAACGACTCAGGAGCAGGCTCGCTCCAGTACCTACGCGACCGATATCGCCAAAATGCTGCAGATTCCAATTTTCCACGTCAATGGGGAAGACCCCGAAGCGGTCGCACAGGCGGTCAATCTGGCACTCGAATTCCGCAAGACGTACCACCGCGATGTCGTCATCGATATGTACTGCCTCCGCAGACATGGCCACAATGAAAGCGATGAACCAGAATTCACTCAGCCATTGATGTACCACGATATTAAGAAGCATCCGACTGTGTTTGAAAGCTATTTCGAACAGTTGATTCGTATGCGTGGAATTACTCGTGAGGAAGGCGAGGAAATCGTCGAACAGCGACGCCTTGTGCTTGAAGATGAGCTCAAAGCCGCAAAGCAGGACTCCTACATTCGCTGCCTAGAATATTATGGAGGTTACTGGTACGGCTACCGTGGTGGTTCGGTCTCAGAAGCGGACACCATCCAGACTAATGTTCACATGGATGAACTCAGTCGGGTGATGAATGTGCTCACCGACTACCCGGAAGGGTTTCATCCGCACCGAAAGCTGGTTCGTCTCCTCGAACAGCGTCGGGAAATGGGCCGAGGCGAAAAACAACTCGACTGGGCCGCTGCCGAACTGCTTGCCTTTGGAACCTCCATCTCTGAAGGTCGGCCATTCCGTATGACCGGACAGGATGTTGAACGCGGAACGTTCAGTCAGCGTCATGCCGTGCTGCACGATGTGCAGGATGGTTCGATCTACTCACCTCTTAAGCAACTTGCTGCAGTGGATGGACTGGTCGAATTGCACAACAGTCCGCTTTCGGAAATCGGTGTCCTCGGATTTGAATACGGTTACAGGCTGGATTGCCCCGAAGGGTTGATCATCTGGGAAGCTCAGTTTGGTGACTTCTGTAATGCCGCCCAGGTTATTATCGATCAGTTTATTGCCAGCACCGAAGACAAATGGGAGCGTCTCAGTGGACTGATTATGATGCTGCCACACGGCTTCGAAGGTCAGGGACCGGAGCATTCCAGCGGACGACTCGAACGTTTCCTCATGCTGGCAGCCGAAGACAACATTCAGATCGTTAATCTCACGACACCAGCCCAGCACTTCCATTGCCTCCGCAGACAAGCGTTACGCAAATGGAAAAAGCCCCTGATCATGATGACTCCCAAGAGTCTCCTGCGGCATCCCAAATGTACTTCCGATATCGGCGAACTCGTTCAGGGCGAGTTTCATCCGGTTCTAGATGACACCACGATTACCGATCCTCAAACAGTCACTCGCATTCTGCTCTGTTCCGGCAAGATCTACTACGATCTGCTCAACGCCCGCGAAGAGCAGGAACGGCCCGATGTCGCAATCGTTCGCCTCGAAGAACTTTATCCTTTGCCGTACGTGAAGCTGCAGGAAGTCTTCGCTCGTTATCCGGCGGGAACAGAAGTTCGCTGGGTGCAGGAAGAGCCGGAAAACATGGGAGCGAGTCGCTTCCTGAAAGCGCACTTCGGACAATCGTTCTTTGACGAATACCCGTTCCGATCCATCGAACGCCACGCCTCCGCCAGCCCGGCCACCGGCAGCAAGAAAAGCCATCAGGTCGAGCAACACTCACTCATGGAAGCGGCGTTCGCGAAGTATTAGAACTGCGTAGGCGAGACGCGCCAGTCATGGTACGGGTGGGTCCGAGTCAGTAGCGACAGGTTCTTACAAACAACCCACAATGATCATGATAAAACCCGAGTCATGACTGACTCGGCTGGCCTGAAAAACTGTTTTGCAGGTCAGGCACTGCCTGACGATCTCGACATCCAAAACAGTTTGGGTTACGCTTCGCTAATCCAAACTGCGATATCGAACATATAACAACTTCAAGGAGTGAAGTGACATGGCGAATGGAGATACCCTCACCCTCTGGGTCGGCGGCACCCTGTTCGGACTCGGCTGCGGACTGATGATCGCCCGTTCGATTCCAGCGACAGATCAACCGACTCAGTCTCAAGCCGTTATTAGCAAAGCGGCCAGCATCGAACCAACGGGCCATTTATCGAATCCAGCTGAAGTCCCCAGTCCGCGATCATTGGAACGATCTGGTTTTCAGACTCAAAACCTCGGCCAAAAAATCGAACCACCCCGACTCCTCCCACCCGGCAACGCCCTGCCCGTCCCCGCAGCCCAGCCTTTACCGACTCAACCAGAATACAGCAGCACCAGCACCCCCGACTTCCGCAAAGAACTCGAAGCAACCTCCCAGGATTTACCGGAGGAAGCGTTGGACGAACTGACGAAGATTCGAGATTTGATAGAGGGTGGGGAAGAATAATCTGCCGATTTATTCTGAACGTCGAATCTCTGAAATCACGGGAGTCTCTTGAGACATTGTTGCATTAATTTCGATGTAATGCTGCCATTGCTTCGGAACTTCATGATCAGGAAATATTGCATTTACCGGGCACTCAGAAACACAAGCATCACAATCGATGCAAGTTTCTGGATCGATGTACAACATCTCTTCCCCCTCCCGAAAACTTTCGACAGGGCAGACTGCGACACAGTCAGTGAATTTGCATCCTCGGCACGGTTCTGTAATCACGTAAGCCATGTTATTTTCCATTTAATTGTGTAAAACTGATTCACTCAGTTAATGCCGCTCTGTTCAAGAAAGCGGACATGGAAAATAAAAAATGGTAGAGGGTTTCGAAATATGGCCATCAGAGGAACTTTTTGAGCGTTTTCAAAACGGTCAGGAAGAAGCTGCTGAGATTCTGTTTACTCGTTACATGCAACGTATTACGGCTTTGGCCCGAGTAAAGCTGGCCGTTCGTCTGCAACAGCAAACCGATCCTGAAGATATTTCAATGTCAGTCTGGAAAAGTTTCTTCGCAGGAACTCAGGCAGGACGATTCTCAATTTCTCGAAGTGGTGATCTTTGGAAACTGCTCGTTGGAATTACATTGAGGAAAGTTTACCGAGAATCACGCAGGCAACTTTCTGATAAGCGAAACATAAATAGGGAAAGAACACTTGGTTCCTCGGGTAACATGCAGGAATTAATCTCTTCGCACGAACCTTCCGCTGAAGAGTCCCTCGCCTTAATTGATACCATGGAGATCGTATGCAAGCAGTTTTCACCGATTCAACAGAAAATATTTGAACAACGACTTCAGGGGATACAGATTGCTACAATTGCTGAAAGTCTGCAAAAATCGGAACGCACGATCCGACGACAGTTGGAAACGATTAAAGGCCTGCTGACGAACTATCTGGACTAAAAGATGAGTAGAAAATCAGAAATTGAAGATCTGCTTTCAACTTTTGAAGAAAACTGGACTTCAGAGTCGATCTCTCAATTCAATCTTTCGGATTCTAAAATCCATTCCTGGAAATCTGAAGATCTTGAATATCTTGTCAGTGAACTGATCGGAATTGATTTTGAATTGCGATTAAAAATCTCAGGGCAAGTTGGAGAGCTTAAAGAACTATTCCCGTTCATTCAGTTCTACAGCGACTACTTCAGTGCTTATATCGATACTCGAAAACTCACATTACTTCTACTGAGCGAAGCGATCAGAGATGCGAAATACTCAGAACGAAAATATAATTTTCGACCTTACATTAATGAGTTTCGCGACGAACTGAATGAAATTCAGAAGTCTATTGATAATGAATATCAGAATGAATTTGAACCTCAAAGATCATCACTTGAAGCACATTCCAATCCTATCAACGCTAATGAATTTAACGCGAAGTGGTCATGTTACAAATTAAAGCAACTGATCGGCACAGGCAGTCATGCGAAAGTTTATTACGCGATTGATTCTGAGACTGGTGAGCATGTCGCCGTGAAATTTATGCGTAAGCAATTTCACAATCACGCAACAAGAATTGAAGCGTTTATCAGCGAGGCGCAAACTCTCAAAAAATTCCACCATGAAAATGTGATCAATATCCAGGGACTAGGTCAGGTACCAAACGGAGGATATTTCATCGTCTTAGATTGGATTCCCGGTCGATCACTCCACGAACAACTGGAATCTCAAGAGTTCATTTCAGAATACCAGATCAGACAGTGGGCTCAACAAATCTGCCAAGGATTACAGCACATTCACCGTCAGGGTATCATTCATTGCGATTTGAAACCTGCGAATATACTTTTAAATGATGATAGGCGAATCCTGATTACGGACTTTGGTTTCGCCAAGTATTTAAAGGACGACGTTCGGCAAGCAATTGGTATTCAAGGAACAGTTAACTTCATGGCCCCAGAGCAAATTGATCCACAACGGGGACTGATTAGTCCAGCAACAGATATTTACGCGGTCGGAGTAATTCTGTATTTGTTTCTCACGAAACGTCTACCATTCATCGGTGAGACATTTGAAGAAATTGCTCTGGAGAAATTATCATCAGAATCCATTGCAGATCCACGAAAATTGAATTCCAATATTTCCGAATCAATCGCAAGTATTTGTATGAAATGTCTTCACATTAAACCTTCACTTCGGTTTAGTACTGTTGATGAATTGTACAAAGCGATCATTTCGTATAATCAGGATGATATGAAAATAAAAACGGAGTGAGTCTGTAAGCCGGGTTTTGTCGTGGACGGTCATTTCTCTGGGAGGACTGTTGCCAGTCCCCTCGACGCGATCGACCCGAGAGTCGGACGGTTCGGAAAAACCGTGCGGCAAGCCGCTTCTCTCTGCTTGATCTTGCTCCCGGTGGGGTTTACCAAGCCGGCATGGTCACCCATTCCGCTGGTGCGCTCTTACCGCACCGTTTCACCCTTACCTGTGCCCCGACACTTTCATGCCGGGGCCATCGGCGGTCTGTTCTCTGCTGCACTTTCCCTATTCTCACGAACGGTGGGCGTTACCCACCACCGTCTCCTGTGGAGCCCGGACTTTCCTCCAGCAACCGAAGTCACCAGCGACCGCCCGACTCACTCCGCTCTCGAATTGTAATCGTTCAGGGAGTGGAGACATAACCAGTTCTCATGTGGTTCTCGGAAAGATACGAATTTGGAGGGCACAACTCGCTATTAGACTTGGAATAGTTTAATAACAGAATGCCTTAACATAACAGTTAAGATATTGTTTCACGCAAAGGCGCAAAGCCGCA
>DOCI01000293.1:10403-16140 GCA_003503535.1 Planctomycetaceae bacterium
TGCGGCTTTGCGCCTTTGCGTGATTTATTTTTGTATCCAGAAGGTTTAGCTTCCCGTTAGCTTGATCACATTGAAGATATTCAATTTGGATTCAAAATTTTCACTTCCCAGCATCACCACATTTTGACTTCTCGGTGCAATACTTGTTTGTCAGGTGAACAAGAACCATGTATCGTGATGGTGATCGATTTGATCAATGGAAATTGCCAATGTTAGAACGGATTAGTTCATGAGACGTATCTTCTGTTTTCTAGTAGCAATACTGGGAGTTTCACTCTTTCAATTGTCCGCTCAGGCAGATTCTGTACGAAATTTGAATGAGCTCAAGGCGCAAATGACGCAACTCGGCAAGCCGGCTCTGGTCATTGCCGGGGCGGACTGGTGTGTTTACTGCCGGGAAATGTCTCAGGAACTGGCGACTTCTCCAGAACTGCAACCTCTTCAGAAGAATTTTGCGATCCTCAAAATCGATGTTGATACTCCCGTCTGGGATATTGCCAAACGCGTTTTTGAATTTGATGGCACGGGCGTTCCAGCGGTCTTTGTTTTCCGAGCCGATGGTGAAAAACTCTATTCCGCCAGTGGTAAACCTTCTGATATGGAAGGGTTTTTGAAACGCTATCTCGACAAATCGGGACGAATCCTCACAACAACCGAAGCTCGCGATTTGAGCCGGGATCTCACGAAGATTCAAGGCCTGCTGAAAAAAGACGATTTGGCAGGAGCAATCGAAATTGCGATGCCATACGAGTTCAAAGACTGCTACGCTCAAACAGCGAAGACCATGATGGATGTCAAAAGTCAGATTGAAGTTCTGGTCACCGATCAAATTGCGAAGCTCGATGAAAAGCTGAAAGAGACCCCAGTCGATTTCGCCGCTGTTGTTGAGCTCGTTCAGTTGAAGCAAACCTGTCAAACCTCGCGGGAACTGCTGGCGAAAATTCAGCAGGTTGAGGAAACATTGACTGCAGAGGAAGCGAATCAAACGTTGATTGCTCAAGCCGAGCAGTTGCTTTCTGCGGATCAGTTACGGGAAGACCGCAAACGGGGCGAAGCGGCTGACATCTACAAAGAACTGATTCAGCAATATCCTGACACTGCTGTGGCAGCATTGGCTCAGGAACGTTTGGGAAATCGCGAGACAACTCCTGCCAAGCCTTCAATGCCTGCTAAAACGGAATCAGGAGACCCCAAAAAAGCAGCCGCTTATTTGCGTCTGGCGAAACAATTACTTGAAATCAAATCTCCCAAGGCGAATGAGTATTTGCAGAAAGCAATCGACGAAGCTCCCGAAAGTGAAGCCGCCGGTGAGGCAAGGGAATTGATCAAGTAACAGTGACTAATCACCAATACCTACAAACCATACTTGAAATTGGTATCGTATGCTTGAATCGAATCGACGAACCTTTCTTAAGACTTCAGCGGCCACTTTACTGGCCAGTCCAGTTATTTCGCTGGCAGGCAACTCTAATCGTCCTCCTGTCAAAGTCGGTCAGATCGGCACGAAGCATGCCCACGCGGGCGGAAAGATGGCGACCTTCCGCAAATTCCCCGAACTGTTTGAAGTCGTCGGTGTTGTAGAAAACGATCCGCAGCAACGGAACCGAATGCAATCCACAGATGATTACAGTGGCCTGACATGGTTGTCCGAAACGGAACTGCTGTCGATTTCCGATGTGCAGGGAATTGCCGTCGAAACCGAGATTGACGATCTGCTCCCCGTCGCCGAAAAATGTATTCAGGCGGGAAAGCATATTCATCTCGATAAACCAGCAGGAACTTCGCTCGAGCATTTTCGCAGGATCTGTCGTGCAGCTGATGAAAAACAATTAATGATTCAAATGGGTTACATGTATCGCAGTAACCCGGCTTTTCAGTTTCTGTTCAAAGCGATAAGAGCAGGCTGGCTGGGAGATGTGCATCAGGTTCATTGCGAGATGAGCAAAAAAGTGAATGATGCGACGCGGAAGGAATTGGCACAGTATTCCGGCGGTTCCATGTTTGAACTGGGTTGTCATATTATTGACGCTGTGGTGACGGTTCTGGGACCTCCTGATCGTGTGACAGCTTTCAATAAAAATACACGCCCAGAGTACGACAACCTGATGGATAACTGTCTGGCGGTTTTTGAATATCCCAAAGCGACAGCGACGATTCGCAGTTCCGTCGTCGAAGTTAGCGGAGGACGACGGCGACAATTCATCGTCTGCGGCAACAAAGGTACTATCAAAATCGAACCCCTGGAACCTCATCAACTTCTGTTGACTCTGGAAGAAGAGACGGAAGGTTTTCAAAAAGGGACACATCAAATCGATCTACCAAAATCAACGGGCCGGTATGACGGCGACCTTCAGCACTTCGCAGCCGTCATTCGCGGAGAAGAACCCACTTTTTATTCTACAAGCCATGACATTGCTGTTCAGGAAGCGTTATTGAAAGCCAGTGAGATGCCACTGGCTTAGAACTCCTCACAATAATCGAAATTGAATTCATTCTGGTCGTTATTAATAGCCGGGTGGCGGGGGCGCTCTCGAAGAGAAGCCTCCAAAGCGTTAACTTCCCGGGACTTCCGCTGACGCGGAGCGCCCCCGCCACCCCAGATCATTTTGACATAAGATAGGTTATGTTAGCGATTTTTAATCTCTGGACACAAAAGGGTTGATTCTATGCGTTTGATTCAGAAATACGAACATCTCTCAATTCGTATGCTCCTGTTAACTTGTTTGACAGTCACTCTGATCGGTACAGATTCCATAGCGGCAGAAGACAAGCCCCTCAAATATGAAGTACGAAAAATATGGGATCAGGCGAATCACAACGCATTTACGGATCTTGTGAGGTTCGACGATCAATTCTTCTGTACCTTCCGTGAAGGGACTGGACATGTGCCGGGAGAGAATGGTCGTGATGGTGAGATTCGTGTGCTGACTTCAGCTGATGGGATGCAATGGAAGTCGGTCGCACTGATCTCAGAAGATGAAGTTGATTTGCGCGATCCGAAATTATCAATCACGCCCGACGGCCGTCTCATGCTGCTGATTGGCGGTTCCTATTACGAGGGAACAAAAATCCTCAAACGGGAACCTCGCGTTTGCTTTCTGGAATCAGGCAGCCAGACATTTTCCTCTTTGACTCCTATCAAAATGGATCCTGCGATCCGGACGAATTTCGACTGGCTGTGGCGTGTCACCTGGCATGAAAATTCAGGTTATGGAATCATGTATCAGAGCAATCAGGCGGGCGTAAAGTATGGACTGCATCTGGTGAAGACAAGTGATGGCATCAGTTATGAGAATGTCAAAAGTTTTGAAATTGAGGATTCCCCCAATGAAGCCACGCTTCGATTTCTCAAGGATGGCACGATGGTGATGCTGCTTCGTCGTGAAAAAGGGAAAGCACACGGCATCATCGGAAACGCTCATACTCCTTACAATGACTGGACGCTCAAAGAACTCGACCAGCGACTGGGAGGCCCCAATTTCATCGTACTTGAGAATGGAAAACTGATTGCCGGCACGCGGAAGTATCAAGGACCAGTCAAAACGATTCTGGCAGAAGTCGATTTGCAGGGACACTTCAAAGAACTGATCGAATTCCCCAGCGGAGGCGACACAAGCTATCCCGGATTCGTCAACTACAATGGTCAACTCTGGATGACCTACTACTCCAGCCACGAAGGTAAGACGTCGATCTACCTGTCGACGATTCCCATGAATGAACTTCATTGATGTCAATAAAAAAGACCACATGATTACTCATGTGGTCTTCAGGAAATTCTTTGGGCAAGGTCTTTACGTCGTCTCGCGATTCTTCTTCTCTGTTTTGTTCCCATTCTCTGTTTTGGCAACATTCTTGGAATCATCGGGTTTGATGCGGTTTTCGACGACTGGTTCAGCCTCACCGTTTTCGCCCGTCATTTTCACGAAAGTCTCGGGCAGTTCGACGCCGCCGATATCTTTCATGACCTGCAGCATCGGTGGTAAAGTGCGGGACATGCCCTGCAGGAAGTTGGAGACGTTGGTGGAGTCTCCCTTGCCGGAACCGTTGTCCCAGACGACGACTTTGTCGAATTTGATATTCGAGATCGCTTTGGCAGACGCATCGGCCAGGTTGTCGAGGTGTTCGAGGAGCAGCATCTGGAAGGCTTCTTTGGAGCCGCCGCAGGCACTGATAATTTCCCGTAAACCTTCCCCCTTCTTGGCAAGCATTTCGTATTGCCCCCGAGCCTCGGCTTCGAGTTTGGCGAAGATCGCAGCGGCCTCGGCATCGGCATCCAGTTTCCGTTTGGCAGCTGCTGCTTCGGCATCGACGATCGTGCGAGCTTTTTCCGCTTTCGCTGGAGCTTCGAGTTTGGCACGCTGCTCGGCTTCAACCTTCTCCGCTTCCGCGATCGCCGCTTTGGCCATTGCCCGGTTTTGCGCTTCCAGAACGTAGGCTTCGGCTTCTTTTTCACGGGTTTTGGATCGTTCGTAAGCCTCGGCTCTTTTCACCTGCAAGGTTGCCTGAGCTTCGGCTACTTCGGCATCCGCCCCGGCCTCTCCTTTGAACGCTTCCGCGTTCGCATTGGCGACTGAAACACGTTTTTGACGATTCGCATCGGCAACCAGAGTTTCCTGCTCAAAGAGAGCTTTCTGCTTACCGTATTCTTCATCCTTAGAGAGTTCGGCAACTCGAACCGTCTTCTCCCTCTCGGCTTCACGAATCCCGATTTCCTGTTCACGACGAGCATTGGCGACTTGAATTAACTTGTCACGATCTGCAGCAACAACGCGGACTTCTCCGAGTTTTTCCTGCTCGGCCACATCCCCGCGGGCCTTCTGAACCGCTTCCGAAGCAGCTTTCTGACCAATCGCTTCGATATAGCCCGATTCATCGGTGATGTCGGTAATGTTCACGTTAATCAGTACGAGACCGATCTTACGCAGTTCCGGTTCGAGTGAGTTCTGAATACTGCTCAGGAACTGTTCGCGGTCGCGGTTAATATCTTCGATCAGCATCGAAGCTATCACCTGACGCATCTGACCAAAGATCATATCTTCAGCCTGCTTTTTGACCTGCATCGAATTCAATCCGAGTAATCGGATAGCCGCATTTTGCATCAATTGAGGTTCGGTTCCGATTGCGACCGTAAAAACCGAAGGCACATTCACACGAATGTTTTCACTGGACAATGCGTCCTTGAGAGGAACTTCAATTTGAATCGGTTCCAGGGAAAGGTAGGCGTAATCCTGAATAATCGGCCAGACGAGTTTTCCACCGCCATGCACCGTTGTAGCCGATTGACCTTTATCAACCTGACCATAGATCACCAGGATCTTATTGCTGGGGCAGCGTTTATAACGACTTGCCAGGAACAGCCCGATGCTGATCACGATTGCGACGACAATTACGGCCACAGCAGTATAGAAGGAGAAAAAAATATCCTCCAATCCAGCAGCCAGCAGGAAAGTTGTTCCGAGCATGATTCACCTCATCAAATATTAAGGATGCTTAAACTGAGGTCGTCGCGTTATCGGCGTCGGCAGTTACGGCAACTTGTGATTGAACTTCAACAGTGTCTTCCGAGACTACTTTTGTGACCACTATTGGAGTGCCAGTTTTCAGCATCTCTCCCTGTGTGATCGCTCGATACTCCATTGTTCGATTCGCAACAGAAACCGTCACTTTCCCTGGGCCGGAATTATTGGCAGGAATCGTTAAGTAAACCGTTCCCGTGCAGCCCTTCGTATCTGAAGTT
>DOCI01000293.1:16300-16836 GCA_003503535.1 Planctomycetaceae bacterium
GTTCCATCAGATTTAAGTTGATATAACTTCTTGAAACTCCAACCAACCAGATACAACACTCCAAATCCTGCCAGGGCTGCGACAGCAAACGCCTTCCCTTGCGGTAAATGCTGACTGGCCCCCAAACCTGTCAAACCGAAGATAGCTATCGCCGCAACTAGCGAACGAAACGTCACGATACCGACTAACCAGCTATCCGAATGTGTAAGAGCATCAGAATAGTGATCGTAATCGACCTCGGCATCTTTAAAACTGACTGACGCTTCTTCACCAAATTCTGGAGCGTCCAAATCCGGCACATCCAGATCGGGTGCATCAAAATCGAGATCGCCGCTGCCATCCAGACCGATGAGCAGCATGACAAACTGGACGGCGAAAATCGTGCCCCCCAGTACCGCGCACCACGTAAATAAACTTTCCATCCGATGACCTCGCAAGACAAGTACAAAGAGATACTGATGTATCTCACGTCATCAACGGGGAAAGATCAACAACGGTTCAGGGAAATTGATAGAATTTAGGAAATTAGTGATGTT
>DOCI01000293.1:16927-18195 GCA_003503535.1 Planctomycetaceae bacterium
CCGCCACCCGGGTAATACTTATTTAATAGACATACGGATAAGGCGGAAGATCATAATTCGGCACCATATACATTGGAGCCGGTGGTGCTAGTGGAGCGTAACGGTAGTTCCAGGTATAAGGCCAGTATTCGGCGGCATAAGGATACCGCGGGCCGTAATTGAAGCTGCGGAATCCTCTTCCGCGACCACGGTAGTATCCGTCGACATAACTTTCGGCTGGAGTCAATTCTTCGCTAGATTCCCGCTCGTATGGATCTCCGTTAACGAGCCAGATGTTTCGATAGCGGACCGGATTTCCGTGATCCTGCAGAAGAATCGTCAACGGCTCTGGTCCCTCCGGTTTACCGGCTCCCGTTTTCGATTCGATCTCGACCGCATCATGAATCACGATTCCGTTTTGACGGACGCGAATTTTCATGTTTTCGGTCTTATTACCTTCTTCGTCAAAGCGGGCAGAACGGAAGTCGATGTCGTAAGTCTGCCAGCTCAGTGGAGGCAGGCACATATTTAAATCGGGAGCTTTGATGCGGTAAATGGCTCCACAGTGGTTGAATTCGAGCATATCGCCGAAAGAATCGAGCACCTGTACTTCGTAACGGCGTTGAAGGTAGAAACCGCTATTTCCACGATCCTGTCCTTCACCAAGAGGTTTGTAAGGCAGACGAAACTCGGCATGCAGTGTGAAGTCGCCAAAGGTGTCGACCGTTTCGCAACCCTGTTCGAGCAAGCCGTCTTTGGTGACATTCATGTTCTTCCAGAGGTCGTTCTTCTCACCATTAAACAGGACGACCGCATCGGCTGGAGCAGACAGTCCGATTGTGGCACTACGGCGATCGTACTTACGAAGTTCGCCGAGTGTTTCTCCATCTGAATTGGAGAACGTCGCGATGTTCCCCGCGACTTCAATCATGTAATCGCCAACGGTTGCCGTGACAACGTCGTCGTGTAGTTGAGCAATCGCACGTTCTGCTGGTTCATCATTCCAGCCATCGCCAGGCAGTCCGCCGTCGTAGAGGACCGCATCAAAGTTTCCGTTGCCGCGAGCGACAATCTGCAGGCCGACTTTCTTGCGATAGAAGGAATTCTCACCGTCCGGCAAGGTGCCCATGTATTCGCCCTGATAGCGGAAATCACTATCGACAGCGCTCAAATCCTGAGTCGCAGGCGGGCTGGGCTTTTTCTGAGCGTAAAGCTCGGGAGTTAAAGTTGAACTGATCACTCCCAGAGTGAGGCAACTGGTGAGGAATAATTGAGAATACGGCACGGTC
>DOCI01000293.1:18279-20540 GCA_003503535.1 Planctomycetaceae bacterium
GGTCGATGTCCCCTCAGCCGGGCAGGAATTCTGCAGCGGCAGCGAATTTCGAGAAAAAGGTCTTTCTCCCACTCTGCCATGCCGGGGACACATCTCGCAAGAGTTTAGTTTTGCTGATGCGGCGATTTTATAAAATTAAAGAGAGTCGTGCGTATTGAATCAGAAATGCAGATCGCATTTTGCGGATTGAATCGGTTAGAATTAAGGAATCAAATTCCAAGTGATTCCACAACGCGATAACATGAAAATATGACGGAAACAGAGAAGCCACCGACGGTTTACGTGATTGCAGGTCCTAACGGTGCTGGAAAAACGACTTTTGCCACAAAATTCCTGCCACAAAAAGTCTCCTGTACAGAATTTTTAAATGCCGATCTGATCGCAGCGGGATTATCCCCGTTCAATCCAGAATCGCAAAATTTCACAGCCGGAAGGCTTTTTCTGCGGCGAATCGAGGAAACAATATCAAAACGAATAGACTTCAGTTTTGAAACCACACTTTCCGGACGAGGTTATATTCGCTTATTTAAGAAGTTAAGGCTGAGTGGTTATCGAATCGTGATATTTTTTTTGTGGGTACCAAGCCCTGAACTTGCAGTTGCACGTGTAAAATTCCGAGTCCTGCAGGGCGGGCATGATATCCCAGAATCAGATATTCGAAGACGATACATAGCTGGCTTACAAAATTTCGATAAATATTACCAAAAGATTTGTGATGAATGGCAGCTTTATCTGTCCTCAAGTAATCCACCATTACATATCGCTTACAAAATTAACAGCAATGTTAAGATTATTGAGCCACTCTTATTCTCACAATTTCAAGATACCTTAAGGTAATTACAATGTTTGAGGATCAGAACAAAAAAAATGAACTGGCAATCCTTGCCGATGAAGCATTTTTGGAAGCCAGTAAAGAAGTCATTGAACGTGCCCGACGAACAGGCACTCCAGTCATTGTCTGGCGGGATGGTGCGATCAAGGAATTGTATTACGATAATAAAGGCAACGAAGTTCCGGGGAATCAGCATGTCGATTAAAGGCGAGCCGAGTCAGTCATGACTCGGGTGGGTTCGAGTCAGCAACGACACACTTTTTTGTGAATATCGCACAATCATCATGACAAACCCGAGCCATGACTGACTCGGCTCGCCTCGTTTTTACTTATGAGACAATCCCGTCAGGTTCGTCTTGATCCGGCAAATATACATGTCGGCAGTCATGTAAAGAGTTTTGCCGTCTGCTCCGCCGAAGGTGCAATTGGATGTGCGTTCGCCCGTGCTGATGCGGCCGAGCAATTTGCCTTCTGGTGTGAAGATGTAAACACCACCGGGGCCGGTTGCGAAAAGGGTTCCGTCTGAGGCAACTGCCATCCCATCGGGCAAGCCGGGGAGTTTGTCGACTGATTCTGTCGCATCATGTAGAACGCGACTATTGCCGAGCGAACCATCTTTATTGATCGGAAACGCTTTCCACAAAGCGGCTTCAGGATCCGATTGAGCCAGGTATAAAGTTTTCTCGTCCGGAGACAATGCAATACCGTTCGGGCGAGTCATCTCTTTTGTCAGCAAAGTCAGCTGTTTATCGGGAGTTAATCGATAGACACCACAAAAGTCGAGTTCACGACGGGGATCGTCCCAGCGTTTCGGTAAGCCGTAAGGGGGATCAGTAAAGAGCAAATCTCCTTTGGAATGGAAGATGAGATCGTTCGGGCTGTTGAGCCGTTTGCCTTCGTAATTATCGACGAGCGTTCGTTTACCGCCCTCTTTGGTGAGAACCGAAAGGCGACGGTCACCGTGTTCGCAGGAAGTGAGCCGACCCTGAGCATCGAGCATTAATCCATTACAGCCCGGCTCTCCGCCATAGTCAGCGACTCCTGTGTAACCACTCGGCTGCATGAAGAGCGAAATCCCCTCGCCTTCATCCCAGCGATAAACCGCATTTTGAGGAATGTCCGAAAACAGCAGATGCCCCGGATTGCCCGGCACACAGACAGGGCCTTCGGTCCAGTCGAAGCCGGAAGCAACGACTTCAATCACCGCATCCTTTGGAATGATTTTGTTGACGGCATCATCCATTCGCAAAACTTCTCCCAGATGAGGGAAGTTGAGCGTGTCCTGAGCAGTGCAGACGTTGGTGACCAGCATGATCATCAGCGCGAGAGCAAATCGAGTCATGGGTGTCGCTTTCGTTAAACGCATCGAAAAATTGTGATACGAATACGAATATCAAGTCATGAATACGAAAGCAACCACAAAGGCGAC
>DOCI01000293.1:20656-23563 GCA_003503535.1 Planctomycetaceae bacterium
TCGACTGTTGTTAATATTTTACGCCAACTGTTTTGTTGCGATGGTTCCCTCAGGCGAGTTTCTCACTTCATAACCGGCATCCTGAAGTTGGTTTCGCAATTCGTCTGCCCGGCCGTAATCTTTATTGGCACGGGCATCGTCGATGCCTTTGCACAATTCGGCAGGATCAAATCCGCCTGCATCACTCGATTCCGATTGCAATTCTTCCGCGTGTTCCATCGGAGCGACATCAAGAATGCGGTTGATCGTTCGCAGCACTGCCAGAGATTCCTGCGGGTTTTCATGAGGGCCCGACATCCAGGGGAAGAGCACTCCCAGTGCTCCGGAAATGTTGAGATTGTCGGAGAGTGCTCCGAGGAAACCTGCCAGCACAGGATGGGTATTATCAACTTGAGCGACTTCGCCACCAGTTTTGGCTTCGAGCATCGCATTGAACTCATTCAGCTTTCGCACGGCTGCGGCGGAGTCCTTCAGTCCTTTTTCGGTGAAGTTCATATTGCTTCCGTAGTGAGAGCGAATCAACTCGTACCGCAAAACAGCCGGGTGAACTTCACGGCCAGTCACTTTGCCGCCGAGGACATCGCGAACCGTGTAGAAGTTCCCCTTACTCTTGGACATTTTCTCGCCTTCGACCATCAAAAAGCGGGCGTGCATCCAAAAGCGAGCAAAATGATCTTCGCCAGAAGCTCCACAACTCTGAGCAATTTCACACTCATGATGCGGGAAGATGAGATCTTCTCCGCCTGTATGAATATCGATGACATCTCGACCCAAAAGTTTACGAGCCATGACAGAACACTCGATGTGCCAGCCGGGATACCCCATTCCCCAGGGAGAATCCCATTTCATAATGTGCGACTGATCGGGCTTCCAAAGCAGGAAGTCAGCCGGGTGCTTTTTGCTGGCCTGATCGTTTTGTTGAACTCGGCCACCAGAACCTTCCCGCAATTGATCGAGCGTGTTTCCACTCAGCGAGCCATATTTAGGGAAGCTTTCCACACTGTAATACACGGCTCCATCCGGCCCGACATACGCATGCCCACTTTTGATCAACTCATCGATCATCTCCTGCATGTCCTGGATATGATTGGTCGCATGCGGAATGTTCTGGGGGTATTCAAAGGCAATTTTCAGGCCGAGCTTGCGGGAATCTTCGAGGAAGGCATCGGTAAAGAACTGGGCGACCTGATAAGGATCATCGGGATTTTCGATGGCCCCATCCGGCACCTTGCCCGATTTCTTATCTTCCTTGAGCCGTTTGGCGGCTGCTTCCATTTTGTCTTCGCCGCCGCCATCCGCGAGATGATCATCGGTCATGTGACCAACATCGGTAATGTTCATGATATGCGTGACATCATTGCCCATCACTTCCAGAAATCGACGGATCAGGTCGGCAAAGAGGAAAGATCGGAAGTTTCCGATGTGTGCAAAGTCGTAAACGGTCGGCCCGCAGGAATACATGCGAACAACGCCTGCTTCGAGGGGCTGAAAGTCTTCGGTCTGGTTTGTGAGCGAGTTATAAAAGCGAATGGCCATCGATTCCTGAGTCCCTGAGTGAGCTAATAGTCTAAATTGCTGATATTGGATGACATAATCTTGTGAATTTAGCGGATTTTGAAAAGAGCAGTTTGGAACAACTCACGCTTAATTGCGAACTTGCTCACAGTTGCCGCTGAGAAGCGTAATTATTATGGTTCATATTGAGATATCAGAAAATTTCTCATTGAGTCTCCAGCACAGCTGCTCGGAATGAACTTCACAGCCGATTTTTCGTCTTTTTCAACTCACTCAACAAAAAGACTTTGTACTGTTTCAAGCAAGGATCGCCCTCATGGCTGAAAATAAACCACGTAATATCATCATCATTGGTTCGGGGCCAGCTGCCTGGTCTGCCGCCATTTATACGGCTCGTGCCAATCTGGAGCCTCTCGTTTTCGAAGGGGCTTTCACGGAAGATAACCGCCTTAAAGGGACTCTTCCGCTAGGTCAGTTGGCTTTGACGACCGAAGTCGAGAACTATGCGGGTTTTCCATCAGGAGACATGACCAGCTATTTCGAGACGGCTTTCGAAGAACGTAAAGCAGAAGAATTGAAATCGACGCATCATAAGAAAGGTGTCAGTGGTCCAGAATTGATGGAACTGATGCGGAAGCAGGCGACGAACTTCGGGACCGAAGTGATTACGGATGATATCGTGAGCTGCGATCTTTCCGAACGTCCCTTCAAGCTGAAGTCGCTCAAGGGAGAAGAGTTTGTCGCTCATGCTGTGATTATTGCGACCGGAGCTCGTGCGAACTATCTCGGCCTCGATTCTGAAGAACGCTATAAAAACATGGGTGTCTCGGCTTGTGCAGTATGCGACGGAGCCCTGCCACGATTCCGTGATCAGCCGCTGGTTGTGGTCGGCGGGGGAGATTCTGCAATGGAAGAGGCGACATTCCTGACGAAGTTCGCTTCCAAGGTTTACATCGTCCATCGTCGCGATGAATTCCGTGCCAGTAAAATCATGGCGGAACGGGCATTGGCGAGTGAGAAAATTGAAGTGAAGTGGAACTCAGTCATCAATGAAGTTCTCGGCGACGAGAAGAAAGGTGTGACGGGCGTTCGTATTGAAAGTTCGATTGAAGAAGGCAAAACGGAAGAGCTCGCAGTAACCGGTTATTTTGCAGCGATTGGACATACACCGAATACCGATTTCCTGGGTGGTCAAATCGAAACCCACGAAAACGGATATGTCAAATGGACGGTCCCGTTCCGAACGAACACAAGTGTCGAAGGAGTTTTCGCAGCCGGGGATGTCGCCGACGATTACTACAAACAGGCCATCACCGCAGCCGGCAGTGGATGTCAGGCGGCACTGGATGCCGAACGCTGGTTGGCCTCGCAGGGAATTGAATAGAGACTTAG
>DOCI01000293.1:23651-24380 GCA_003503535.1 Planctomycetaceae bacterium
GTTCTCGATGAGAAGCCCCCGAATCACAGAAATTCCGGGGGCTTGCGCTAAAGCGGAGCGCCCCCGCCACCCCATATTATTGAAATAGTTTAAGGAATTATCATGCTGACAAAAGAAGGTTGCCAAAAACGACGCGAACGTCTGTGGGGCAACGTGCCTGAACATTTAGAATGGTTGCTGATCGCTGATCCGCGTCACGTGCAATATCTCTCGAACTTCATGGTCCAGCCGCTCAGTTTTTCACTGGGAGAACGATGCTTACTACTGCTCGAACGAGATCGTGGCGCGACTTTGCTGGGAGATAATTTCTCAGTCCGCTCAGCTGCCGCGGAAGCGCATGTCGATCATGAAGTGATTGAACCCTGGTACGATCACAAGCATTCGGTCATCAATCGCGATCACGCATTATTCAATGCGGTTAAGCAGGTTTCGGAGCGACTCTACGGACGTTCTGGTTCTGTCGAAGCGGAGTGGTTGCCTGTTGGAGCGTGGGAAGTGCTTGCTTCTGATCGTGAATCGCATTCGGTCTCTGGAGAATCGGATAAGAAAAACAAATGCTCAACGTCACTCGATCTGGGAACAACTTTGCGATCGATGCGACGCAGCAAAGATCCCGATGAAATCGAGTTGATGAAAGTCTGCATGAAAGCCGGGGCTGCCGGTCAGGCTCGCGCCCGTGAAGTGATCCGGGAAGGGATTTCTGAGTTCGAAATTTATCGAGAAGTTCAC
>DOCI01000293.1:24540-24870 GCA_003503535.1 Planctomycetaceae bacterium
AGAAGTTCAAAAGGCGGCCATCGCAGCAGCCGGCCGTCCAGGTCTCGTTTACGGCGACTTCCGCGCCTGCACGCCGACCTCACCGAAACAGGGGGGCTTGCCAACCGATTACAAACTGCAGGCTGGCGATCTGTTCGTCTTGGATTACTCGGTCGTTCTATGCGGCTATCGTAGTGACTTCACCAACACCTTTGCGGTTACCGAACCGACGGAAGGTCAGAAAGAATTGTTTGCGATTTGCCAGGCAGGTATGAAAGCGGGAGAAGAGACTCTCAAAGCGGGCGTTTCCTGTGCCGAGGTTTATAAGAATGTCAAACAGCCTTATCTGGA
>DOCI01000049.1:0-237 GCA_003503535.1 Planctomycetaceae bacterium
TTCCAGAGACCTCCCGTCATCACCTCACTCTCAGCTAATGATCATGCAGTCCGTTCCCGAGATTTTCGATACATCCGCTACGCCGATGGATCGGAGGAATTCTACGATCATCGCACTGATCCGCACGAGTTCAAAAATCTGGCAGGCGATCTGAAATACAATCAACAGAAACTGGAGATGGCAGAATATCTGGACTGAGATTTCTATAAAAAAATCGGGTGCCATGCTTGCATCGCG
>DOCI01000049.1:330-3608 GCA_003503535.1 Planctomycetaceae bacterium
GGTGCCATGCTTGCATCGCGCAGCAGGGCAAGCATGATTTAGGGGTCGCAATAATATCAAATGCGAAATTAACGGATTCCAGGATCTCAAGATTTTTCAGAAATCAGTAAAGCAACTTGAGTATTTGAGCTCATCCAAATGTTATTTGAAAGCCGTCCCCTCGCTGACGCGTCGGGTTCAGATTACTGATGAAATCCCACGATCTGGGGGCTCCGCTTCGCTGCGACCCCAGCCATCCAACTGTTCTTAATATCCTGCGATAATTTTCACCTTTCGCCTTCATCCTTCCGCCTTCTCTCCCCTCCTGCTTCAACCTTGTCGCAAGACTTTCTACAATAGGGCCACTCAATTTCTATCCCTTTTAAGTTTTTCTCCACGGAGAGCGTTCGATGAAGTTAGCCCGTGTGCTGCTGCCGAATCAGGAAATTCATGTTGTCGTTGTCGAAGAGTCTGCCGTGCGGGTTCTCGATTTTTCACAGGTTCAGAATGTCCAGCGGCTCACCGACATTCTGCACAGTCCGGATCCAGCGGGTCTGGCGAACTTTCTGATTGATACGAACGTTGCTCCTGTAGCGATTGAGGAAGTTCATTTTCTGGCACCGGTCGATCAGCAGGAAGTCTGGGCGGCTGGTGTGACCTATAAACGAAGTCAGCAGGCGCGCATGGAAGAGTCCGAACATGCGGCCTCGCATTATGATCTGGTTTATTCTGCGGATCGCCCGGAGTTATTTTTCAAAGCGACTGCTCAGCGGGTCGTAGGGCATCAGGATCCGGTTCGTGTGCGGAACGACAGTTCCTGGTCGGTTCCCGAGCCGGAGTTTGCAATTTACCTGACCCCGGAAATGCATGTGTGTGGTTATACCATCGGAAATGATATGTCTGCTCGTGACATTGAAGGGGAAAATCCACTTTATTTGCCTCAGGCCAAAGTTTACAATCAATGTTGTTCCCTCGGCCCCTGTGTGACTCTGGGTTCTACAGATCTTGATCTCTCTTCTGTAGAAATCAAACTGGGCATCGAGAGAAATAAGGCACAGGTTTTTTCAGGCGAAACCAAACTTGATCAATTGAATCGCACGCTCGATGAACTCGCCAGTTGGCTAGGCAAAGAGATGGACTTTCCCAACGGAGCCGTCCTGCTGACGGGAACTGGAATCATCCCACCCGACGAATTCACACTGGAATCGGGCGATATTGTCACGATTGAAATCTCGAATATTGGCCAACTGATCAATCCCGTGGAAAAAGGATAAATGAGACCATTCTCAAATGGTATCTGCAGTCGCATAGACACCAAATATCCTGAAAACGTTGTGTTTGCTCCTGCTGAACGCTGCAGGTAATTTTTGAATAGGCTCTTGAGCATTTCTAAATGCAGTATAACTTCGTATGTGTGGTGAATTCCCTAAAGCATTGCATTTACTCAGGCATAACGCGGAACTTGATTTGGAGCAGATCGTCTCTGTTCCTGTTCATCTTGTCTTAGCGTTGTCAAGATCGAACAGGGCTTATTTTATTCGAGTTTTTTGAGTCGCAAAATTCTCTGCGAGACGCCTTTCCTCAATCGAGAGAAAACAATAAACTCTGGTCTTCCCGTTTCTGAAATGGGTTGATGACTTCAAACAATTCCCCCGGGCTTGCTCGGCGATCATAGAGACTCTTATGAAATTTTCGACGTCACGTCCTCAGACAGCTGAGATGGCGGTTAGCCTGTTTGCCCGCCCATTACATCCTGAGTTGTTCGATGTCCTGGAACGTTATGAACATCAGTGCGAGCATTATCAGTCGGCTGTCAATTTAACGACCAGCGGTCATGTCATCGAGTACCACACTCGCGAGAACACGTTCACTGAAGTTCTGGACTGGCGCAGTGTAGATTTGCCACGCATTAAACGTTTGTGTCTGTACTCCACAGATCAGCCGCGAAGCTTGCGATATAAATTGGATAGTGGCATCGTCGTGCAGATTTGTTTCGACTGTGAATACCTCGATCCCGATGCTTTTCGACGGATCCAGCAGGAATCCTGGAAGCAGGCTTCTGGTGCGACATTGGCGCATGCATTACCAGAAACGGAATTCGATCTTTCGCCTCCGTTGAGCTACATTAATGTCGACCCACTTCCTGAAGCGATCGGCATTCACACCTTCCATCTCTACCCGGAAGAATGTGCGATTGTCAAAACACAATCGCTCTATCACTACGAAGCTCCAACGACACAAAACGCCTGACAAGACTCGATAATCAATTCGGATTCTCACTTTGTTGCTGTTTCGTCTCAAATGAATCTGCTTCGTGACAGTTTCAGAAACGGCAGTCAACTCTTGTTGATCCTGGTGTTATCGCAACATGCGGACTCGCTCGAAATCGGGAACCCGGATTTGAGATTTCAAGGACCCGATTTCAATCGTCTGCTTACGCGAAGGCAAATGTAATACGATGGGCCTGCCAATAATCAGGGACGGTTTCACAGATCCTTTTGGCCAGTATCGGCTGTCGATGGAAACAATTGAGTTGTCTCCCAGAACGAAGTATTCTTCCGGACGAATGGGATATTGGGGTGAGGATTCGCTAATGTCGAGATCATCAGAGCTTTTGCGGTAGGCGATATCGCGGAAGACCTGCAACCGAGAGATGGAAACTGGGCCATCCTGACAAAGGATGTGAATCGGTTCGACAACCGTGTCGCGGACTTCTTTTTCAGCTCGATAGGCATAGGGCTCAAAGAGCACTTCGCCGTTCAGGGCAACGAGCACCTGGCGATCCATAACCGACATCTCGATTTCGATCATTTCCTCGAATGGCAGGTCTGGTAAATCGCCGACGCGCAGAATCTTCTTTTGCCCATGTAAAGAGAGCTCAGCGATACGTTTTGAAAAATCGAAACGGCATTGAAAATCATACCACCCATCGTTCAGTCGCAAGCGTATTTGCGATTGAGGAGAAGCCGCTGAGACTTCCATGCGAACCATCAAATCGGAAACGGTTTCCGGTACAAGTCCAGTCTGTTCGTTATAGGCTTCCCAGTCGGAAATCGGTCGCAAATGAGACTGTTCGAATAGTGTCTTTAATGCCTGATGAAATTCCAGATCAACCGTCATCACGGTGAGCTTTTCAACAATATCCGCTGGCAATGCTCCCCGGCACGATAATTCTTTTTCATTGGAATCGTATCGCAAGACGGTATTTTCAGAAGGAAGTGGCAGATCAATCGGCCAGACTTTCAAAGGAACCCGATAGCGATGAAAGCCTCCACTGCGAACCCAGTTGCGATAGCTCA
>DOCI01000341.1:0-3311 GCA_003503535.1 Planctomycetaceae bacterium
CATTGTTTGCCTTTAAATTTTTCATCATCGTAGGTCAATATTTTTTGAACCACGGATGGACACGGATAAACACAGATAGGAAGGGTTCAATAGCACTTTCTCAATGAGATCTTCACCAGTCAATTATGGCTTTGCCTATAATTATCAATCATCGTTCATGCGCGGATTTCTGAAAACACAATCCCTTCACATTTTCATCCGTGTCCATCCGTGGTTCTCATTCTCAATATTTACAATTTTCAGATTTCTATCTCACAGTACTGTTTGAATTTTTAACTCTCACCTGCCAGAGATTGATAGAGTTGCTTATGCTCATCAATCATCTGCGAGACAGAGAATTTATCCTGCATGGACTTGCGGGCAGTATCTCCAAGATTTTTCGCCAGTTCGGGATCACTCTTGAATTGACGAATCGCTTTAGCAAAGGCTGCACTATCTCCGGCGGGAACGATGACTCCGTTCTCCTGATCGGTCACCAGTTCTCGGTTGGGAGGGATATCGGAAACGACAACCGGCAAGCCCCAGGCCATCGCCTCCATTAAACTGTTCGATTGCCCTTCAAAATCGCTGCCGAGCCAAAATGCATCGGCATTACGGAACAATTCATCAGTTTCGTTTTGATGTCCCAGAAAGTGAGCCCAGCCTTTGATTTCATATTTTTCAATCAATTCCGACATTCGCTCCCGCTCAGGTCCATCTCCTACGAATACGGTATGCACATTCTTTTCCGACAAACTGAACATGTGCGTTGCCCAGAGTAAACTATCGAGCCGCTTTTGTCGCGCGAGGCGACCAATGGATAAGACGATGTAGGCATCTTCCGGCAATCCGTGCTGCTTACGCCAGACTTTTCGAGCTTCGCTGGATTCATCAGCGGAGCTTTTATCTGGTATTTCGATCCCGTTATTGATGATTTTAATTAAAGATTCCGGTACTCCCTGATGCTGATAGAACTCCGCAACGCTTGCCGAATTCACCACCATTGCGTCCGTCGAGCGAATGAGTCGTCGGTCCAGCTGAAGCTGCCAGCCCGCCTTCCAGGAATCGACACAGCGTTCCGAAACAACGCATTTCCAGTGAGATTTTCTATTATGAAGCAGGCGGACATGCGAATTCGCAGCAAATAACCAGCTATGCACGATATCTGGTTGAAATTCCCTGATGATTTTCTTCAGTCGAAAATGAGTCACGGGATCGATACGAAACCGCTTCCTCAGTATGTCAACTTGTGCACCAGCGTCTCTGAGATGCTTTTCGTAATAACCGCCGCGGTTAAGAGCGACCACGCGAATATCAAAATTACTTCCAGACAACCCGGAGGCCAGTAATTGCAGCTGTTTCTCCGCCCCTGACTGATCAAGCGTGGGGATGACATACAGAATTCGCAGTGGGGAGGAAGATGAACTCAAAGCTGGCAAATCTTGTTGCAGAAACAGGTCTGTGAATTTGTTACGACTGTTTGGAATATATCGAAAAAACAAACTGCGGGGAAAGACCCCATTGTGCCGATTTTTCTAAAATCTGACATTGACGCAATTTCCAGACCTTATCAACATATTGACGATATAAACGCAACAGCACCATAGATATCAATAAATCTGATGCTTCAGGGAAGAATCTGTTAGCAAAAAACAAAAACGGCCGATTTCACTCAGCCGATTGAACTTTAAATTCCATGGAAGGAAAACTCGTGAAAATTCTAGGTTTCAAGTCAATCCTGCGGAAATCCGGACTGCTTTCGGCGTTTTCGGTATTAATTCTCGCTCCAACTGTTTACGCCCAAGGCGTTTCCGCTCAACCGGTCAGCCTGTCTCAGGAACAAACCACCACATTGGCGAGTGCTCAGGCGGCTTACGATTCCCGTCAGTACGATCAGGCGATGAATCTGGCTAATGAAGTTCTGAAATCTTCACCGAAACAGGACTCTGCTCTCTTCATCCGAGCCAGTTCACGTGTTGAAATGGGACTTCAAACCGGTAATGCCGCGATGGTTCGCGATGGTGTCGCCGATGCTCGCTCTGCGATAGAAGCGTCGCAATCTCAGAAACCAGAGTATTATATGCCTTACCTGTATGGCATGACGAATCTTTCGTTGCTCGAAGAACGTCCCGAGCATGCGGAAACTTCGATTAATGTTGCAACTCAGATTCTGGATAAACTTCAGATGCCACCAAACAATAGAGCCAGCATTCTCTATCAGCGAGGTTTGGCAAAGTTGCAATTGGACGAAACCATCGATCGTGGAATCGCCGATTTCAAAGAAGCACTCAAAATTGAGCCTAAACACATGCCTTCGTTGACTGCGATGGCTGACGCCTATGCAATGTCTGGTAAGAATCAGGAAGCATTGGGGGCATTCAATCAGTTCATCGCCGCTTTCCCAGAACATCCTATCGGATACAACAACCGCGGAATGTTCTACAAGGAAATCGATCAGAAAGACCAGGCGATTGCTGACTTCCGCAAAACCATTGAAGTTGAGCCCAAGTTCTTTGTGGCTCATATCAACCTGGGTTACATGTTGATGGAATCAGATCGACCAGCTGAAGCTCAGAAAAGTTTTGACCAGGCAATTGCACTGCAGCCAGAAAATCCTTCCATCTATGCGTTGCGTGCCAATGCAGAAATGCGTCAGGGAAATTCTCAGGGTGCGATTGCCGATTACAGCAAAGCGATCGAACTCTTCCCGAAAAACCCCATGGCTCATGCCGATCTCGGTTTTGCCTACTTCTTCCTCAAACAATACGATGTCGCCTTCAAGCATTTTGATCAGGCAATTAACATCAACGGCAAACTGCGATTCCTCGATCCGTGGATCTACGCCTCTCTGGTTCTTTCCGGTCAAGCTCAGGAAGCCAATAATCGATTCGCTGGAACACTCGCTAAGCCGGAACAAGAACGGGACTGGATCGATCTGGTCACACTGTACCTGATGGGAAAAGTCGAAAGCGAAGCCTTGCTCGCCAAAGTCAATCCCGAAGATCCCGTGGCTGCCACCGCTCAGAAGTGTGAAGGACACTACTTCATCGGACTACGCTTGTCTAACCTGACTGGACGTGAAGCTGCCATTCCTCACTTCCAGCAAGCTCTTGGCACCGGAGCCAAGCATTTGTCTGCTTACCGAGCCACACAGTTCGAAATGCAACAATTCTAAATTGAATTTGAGCCAAAACAAGCAACGGCAGTCTGTATTCAGACTGTCGTTTTTTTATTGGTCCAGGGACTTGGGTTCTGCGTCCAGTCGCTTCAACCTTCAACCTTTCGCCTTCTAAATTACTGTGCGCAATAATTATACAGTTGGAATAAGATTG
>DOCI01000341.1:3488-7306 GCA_003503535.1 Planctomycetaceae bacterium
AAAATCGCGCACGGTCATGTAGAGCATATTCAAAAACCACCTGCAGCGTCCGGCAGGAGCAAACACAGCGTTTTCAGGGCATTTGAGGTCCAAGCGACTGCAGATACCAATTGAAAATGGTCTAAACATGCTTTGATCGTGTCACTACATTTCCCGGATGGCGATCGATCAGTTTTTTCATTTGCAAGATTGTCAGAGTGGAAAGTACACGCGATGGTTCGATGCCGGGGCGTTCGATGATTTCATCGACGAGGATCGGTTTGGAATCAATTAGCTTTAGAATCATCGACTGCTGATCACTCAGGTTGAGTTCGCGAGGTACTCGAATGGGCGGAGTATCATTTTGCTTCACATTGGAGTCTTGTACTCGATCAACCGGAGTTGACTTCTGTTCGGGCTTTTGAACCTGGACAGGCTCCATCAAGGGTCCCAGTTCCTGCAGCACATCATCGACTCCCCGCACCAGTTGCACGCCATCGCGAATCAATTGATGGCAGCCCGCACTCTCCCGGCTATCGAGCGGGCCGGGAACAGCAAACACTTCTCTCCCCTGCTCCATAGCATGTCGAGCAGTATGAAGAGTTCCGCTCGTTGTGGAAGCCTCGATGACAATCACTCCCAGGCTCATTCCCGAGACGATTCGATTTCGCTGGGGAAATAGTCCTCGTGTGGGCTGGCGAAGCAATGGCGATTCCGAAATGACTGCACCACTCTGTGCAATCTCCAGTGCGAAGTTCGAATGTTCGGGCGGATACATTTTCAGCAGACCGCTGGCACAGACGGCGATTGTTCTTCCCCCAGCTTGCAAAGCGGCTCGATGTGCGACGGCATCAATTCCGCGTGCTAATCCGCTGATAATCGTCACGCCGGCTCGGGCCAACCCACTGCCGAATTGCTCCGCCATGCGTCGACCATACAATGTGCAATTTCGCGAACCAACAATTGCGACCGCCAGTTGATCCGAAGCTAGGATTCTGCCTCGACAATAAAGAACCAGAGGAGGATCGCAGATCTGTTTTAACAACGGCGGATAGCTAACATCGCGATTGATAATGACTGAGATTTCTTCGCGGTCGCAATCCTCTAATTCACGACGAGCCATATCTCGATGATTATTGGCATCCAGAGTCGAAAGCAATTTCTTCCCGACTCCGGGGACGGACATCAACTGCGAAGCCGGAGCTTTGAATATGTCGTAAGGATTAGGAAAGCGTTCCAGTAAGGTCGTTTGCAATCGCGGGCCGACACCATTCACCAGATTCAAAGCGACACACGCCAGTCGATGATCCTCTGCAGTTTCCGACATTCTGGCTCCGCTGGCTTGATCGTTCGATTCTATAATCCATCCACCTGTAGGTTGAGTAGCAAAGCGTAACCCAACAATAACTTGGATATCAATTTAAAACCCTGCTCCAAATGGAAACCGGATTTCCATTTCTGATAAGCAGACCACAAAATTGACCTGCAAGGCGTGTATAACATACACTTTTTTCATCATACTTTTCTGATCATTAGGAACCGCAGATGGACGCAGATAAACGCGGATGCAAAATATCTGCGTCCATCTGCGGTTCAATTTCAAAACATGTGTAAAGTTATTAGTCATTCATATTGACGTACTGCTATTACCAATTTCTCCGTTTTTCAAATGGAATGCGGTTTAGGAATTGAGTTCCACGGTGTTGGGTTACGCGTTCCGCTAACCCAACCTACCCCCTATCTTATCGGAGAATCTGGGGGCTCCGCTGCGATTCGCCCCCAGCCACTCAATTAATATTATTGTATACTTCTATCAGGAATTGACTTGCAACCGTCGCAAATCTTTGGGTAATGGAAATGTCACACTTTCCTGACGAATGGTTCGCTCATCAATCTCTGCACCGAGAGTCTGTTCCAGATAATTCAGACATTCCTGCACAACAACTTCCGGAGCACTGGCACCGGCGGTAATGAGTACCGTCTTAATTTCTTCAGCTTCAAACCACTCCGGTTGAATTTCATGAGCACCATCAATCAGATACGAAGGTCGCCCCATGCCCTCGGCGATTTCTTGTAGACGTTTGCTGTTGGAGCTATTCTGACTGCCCAGTACGAGGACCAGATCCGCTTCGTCAGTCAATTTCGAGACGGCTTCCTGACGATTCGTTGTCGCATAACAGATATCTTCTTTAGGGGGAGATTCGATCTGCGGAAATTTTTCTTTCAAAGCGGCAATGACGACACTGGCCTCCTGCACTGAAAGAGTTGTTTGTGTCAAATAAGCAATTTTGGCATCGTCTGCAAAACTCAGACGTGCGACATCTTCAGCCGTTTCGACCAGTGTAATACTCTCGGGGGCTTCGCCCATCGTTCCGATCACTTCATCGTGACCTTCATGCCCAATCAGAATAATGTTGTAACCATTTTTAGAATATTTGATCGCTTCGAGATGAACTTTCGTTACCAGAGGGCAGGTCGCATCAATCGTCTGCAGATTGCGTTCGCGAGCCAGTTGTCGAATTTCAGGAGAAACGCCATGGGCACTGAAAAGGAGGATCGAATTCTCGGGCACCTCATCAATATGATTAACGAACGTGACCCCCTCTTTGGTGAATCGATCGACAACATGCTTATTGTGAACAATTTCGTGAAAGACATACACATTTGCGCCAAACATGCGAACCGTCTCTTCGAGACACAATATTGCCATATTCACGCCTGCACAAAAACCACGCGGATTGGCCAGGATGACTTTCATTCTCTATTATCCATCAGAATACGATTTTTATTTCCAGAGTGTTGTCACGTCGAAATTTGATGACGACGCGACCTGTTCAAGGTATCATACTCGTGCGAGCCAATTAAGAAAACCGCCTTATTGAGAAGTGCAGGTTTCTTTTGACTATACCACGACTTGAGATTAATAAGGACAATTGATCATGGGATTTTTTGATAAACTCCGAGCCGAACTGATCGATATCATCGAGTGGATCGATGACTCTCGACATACAATCGTCTGGCGATTTCCTCGCTACAACAATCAGATTAAGCACGGAGCTCAGTTGATTGTACGCCCCGGCCAGATGGCCGTCTTCGTGCATCGTGGTGAACTGGCCGATGTCTTTGACCCGGGACATTACAAATTAACAACCGATAACCTGCCGATTCTTTCGACTCTTCAAGGTTGGAAATATGGATTCGACAGTCCGTTCAAATCGGAAGTTTATTTTGTCAGCACGCGTCAAATCACCGATTTGAAATGGGGCACGCCGAATCCGATTATGATGCGGGATGCTGACTTCGGGCCGATCCGTCTCCGCGCATTCGGCACCTACGTTCTCAAAGCGACTGAACCTCGCGCACTGCTTAAAGAACTCGTCGGGACTGATGGAGACTTTCAAACCGATGAAGTAACAGAACTGATGCGGTCAATGATTTCGACTTCTCTGGCCGACATCCTTGGGGAATCGAACATTGCCGCCCTCGATCTGGCAGGCAAGTATCGAGACCTTTCGGATCAGTTACGTGCTCATGTGGCCGAGAGAATTGATGATGAATATGGTCTCGATATTCCTCAATTATTCATTGTGAATATCTCTCTGCCGGAAGAAGTCGAAAAGGCAATCGATACTCGTTCCAGCATGGGTGTGATTGGCGATATGGGTCGCTATCAACAATTCCAGATGGGCAAAGCGATGCTGGCAGCAGCCGACAATCCTTCCGGTGGCGGAGCGGCTGAAGGGATGGGACTGGGTATGGGCTTTGCCATGGCCAATCAAATGGTCAACGCTCCCGGTTTTCAGGGGCAAGCTGGCATGTCTGCTCCACCGCCTCCACCG
>DOCI01000341.1:7402-8859 GCA_003503535.1 Planctomycetaceae bacterium
CAGCAAATCATGCAGGGACTGGCTGCTGGTCAGGTTCCCGCCAATGCCTATGCCTGGACTCAGGGAATGCCCGCCTGGTCTCCGATTAATGAGATCCCACAATTCAATGCACCAACCCCTCCGCCTCCACCACCTGCCAACTGAAATTAGATAGAAATGGGTACTTGCCTTGAGTATCCATTTCTTTTTTCGTTAGAGTCTATTTGTATTTGCGCTCCCTCCCCCGAACTCCATCCGTACTTTGCTTTTCCAGAGGATGCTCGACATGCAACGCTTGACGCTACTGGCGATCACGATCATTTCCATTGGACTTTTCACAGATCGAAATCTCCAAGCCGGACCTCTTTCAACTGAGGATGCAAAACAATCCTTTGAATTGCGCAATGGATATCAATTATCTCTCGTGGCCAGCGAACCCGAAGTAATCGATCCGGTCGCAATGGCTTTTGACGAAACCGGGCGGCTCTGGGTCGTCGAAATGCGGGATTATCCCAATGGCCCTGCAGAAGGAGAACCCGGGAAGAGCCGCATCAAAATATTGCGAGATACGGATGGCGATGGCTATTACGAAACCGCTGTCACCTTTGCGGACAACCTGCTATTTGCCACAGGAATTCTGCCGTGGAAAGGTGGCGTCATCGTAACGCTCTCAGGAAAAGTTGAGTATTTCAAAGATACGAATGGCGACGACAAATTTGATGAACGGGAAACCTGGCTGGAAGGTTTTGCCCAAGAGAATCCTCAATTGCGAGCCAATCATCCGACATTAGGACCAGATGGACTCATCTATGTCGCCAATGGACTCCGTGGCGGGTCCGTCACTTCTGTCCGTGCTGACTGGCCTCAACTGAAAGAGCCGATCCTGCTGCGGGGTAAAGATTTCCGTTTTGATCCACAGACTGGAAAGTGCGAATCCGTTGCAGGCAATGGTCAGTTTGGAATGTCGTTTGATCAATGGGGGAATCGCCTCATTTGCTCAAACCGCAACCCCTGCATGCAGGTCATGCTTTCCTACGATCAACTCGAGCGACAACCGCGAGCCGTTATTAAAAGTCTCGTGCACGATGTCTCCCCCTCCGGAGTCGATTCCAAACTCTCCGCCCTGACCGGCAACTGGACTACCTCGAATCTGCATCAGGGCCAATTCACAGCTGCCTGTGGAGTTCTCAGTTCACAATCTACTCAACTGCACGATATGGCTTTATCTCCAGAGGGTGATCCCGGTTTAAAAAATGCCTTCGTGGGTTTAAAAAACGCCTTCGTGTATGCATGCGATCCAACAGCCAATCTCATCCATCGCGATCAGATCTCCTATTCCGGCTCCACATTTGCAGCCGTGCAACCGCATCAGGAAAAAGAATTCCTGGCCAGTCGCGATGAATGGTTTCGTCCGGTCAATCTGAAAATCGGCCCGGAGGGTTCCCTGTTTGTCGTTGATATGTATCGAGCGGTTATCG
>DOCI01000341.1:8867-11044 GCA_003503535.1 Planctomycetaceae bacterium
ATGCCGGACGAATTGAAAAAACGTCCCGATCTGACTTTGGGAAATGATCGCGGACGGATCTGGAAAATTAAAGCTGTAAATCTAGGTTCAGAAGACTCCTCCATCGCAAATGTTCTTCCTGAAGATGTATCAAAGCGACACCTGATTCTGCTGGAATGGTTGAGCAGTGAAAGCGAATGGAAGCGCGACACTGCGTTTCGGATCATCGTTGAAAATCAGGATGATAGTTTTCTCAAAACCACTGAGCGATGGCTCACTGAGCAATCCTCAGGTGAACAATTCCTCGTAGCGATTCGACTGCAGAGTTATTTTCAGAAATTGAAAGAGGAACATCTCCTTGCCGGCTTGAAGCACAAGGATCCGCGAGTTGTCGTTCAGTCATTAAGAATGATTAAAAATCTACCGACCATGAGCGAGAATTTGTTATCAAATGTTCTTGACTGCATGAAAGTCCAACATGGCCCGGTTCGTTATGAAGCGTTGTTAGCTCTGCAGAATTTTTCGGAGGACTCCCCAGAGATCATGAGTTCCGTCGTGGATTCGGTCGTCAATTACAATTCCGATTCCTGGTGGATACTGGCCACTCTGCTTCTTTTCGATTCTGAACAATTAGACGAGCTTCTCAATTCAGTTCTTAAATCAAAAATCTCAATGACTCAAAAATCTGAATTGACGCAACAGATTGCGGAATTAATCGGCCGCATTAATGATGCTGAGCAAGTCCAGAAAGTGCTTTCCGCGCTTTTTCAACAAACCCCTCCACGTTCCACATCGGAAATCAAACCGGTGCTTTCAGGACTCGGAGCCGGGTTAAAATCGCGAGGAGTGAAGTTGTCCAATGCAATCACGCAATTGATGAACAAGCCGGAAAATAAGCTGGCAAAGGAGCAAATCAGCTCTTTGACAGAGGAGTTGAAATTACCTTTCGATCAAAATGAAAACCGGAAGATCCAAGCCAGTGATTACTCTCTCCAGGAAAAAGTTCAAGTCATCTCTTTGATGGAATACTTACCTGGCAGTTCTATTAGAGGGCTATTAGACCAGTTGATCGCAGACCCGACATTACCCGTCGACTTGAGAATTGCTGCCCTGAATTCACTGGCGGGAGGAGATCATGAAATCACGGAAGAACAGACCAAAAATCTGGTGAATTATATTCGCAGTGAAACCCCGGCGATGCGTCGGGAGTTAATTGAGTTCTGTCTGAAATCGACACCACGAACATTATCTCTGTTGGAATCGATCGATCAGGGGAAACTCAAATTCCGCGAACTGGCCGGTGATCAGCAGACGCGAATTGCCCGCTCACGGGATCAGGCCGTTTCGGCTTTGTATCAGAAATTGAAAGCGTCACAAAAAGAATCGAACCGCGATTCTGTATTGGCTGCCTATCAGACGAATCTGGATCAACAAAAACTGGATCGGCCAGCTGCAATTCGAGGGCGTGAACACTTCAAGCAACATTGTGCAATCTGCCATCAAATTGGAGCGGAGGGAGTTCGAGTCGGACCAGATATCAGCGATACGCGCACGAAACGCAGTGATGAACTGTTGACCTCGATTCTCGATCCGAATCGCGCCATCGACAACAATTACTTCAGCTATACTGCAGTCACAGTCGAAGGAAAAATTGCAACCGGAATTCTGGCTGAGGAAACGCCCTATTCAATCACGCTCAAGCAGGCAAAAGGAACCACGATTTCACTGCAGCGGGATGAAATCGATGAGTTTGCCTCTGATGGTGTTTCCTTCATGCCTCAGCAATTCGAAAAAAACATCTCTAAAGAACAGATGGTCGAGTTGATTTCTTTTCTCAAAAACTGGAGATACCTGGAACAGGATGTCCCGTTTGTAGAAGAGGGAAATTGAAGCCGATCATGGATCTTTTCGAGTAAGCATTGAATCAATTTCTTTGAAAACATTTTGAACCGCCAGGACGCCCAGTCAAAAAGCGTTCAACAGGTTTGGAAATGGATTTGAGTTGATCAAACGGTTTTAAGGCTAAGGCACGAAGAGATTAATCATACGGATTCTAATAAGAAAGATCGCGTTTACACCCAGTTTGAAAGCCACTGGAAGCCCCCCAGGTCACCAAGATAATCAATGGGTAATATTCTATGAAATAATGTGGTGAAATTGGAAAATATTTCCAGGATCAAATTCAAAGGGAACTCTAA
>DOCI01000038.1:0-630 GCA_003503535.1 Planctomycetaceae bacterium
CACAATGATCGTGACAATACCCAAGTCATAACTGACCCGGCTCGCCTACTTGTTTTTACGAATCCCGAATATCGAAACCCGAAACCCTATTTATAAACCGACTTCGGATCAAACGACTTCTCCGTTTCCGTAATCACGAGCGGCACAGGTTGATCGTCGGAAAGTTTCTCCCGATCAACCGCTCGATAAAAACAGCTCTGATAGCCGACGTGACAGGCTCCCTTGCCCTGCTGATCGACTCGCAGCCAGATCGCATCCTGATCGCAATCGACGCGGATTTCTTTGACGATCTGCACGTGTCCGCTGGTTGCTCCCTTGTGCCAGAGTTCCTGGCGGGAACGGCTGTAATAAACGGCTTCGCCGAGGGCGACGGTTTGCTTGAGGGCTTCCTCGTTCATATAGGCGACCATCAGCAAGGTGCCGGTTTCGAAGTCGGTGGCGATAGCAGGAATCAAACCATTGGCATCAAACTTAGGAGCCAGTTCGAGCCCCTGCTCGATCTGTTGTTTTTCACCACGGCCTGCAAATTGAATCTGTTCTGACATTACTCACTCATGTATTAAAAGAAGTTTCTCATGGATAATATTGGCAAAATATTGTTATTAGAATAGCCCCGAAAGATTCTTTCGG
>DOCI01000038.1:823-3172 GCA_003503535.1 Planctomycetaceae bacterium
TCCACCCAGATAGCAGAGCTATCTGGGCTATCCATTCCCGATGTATCAATCAAAAGCGGATCGTACCATATCACGGACAGGAATTGAAAACACAAAGTTAGCTTCGTGCTTATTTTACTCCGTCACCGGGAATGCATTGGGAAAATAGTCGATTTTGTTGACTTTTGCGTTCTCGCCCCACAGGATTGTGACGACATCAAAGCGAGCAGACAACCCGGCTGGGTTGTGATATTTGAGGTATCCGAGAGCAGTCCGCGATATTTTTCGCTGTTTGACCAAGCTAATCGTTTCCACGGGATGGCCTTGCTTATCCGCTGAGCGTGTGCGAACTTCGATAAAGACGAGCTGTGAGCCGTCTTGAGCAATCAGATCGATTTCACCGAACGTGTTTTTATAGTTACGGTGCAGAATTTTGAAGCCGCGATGTTTCAGATATCGAGCGGCTTCATTTTCACCTCGCTGACCAGTCGTCAGTCGAGGATGAAAATGTTGCTTTAGCCATTTGAGCAGATCCACCGGGGTTGCTCACGGCTTACTTCTTGACTGCGGCTTCGACTTCACCGACTTTCGCACGGCGTTCACGCAGGCGAGTCGCCTTACCAACGCGGTCACGCAGGTAGAACAGTTTCGCACGACGGACGCGAGCGTGTCGTAAGACAACCACTTCTGCGACTTTAGGTGAGTGAACCGGGAATGATCGTTCGACCCCCTGGCCGGCGACAATACGGCGAACTGTGAAGCTTTCGCGAGTTCCACCACCACAGGTTCCAATGACAACGCCATTGAAGACCTGGATGCGTTCTTTATCACCTTCCAGAATTCGGGTGTGAACGTCGACGGTATCGCCCACTTCGAATTTTAGCGGCGTTTCCCGCAAGCTGGACTGCTCTACAGATTTCAGAAGTTCCTGTCGATTTCTCATCGCACTCTATCCTCAATCGGATGCCCTGTCTGGGCCTGGTTTAATCTTCAAATAACGGCAACAGTATATAAAATCCCGCAGTGTTTACTATTCACATTTGCGAGATGATTCATTTCGCTTTTGAGTCCGTTCCCGACTCATTTCCTCTCTCCAGCGATCCACTTTTGCGTGATCACCACTGAGCAGAACGTCTGGAACAGACATGCCCCGGTAAGTTTGGGGCCTTGTATATTGAGGGTACTCTAACAGGCCTTCCTGGGAAAAGGAATCTTTTCGAGCACTTTCCTCATCTCCGAGCAAACCCGGAATCAGCCGCATGACGGCTTCAATCATAACCATGGTCGGCACTTCGCCGCCATTGCAGATAAAATCTCCGATTGAAATTTCCCGAGGCTTGAGCCCCAGAGAAATCCGCTCATCAAACCCTTCGTATCGTCCACACAGAAAGATGAGTCGAGGTTTTTCCGCCAATTCTTCCACCAGAGACTGATCCAGCCTTTGCCCATAGGGCGTAAGCATGATCAATTCGCCTGGAACTTCCGTCTGACTCTGGACGTGCTCGTAACACCGAAAAATCGGATCACAGCCGAGCAACATTCCAGGACCACCCCCATAAGGACGATCATCGACTGATTGATGCTTATCCAAGGCCCATTCTCGAAAATTCCAGAGATGAATCTCCAGTAATTCTCGCTGCAAGGCTTTGCTGAGCAGACTTTCGTGAAGGAACCCTTCAAAAAGCCCCGGAAATAATGTCAAAACATCAAACCGCACGAAACCAGCCCCAACAAATATCTTTATTAAACTGGCTGAGGCCAGTCGACTTAGCCTTCAGTTGCTTCTTCAGCGGCAGGAGCTTCTTCCGCAGAGGCTTCGGCTTCTGGAGCAGCTTCCGGCTCGGGAGCTTTGGGAGCGGTCATCGGAGGCGGCTCTTTGGTTACTCCCCAGTCCCCTTCCCGAACCTTACGGATCAGGACTTCCACTTTTTCAGTTGGCTGAGCACCGACAGACAGCCAGTAGTCAATTCGATCCATTTTCATCGCAACGCGTTGTGATTTCTCACGGACCATGGGATCATAGGTCCCAATCTCTTCGATGGACTTGCCATCTCGTGGCTTACGCGAATCCATCACACAAATGCGATAGAACGGGCGATGGGTTCGCCCCATCTTTTTCATTCGAATTCGAACAGACACTCTGCTCTCCTCAGCGATAACAGGTATTTTACGGGAATTTCTTCTACTTATACTCAACTCCGCCTCAGTAATTAAGTCTGCAACAGACCGTACCGGGAACGAAGGGAATGTCTTCTGGCAGGCGATGAGAACTGCGGGGGCTCAGTCATTACTCTGTAAAAACAGGCACATTTCCACATTCACGCCCTCTGCAACTACGATATTGTCTCGGCAGAGGCGTCTCTTTTATCT
>DOCI01000038.1:3259-7759 GCA_003503535.1 Planctomycetaceae bacterium
GCGTCTCTTTTATCTCGCGAGCAAGCTGCAAGTGTAGCAACTCCGAACGGATTTGAAAGTCTATCAAGCTAAAATTCAGGGAGAAACCCCGCTCACCACCTGACCAGATGGCCAACTTATCAATCGCTGTGAATGCGTCACTGGCCAATTAATAGTTTTTTGAGGATTCTCTGTTTTTTTCGTAGACGACTTTTCATTTGGTGGTAGCATGGCGAACAGAGAGGGGCAATACCAGTTCAAAAATTTTACCAGCTGGTAAACATTACATCTCTCTACCTACTCATTTGTGAATTGGAGTCGATTCACAAACTCAAACCATCGCAAGGATGCATGTGTTACTGCTGCGGGCCCGGCAAAAGTAGAGTCTCAAAGGGACTCTGCAATATCGCTGAGAAGGCCCGGGCGAAACGTCTCTTTGAGCACGTCTCATTGAAAAGGATTTTCCCGTGATACGAAACGACATGGATTGTCAGTCAGCCGAGCCAGTTCCGGCCCGCTTCCCAGCCAGTACTTTCTTAACAGTTGGCTTCACAACATAATCTGCCTGCGAATTTGGACGTACGCAGATAAACAGTTCGCAGCACAATTGAGGCTGTTGAACGGACTAATGAAAGTCAGCCCCGCGAGGAAAGAGGCCTCATGCAAATTACATTTGTATTTCATGATTTGCATTTTGGCGATTTTCTTCGAGTGGCATTGAGCGAGACTTGTAATCCTGATCAATCGTTGGCATGGTGGGAGACTTCATTCCTGCTTTCAGAGAGACACTGAAAACCACGATCGACAGGAATTGGCCGCGTGATGGAGAAACGCGATTTTTATTCCTTTTTTACCCAAGTGAGGGAGTTTATGGTGCCTCGATTCAGCGAATCGATTCAGCCGTTGATGGATATCACGGTTCAGAACACACGACTCAGCTATCAGAAAATGGACGAGTATCTTCCCGATGAGGGAGGCGACCCGACGCTGATCGATCAAATCGTTCTGGCTCTCGACGAACTCGGCCTCGACATGTACGACGATCCGGCTGCCCGGATGCCGTTGAAGCCGGAGAAGGGTCAGAAAGAATCCAAGAAAGACAGCGAAACCGGTGACGATGTCGCTCGCTCTCTGATCGGCCCGGAAACACCCGTTTCTTCACGGGACCCGATTCGTATGTACTTAAGCCAGATGGGGAACATTCCTCTGCTGACACGAGCCGACGAAATTTTCCTTGCCAAGCAAATCGAAGTGACTCGAAAGCGATTCCGCAGAACAGCTGTCGAATCCGACTACACGCTCGGCATCATTGTCGAGATGTTCGAAAAAGTTCACTCCGGCGAGCTTCCCTTTGAACGGACACTGCGGACTTCCGAAACTGAGAATGCTCAGAAAGAGCAGATCCTCGGACGTATGGAACCAAATCTGCAAACATTGCGGCATCTGATGGCTCGTAACCGCGAAGATTTCCAGATTCGCATGTCAGAATCTGCAACTAAAGAAGAGCGCAAAGAAGCTCACGAACGCATGATCGTCCGTCGTCGCAAAATGACATGCCTGGCAGAAGAACTGAGCCTGCGAACCCAGCGACTCCAGCCCGTCATTAAGCGAATGGAGCAGGTCGCCGAGCGCGTTCTGCAATTACAGCGCGATATTAAACGATTAAAGCGAATTCCATCTGCTGCTCACGATCTCGAGCTGATGCAGAATGAACTTTCCGAGATCGTCTATGAAGTGCTCGAAACACCCGATGAATTCGTGCAGCGATCCCGTGAAATCCGTCGTCGCTTCGCCTTCTGGACGGATGCCAAGCAAAAGCTCTCCGGCGGAAACCTGCGGCTCGTTGTTTCGATTGCCAAGAAATACCGCAACCGTGGCCTGAGCTTCCTCGACCTGATTCAGGAAGGGAATGCCGGCCTGATGCGAGGCGTCGAAAAGTACGAGTATCGTCGTGGCTACAAATTCTCGACTTACGCGACCTGGTGGATTCGCCAGGCGATTACGCGTGCGGTAGCCGATCACGCGCGAACCATTCGTATTCCCGTCCATATGTTCCAGAGCATTTCTACACTCAAGGCTAAGGCCGAGCAGATTCGCCAGGAAACCGGACGTGAACCCACAATGGAAGAACTCGCCGCGGCGATTGATATGTCGGTTGAAGAGACCGAGCGGATCATGAAAACCTGGAAGCACCCTGTCAGTCTTGATACGCCGGTTGGCGAATCCGAAGACAGCAGCTTCGGCGACTTCCTGCAGGATGAATCCGAAAGCACCCCGGCTGATACCGCCATGCAGCAAATGCTGCGGGATAAGATCAACCATGTGCTCAAGAGTCTGACTTATCGCGAACGCGAAATTATCAAACTGCGATACGGCCTGGGCGATGGCTACAGCTACACGCTCGAAGAAACCGGCCGCATCTTCAAGGTGACCCGCGAACGTATTCGCCAGATCGAATCCAAAGCCCTGAGAAAACTGCAGCACCAAACCCGCAGCAACCACCTCAAAGGCTTCGTCGACGCGATGTATCCTCTCCTCGATGGCGAAATCGAAACGCCAATCGTTGAAGAAGAAGCGGTCGCAACGGCTTAGGCGTATTGTGAATACTGAACTAAAAAAGGGACGACTCGAAAGGGTCGTCCCTTTTTTATGATGCCTCGGATAATCAAAATAGATTCATTGACGCAGGAGTTTTACGAGTGATTTATCGAGTCCCACTAATGATATGTCTCTGCTTAGCCAGCATCTGCACGTATGCTGGTGACTCAAAGGGCCAGGAAATTCGCGTCAAACAGAAGGATACCGAAGAGACTGAAGCGATCGTACATAAATACTGTCGGAGTATTTCCAGTATAAGAAAAGACTTCAAGATTGGGCCTGTCAATTCTAATGAAATGGAGTCGGATGCATTGCAGGAGCATTGGTCGAAAGTGCTTTCGGAAGGCTATCCACTTTTCAGGAAAATGATGCAGGATCTGAAAGGACATGAGGACGCAGCGATGAAAATCTACGTGCGAGAGATGATGAATTCCTCGCCGCAAGATTCTATCCGTCTGCTTATGGCCGCAGAAGACATTGTAATGCCCCTCTATAACTTCACTCCTTACAGTAAAAACAGGAATGAGCAGCAACGAATAGCCTTTCGATTCCAGATCGCCGCTGCAAAAGCAGAATTGCAACTCATTGAGTCCAGGCCTGGACTCCTGGCCGATTTATATCGAATCGCTGTCTGGCGAGGCGTTTTTCTGACAAAGCAGGATCATTTGATTACTGGAGGCAACTACTCCTACTCGGAACTAATCTCTGGTGAGCAGGCAGTGGTTAAATACCACCTTTACGACAGGGATGCGTATCTCTGGTATCTCAGGAACTTTCTCCTTCTCTGTGTTGCGACAGACCGGGAAGACTTAATCCCTGAAAATCTATCAGAACCTGAGAAGCAAAATTCACGGTTAATGGCTTTGTGGGAAATTTGGTTTAAGGTCCATAGAAGCAATTTGATCTCCTCGCCTGGGGGATGCAGTTGGAAACTAATTGAGAGCCCGCTGCTCACTCCCCGGCATAGAAGCGTCAGTCCAATGGATACTGATAAAGATCTGCCAGCTCTCAATCATTTACCGATTACGCCTTTCAAGGATTGGCAAGGAGTTTTTCCTGTACAGCCAGTCGCCGAGCATCCTCTTTGCACATAAGCATTTCCTTTGCGAAATGCTATGGGCGAGCCTGCTCACTGCTTGCGACAAGATGCCGCATTGGCAGGGAAGACATTATGAGTTGCTTTTGTCATGATAGGCATTCCTGGCAAGTCGATGATGATTTCGAATTTGCCTTCAACAGGCAGTCTCTTTTCAATCTGTAGAGTGGAATGCGAGAAGCGATCGCTCTCATGTTTTGGTTGGTCTTGTTGCTCGGATGCGTCGGGGTGGCTTGGCGGGAGGCGTTTGGTGAAGCGGCAGTAGAGCCTTTTGCTCTGGCTGCTGGTGTCTGCATCGGATTTGGAGTGACAGCCCTGCTGGTTCAGGAGTTGTGCTTCCAAATGGGTGCCGATTTTTTGGGAAGTCTGAGTTCCATTCTGATTCGGACATTGGGGCCGCTGCTGACAGTTGCAGTATTCAGCAAGTTTTTGCACGAGCCTCAGATTTTTCCCGCTTTTGTCTGTTGTTATCTGTTGACGTTATTGTCAGAGACTATATTGTCTGTTCGTCTGGTGAACCGTTGGGATAAACGGCGATCTGAGCGTTCATCTGCAAAGTCTGCAAAATAGTTTTCAATCCGCATGATTCCACTGCTGGGGTATCCCGGCAGGCACAATGTTGAGCGAGTGATTCATGGCCAGTCCGGTCCTGCACGTAAAAGATGCTTATTATTTCGAGGTGCCAAAATCTCTTTGGCCTCGAGATTATCAATCATTTGATGATGTGCCGGAATCGATGCAGTTTCTGCACGAGTCTCATCCTGAAGCGTCGATTGAGGAATTCAATTACGACCTTTCTGGAAAGATTCTTATCCCCCAGCCGTTTT
>DOCI01000038.1:7846-14799 GCA_003503535.1 Planctomycetaceae bacterium
CCAGCCGTTCGGGGAGCTTAAGAATCTCTATCAGGCGGAGTCGGGTTTCTGTATTTCGAAATTGATGGTTGTTGAACTCTTTATTGCTTTACTTGTTGGTGGCGTGTTTATCTGGCTGGCAAAGCGTGGCTCGACAATCAGCCGCCCGACAGGTCGACGTCATAATATTCTTGAGGCATTTGTCAGTTATGTGCGGGATGAAATTGCCAAGCCGGCAATCGGTAATAAAGACGCCGATCACTTCCTGCCTTATTTATTGACCGCGTTCTTCTTTATTTTAGCCTGTAACCTGATCGGTATGATTCCCGGTCTTGGGACAGTGACCAGCTCCATCGAAGTGACCTCGGGGCTGGCGTTGGTTACCTTTGTAATTGGACTGGTTTCAGGTGTTAAGCATCTGGGTCCAGGTGGGTACTTGTTGAACTTTGCTCCGGATCTTGGTGACAGCATTTTGATGCAGCCGATTCGTCTGTTGATTTTTCTAATTGAAATCTTAGGAGTCGTGATCAAGCATGCAGTGCTTGCAATTCGACTTTTTGGAAATATGATTGCTGGCCACTTGGTGTTGGCGGGTGTTCTCAGTGCGGTTGTGGCTACGGCCAGTACCAACTGGTGGGGAACTGCTGCCTTCTTTGGAATTCTCGGTGCAACAGTTTTGAGTGCGCTGGAAATCCTTGTGGCCTTCATTCAAGCGTATGTGTTTACGATGCTTTCTGCATTGTTTATTGGAATGTCGATCCATAAACATTGATTTTATGGAATCAATAAGTTTGCGGAAACAAAAAGTTTGTAATTGGCTCGCGTGTCGAGACTGAATTCCCTGTAACTGTTCGTGTTTAGGTATTTGAGGAGACGGCTGTGTTTAAAGCTGCCCGAACTGTAATGATGGTCCTGGGTGTCATGATCATGGCAACCCCCGTATTGGCTCAAGATGGCGGAATGTCAATTCCTTCTTCAGTTGGAGCTGGTCTCATTGTGATTGGTGCCGGACTCGGTATTGGTCGTATTGGTGGCTCAGCCGTTGAGAGCATGGCTCGTCAACCTGAGTTGGCAGGTAAGATTCAGGTTGCAATGATTATTGCTGCCGCTCTTATCGAAGGTCTTGGTTTCGCAGCTCTGCTGCTCGGTTAATCTGTTGCGAAGTCCGTCTCAGAATTCTGAGTCTGGCTTGGTCTGGTTCAATGTTGGCGTCGAGGTCGAGGTGATTTCGTGAAGCTTGTGTCTACATTCGCGGTTTTAGCCGCACTGTTTTGCCTGACGTCAGGTTCGGTTTCGGCTTATCAGCCGGAGACGGCACCTGCTGATCCGCATGCTACGTCTTCACCGGACGGTCACGAAAGTGATCATGCTGGTGATGGCCATGAGGCGCATGCCGATCATGGACACATTGGTGATCCACCTGTCGAGCCGAAGGCCTTCGAGCCTAAAGACTGGCGTGTTGACCTCTCGATTTACAGCTTCATTGTGTTTCTGTTGTTGTTGGGTGCCCTGACAAAATTTGCCTGGGGACCAATCGTCACTGCTCTTGATGAGCGTGAAGAGAACATTCGCAAGAACATCGAAGATGCGGAAGTTGCTCGAATTCGAGCCGAAGAAATGCTGGCTGCTCATGCCGCCAAGCTCGATTCGGTTCAGGATGAGGTTCGCGAAATTCTCGCAGAAGCTCGTCGTGATGCCGAGCATACCAAATCGGAAATTCTCGCTTCTGCTCAGCAGGAGTCGGAGTTGACGAAGAATCGTGCGATTGAAGAAATCGATCGGGCTCGAGATCAGGCTCTGGATGAACTGTTCCGGACAATGTCAGCTCAGGTCACAGATGCGACCGAGCATGTCATTGGTCGGGCGTTGAGTGATGATGACCGCAATCGTTTAATTGATGAGTCGCTGGCTCAGCTCTCGAAGATTTAATACTGCGTTCTAAATAGTGATAGATGTTTTGTTTCTGCGGCTTGTTGAGACCTCGGGTATAAGAACCTCATGATCGATCAATTCGAACAACCTGTACGAGTTCCTAATGTACTGGAAGACCCCAGTCTCAAGGCAATTGCACAGGTTTACGCAGAAGGTTATCTCAACTCGGATGGCGGGCCCTCCGGTGATGAACGAGTGGAAGAGTTCTGGTCGTTTCTGACGGATGTGCTTGATGCCTACCCCGCCATGGAACGCAAGCTCGTTTCCCCACTTGTCTCTGTTGAAGATAAGCAGGCGATTCTCGACCGTACGGTCATGCCCTATGCCTCGAAGGTGTTTGGCAATTTCCTGAAAGTCGTCGCCGCCCATGAAAGACTGGATCTGATTCGGGTCATTTACGATGTCTGTGCAGAAGTGAATCAAAATCGTGCTGGCCGCGTGCCGGTCATTGTTCGCTCTGCATCTGCCATCAGCGATGAAAAACTCGAACAGATTCGTCAACAATTAGCACAATTACTTTCCGCCGACCCGGTGATTAATGTCGAGATCGAGCCTTCTCTGTTGGGAGGCCTCGTGATTCAGGTCGGTGATACCGTTTACGATAGTTCCCTCAGAAACCGACTCGCACAACTTAAGAGTCAACTTCGACAGAGGTATGTCCATGAAATTCAAAGCGGACGAGATCGCTTCAGTTATCCAGAAGGAAGTTGAGAGCTTCGGCTCCCAGCTTGAAACCCGTGAAGTCGGTATTGTCACCGAGGTCGGCGACGGCATTGCCCGTTGCTATGGCCTGGCTGGTGCAATGGCCGGCGAAATGGTCGAATTCTCCAGTGGTGTTCAGGGCTTCGTGTTTAACCTCGAAGAGAACTCCGTCGGAGTCGTTGTCCTCGGGGATTACCTGACCATTAACGAAGCTGATGAAGTCAAATCACTCGGCACCCTGCTCTCGGTTCCCGTTGGGGATGCGATGGTCGGTCGTGTTGTCGATCCTCTCGGAAACCCACTCGATGGCAAAGGTCCAATTGTATCCGGAGACCGACGCCCTCTCGAAACCGCCGCTCCCGGCGTTGTCGGACGACAACCCGTCAAGCAGCCAATGCAGACCGGAATCAAGGCGATCGATGCCATGACTCCAGTCGGACGCGGTCAACGCGAGTTGATCATCGGCGACCGAAAAACTGGTAAGACTGCCATCGCCATCGACGCGATTTTGAACCAAAAAGGCAAGGACGTCATCTGCGTCTATGTCGGCTGCGGTGTTCGCGCCTCTTCGATTGCCGGAGTTGTCGAAACACTCACCGAGCACGGAGCGATGGATTACACGATTGTCGTGGCTGCGACATCGTCCGACCCTGCGTCCATGCAGTATATCGCTCCTTATGCAGGTGCCTCGATGGCCGAGCACTTTATGTATAACGGCAAGCACACACTCATCGTTTACGATGACCTTTCCAAGCAGGCTGTTGCCTATCGTGAACTGTCCCTGTTGATGCGACGACCTCCAGGTCGTGAAGCATATCCTGGGGACGTGTTCTACTGTCACAGTCGACTGCTCGAACGTTCCGCCAAATTGTCGGACGAACTCGGCGGGGGATCGATGACCGCACTGCCGATCATTGAAACGCTCGAAGGAGAAGTTTCGGCCTACATCCCAACCAACGTGATTTCGATCACCGATGGTCAGATCTACCTGGAACCAGACTTGTTCTTCTCCGGTGTTCGACCAGCCGTCAACGTCGGGATCAGTGTGTCCCGCGTGGGTGGTAATGCACAGATCAAGGCGATGAAGAAAGTTTCGGGAAGTTTGAAACTGGATCTCGCCGCCTTCCGTGAACTGGAAGCATTTGCTCAACTCGGAACCGAGCTGGATAAGGCAACCCAACAGCAACTCGATCGCGGTTATCGCATGGTCGAACTGCTTAAGCAGCCTCAGTATCAGCCGATGGAAGTCGAAGATCAGGTGATGTCGATTTACGCCGGTAGTAACGGCTACTTCGATAAAGTCCCGGTCTCTCGTGTTCCCGAAGCCGAAAAGAACATGCTGCAGTTCATGTCCGATCAGAAGTCTGAAGTCCGGGATCGAATCGTCGAGACTCAGGCCTTAGATGACGAAGGCATTGAAATGTTGAAAAATGCTCTGGAAGAATGGTGGGTTCAGGTTCATAAGCAATTTGAAAACGCCGAAGAAGCCGGGCTCGTCTCCGCTTCCTAAGCAATAAACATAGGTAGGACAGGCTTCCGGCCTGTCTCGCTTGTGAATTTTAAGAGTGATGATGTGAATAAAGGCAGACAGGCTGGAAGCCCGTCCTACAGTTAGAGAAGTTCAGCGACAATTCCGGTTTTGACCTAGCGAGCGATGTCAGCTCCCCGGTCAGCGAAAGACTTTCAATCCATGGCCAAAGCACGCGCGATTATTAAACGACTCAAGGCAGTCAAGAACATCCGCAAGATTACGCGGACAATGGAGCTGATTGCCACGGCCCGTTTCAAAAAAGCAATGGATCGAGCCGCCGAAGCCAAAGCCTATACGCAGAAAATCGCAGAAATTGTCGGCGACTTAGCCTCTGCCGAACTTTCATTCACGCATCCACTTCTGGAACAGCGGGAACAGGAAGAACGTGTTCTTCTCCTCGTGTTGACTTCCAATCGTGGATTGTGCGGCGGATACAACTCGGGGGTTCTGCGAATAGCCGATCAACGATTGAAGGCCCTCTCCAGGGGCCGCATCAATCAGATCCTCGAAGTCTCGGGGAAACGTGGTCTGTCTTACTTCAAGTTTGAAGGTCAGCAGATCGATGCAACTTATACGAATTTCGAAGACAAGCCGACCTTCGATGAAGTAGAAGACTTAGCCAATCGCTTTGCAGAACTCTACACCAGTGGAGCGGTTGATCGAATTGAAGTGGTTTACTCCGAATTTCATTCGATCTCCCGACAAGTCGCAATCCGGGAAACACTGTTGCCGATCCAGAATCTCTCGACTCCCGAGGCCGAGTCTGATCAGAAGCATTCCGTGGACTATGAATTCCTCCCAAGTGCTGAAGCAATTCTGGAAGAAATTGTCCCTGCGGCCTTCAAAGCCAAATTGTTCAAATGTTTTCTCGACGCGGCTGTCAGCGAACAGATTGCCCGCATGGTCGCCATGAAGGGCGCCACCGAGAATGCCGACGAAATGATTCGCAGCCTGTCGACACGTTACAACCGTGCCCGACAGTCTCAGATTACTTCTGAGTTGAGCGAGATCATCGGTGGAGCAGCCGCTCTCGAATAGGAATTCGGGAATGGATTTTACAAGATCAGATACTGTCCGCGAATCGGACATCACAATAAATACGTTCAAACTGTTTGATATCAAGAGACCGAGGTTTTTCCATGTCCACTGCAACTGCACAGAATATCGGCAAGGTGACACAGATTATCGGATCGACATTCGATGCCGAGTTTTCTAACGAGGGTCTCCCCGATATTTACAACGCCCTGAAAATCGATCAGAACGTCAAAGGTGTGCACGTCAAAGTGACCGGCGAAGTTCAGCAGCACCTGGGTGGCGGTCGCGTTCGCTGTGTTGCTCTCGGATCGACCGAGGGCATGGTTCGCGGCATGGATGTCGCCGACACAGGTGGCCCCGTTTCTGTTCCTGTCGGAAAAGGAACTCTGGGACGAGTTTTCAACCTGCTGGGTGAAGAAATTGATGGTCGTGGAGCCGTCGAAACTGAAGAACGCTGGCCAATTCACCGTCAGGCTCCACCTCTGGAAGATTTGAGTTCAAAAACAGAACTCTTCGAAACCGGAATCAAAGTGGTCGATCTGCTCACCCCGTTCGTGCGTGGTGGTAAGGCGGGACTGTTCGGAGGAGCCGGGCTCGGCAAAACCGTTATTCTGACAGAGATGATTGCCCGTATCGCATCTGCTCACGGGGGTTACTCGGTGTTTGCGGGTGTGGGAGAGCGGACTCGTGAAGGAAACGATCTCTGGCTGGAAATGCAGGAAGCGGAAATCGGGAATACCGGCCGATCCGTTATCGAGCAAACCTGCATGGTCTTCGGTCAGATGAACGAGCCACCGGGAGCTCGATTGCGTGTTGCTCTCTCTGCCCTGACAATGGCCGAGTGGTTCCGCGATACCACCGGAACAGACACCCTGCTGTTCGTCGATAACATTTTCCGCTTCTCTCAGGCTGGTTCCGAAGTGTCCGCTCTGCTCGGACGTATGCCGTCCGCTGTGGGTTATCAGCCAACCTTGAGTACCGAACTGGGTGCTCTGCAGGAGCGAATTACTTCCACAAAACGCGGGGCGATCACCTCCGTGCAAGCCGTTTACGTGCCTGCCGACGACCCGACCGACCCTGCTCCAGCGACCGCGTTCTCTCACCTGGATGCGTTCATCTATCTGGAGCGAAAGATTTCAGAAAAGGGGATTTACCCGGCCATCGATCCCCTCGCCTCTTCGAGCCGAATTCTGGATCCTCAGTATGTCGGAGAACGACATTACAGCATCGCTCAACGCGTCCAGCAGATTCTGCAACGATACCGCGAACTGCAGGACATCATCGCGATTCTGGGTGTCGAAGAATTGAGCGAAGAAGACAAACTGATCGTACACCGCGCTCGACGAATTGAACGATTCCTGTCTCAACCGTTCCTCGTAGCGGAACCGTTTACCGGCAAGCCTGGTAAAATCACTCCACTGCAGGAAACCCTGGACAGTTTCGAAGAAATCTGCGACGGCAAATGGGATCATCTGCCAGAACAGGCCTTCCTGTATGTCGGTGGTGTTCAGGAAGCAGCCGAGCAGGCTAAGAAGATGCAGGAAAAAGCGTAACCACTTAAGGTATGACAGGCTTCCAGCCTGTCATACACACGAATCAATCGAATTCAAGCACACATCCAGAGAGATCATTGATCGACTGACTTTGAGCGGAAATCCATCTCGAAGGATGTGTGTTTATTTTCCAAACGAATGGGTCAAGAACCCTCGCCTTCAGGCGAAACCTTTTGGTTCTTCCCATTTGGAAAATTTACCAGAGCATGTGGGCGTCAGGA
>DOCI01000038.1:14999-16003 GCA_003503535.1 Planctomycetaceae bacterium
AACCTATCGGCTTCAGCCGATAGGAACTTAGTTTACTAAAACCACGGGTTCTGTTTGCCCGAAAGTCTCTCATTATGATCGCCGCCAATACCGTACAACTTGTGGTCGTCACGCCTGAGAAGACCTTGCTCACTCAGGATGCAACCTCACTGCAGTTTCCTCTCGAAGATGGCCAGATCGGCATCCTGCCCGGTCGTGCCCCTATGGTGGGACGTCTGGGAATTGGCGAGCTGGTTGTCATCAATGGCTCTGAAAAAACGAGCTATTTCATCGACGGCGGTTTCGTGCAGGTGAAAGGCGGAGCAGTGACTCTGCTCACCAATCATGCCGAGCCGGTCATCAATCTGAAAGTCAAAGAAGTCGAAGCGGCTTTCAATGAAGCTCTCGAACGACCTGCGACAACAACGACAGCACAAGCTGCCAAGCAACACGACATCGAACGCAATCGCCGCCTGCTGGCAATTTTGAAGCGATAGTTAAGGGTGATGATCAATGATTTAAAGATCGGCAAGAATGAAATTTTGTCGATCTTTTTTTATGCGTGATTAAAATTATCGTGACAACGTGAACATCTCACTCCGGATGAGGCACATACTTCACGCCTTTCGCCCACAACTTCAATGCCTGCCAGTGAATTGCGGCATAAACCTTGGCTGTCATGGCCGGGTATTTGATCAGACACTTCGCCAGATTTCCTGCATTAATTTCTTCCCGCTGCAAATTCATTCCCGCTGAAAACAATAGCCCTTCGGAATCGTGATTTGCGATGTTCACGAGTAGTTTCTCGCCAGGCTCCCGGACTTCCCAGCGATATCGCATCTGCATTTCCATAAACGGCGAAACGTGGAATTCTTTTTCGGCCTCCCATTTCTGGATTCCCTGCTCAGCCGAGGAATCCCATTTCATCACATAACAATGCTGCTCACCCCAGGGCGTATTATTCACTTCGGCAATCATCGCCACAGGTTGCTGTTGCAGGTTGTAGCAGAAATAGAAGCTGACCG
>DOCI01000038.1:16117-16630 GCA_003503535.1 Planctomycetaceae bacterium
GTAGCAGAAATAGAAGCTGACCGGATTCATCATAAATCCGTAGTACCGCAAATGAGTCAGCAACCGGACAGGCCCCTCCGGTCGAAAGCCAAGCCTCTCTTCGACCAGTTCTCTCGCGTCTTCAAGCAAACTCCCACGCGATGTACGCAGATGATCCTGACAATAAAAGGAAGCCACATTTCTCCGCTCAGTCGACCAGAGCCAGTAGCGATCGAACACCTTGGGTAATTCTTCAAGATCGAGATACAACATGAACAATCGATATCGAAACGCATTCCGCACCGGTCGTTCGCGAACATGTGAAACCTGACCAACATACAGGCAACTCGCAGGCATTGCGGGTTTCTGTCCTATGTGTATTTTGGATTCGCAAACATCAGGTTGATTGATTTCCATCACCGCTTTTCACTAAGGAAGGATCCAGGCAGGATTCAAGCCCCATTGTTGACAGACCGCCATTCCACTGATAACGCCATCTTCATGAAACCCATTCCGCCAGTAAGCGCCGCAATA
>DOCI01000238.1:0-3518 GCA_003503535.1 Planctomycetaceae bacterium
TCGCAGTCTCAAGAAAGACTTAATCGGCATCACGTTTTCAGTGCAAGAAGGTGGGCAGGCTGTTGTCTGGCAAGTGGCCGAATAATTCTTAGGCAATGCGCACTGGCCCATTCTATACGATCATTTAAGATGAATGACTCCCATTTGCACAGTGACCCAGATTCTGAAACCCCAATGAGCTCCGGTAGCGGTTGCAGCTAAAACAGCGGTATTTTGCCTACGAGCCACACGCAAGTCGTGTGAAAACGATGGCAAATCAAACGGAGGGCGTTTCTATGGACGGGGGCAGAAGGCAATATTTAAAAATCGACGAGCTCAGCAAAAAGACCGGCTTGTCTGTTCCTACGCTCCGTCGACTAGTGAGAAACAAACGCATCCCTTGCTTTCAGCCCGCTGGAAAAGGAGGGCGTCTCTTATTCCCATCCGATGCTTTGGAAAGCCACAATCAGATACCCGTCACTCAGGTTAAACATCCATCGGAGCGGCTTTCAGGCCGACGTCCGAAATGGGAATCTTAATATTCATCATGATAAGGAGGGCAGATGCCTCGGAAACCGAAGAACCCGCCGATCCAGTGTGAGTACTTTCTATGGAAACTCCTCGTTCGGAATGGAGTGTATTATGCAGACGGTCGTTGCGGAAACAAATACGATTTGGGAAAACATTCACTCAATACACGAGATTATGAGGAGGCCAAAAATCGTTTGAAACGTCTCGATCACGTGATGGCTCTGCAGCACAACCTGACGGATGAAGCTATTCGTTCGGAAGCACAAGAGATCACCATCACAAATGGTTGGGAACGGTTCATGACTCACTGCCAACGTCCTCAGGTCATGGGTGGAGCAAGCCAAAATACGATCAAGAGATATCGAGCCGTGAAGGACAAACACATTCGATTTTGTGAGAATCATAAACTCAGGGTGTGGTTGCAGGTGACGCGAAAGACGACAGAGCAATACGGTCATTGGTTGGCAAATCTGGACTACGCCTATCGTTCCCAATACTTGGAATTGAATCTGCTGGTCTCTGTCAACAAGTGGCTAATTGAGGAAGAGTTGCTTCCAGACTCGGCGAAGTTTCGCATAGCGCTGAGCAAAGCCCAAGGATCCGATACTTACTGTTACACCAAAGAACAAGTTGAAGCTATGGTATTGCACTGCCGGGCATCGAATCAACTCGGGTGGATAAATAATGTCATCGTTGGCCTGGCAACCACCGGAATGCGGATCGGAGAATTTGTTTCATTGCGCTGGTCCGACATTGATCTCTTAAATAACATCATTCAACTGACCGATGAACGTTCGAGCAAACGTCGCAAACAGGCTGGCTCTGTCAGAACGATCAAAGGTAAACGAGGTCGGACGATCCCCCTGCATGAATCGTTTAAAACGATTCTCCTCCAGATCCCCAAGCATCAAGATGGATTGATTTTCCATGGCCCGCTGGGCGGAAAAATGAAGCCGGATGTAGTTCGTAGGAATTTGATCAAGCATGTGCTGGAACCATTAAGATACAGATTTCCCATCCCCGCTGGTGAGATTGGTTTCGAGCACGGTCGGCTCCACAGTTTCCGACATTATTTTGTGAGCGAAGCATTTCGTCAAAATGTGACTGAGGCACAGATTATGGAATGGGTCGGACACAAAGATTCCGAGATGATCAAGCTCTACCGTCACCTGCGGGCCGATGATGGACACCGTCATATGCAGAGACTGAACTTCGGCACGCTTCCTGAGCAGCCATCCCAAACTATAGATGTGCTCATCCCTGAAATCACCCAGGCATGAAATGGTTTCATGCCAATTACCTTTTGACCTGGAGGAACCTGAACGACTCAACAACACGTAGTCTACCAAGGAGCAACTTGACCACAAATTGGTCCCAAACTGTCCCATTGATTGTCCCAATGAGTGGGACAAAAAAAGACGCTCGACGCAAGTCGTTATAGAATAGGGACTTGCAATGAGCGTCTTGAATAATGCGGAGAGAACGGGATTCGAACCCGTGAAGAGTCTTTCGACCCTTACCGGATTAGCAATCCGGCGCTTTCGGCCTCTCAGCCATCTCTCCGAGGGATCGCATTCTAGCGATCTGGTGTATGTCTTTGCAAGGCTTGGATTTGTAGTGAAATCACGAATTATGAATGTTGAGAGATACATTGAATTCTATTGATTTCGGCTTATTGAACGTCAAAACATGACTAATCATTGAAATTTTTGGGATTACTCTCCTGACACTGGAATCTGTAGGGTGTTCACTCAGGTTTATCAATCTGAGTATGGCCTGAACGTAACACGATCCTTGCCAGCGTTCTGAAGATTGATCAGTTTATTTTGCTGCTGGTCAGAAACTCTACGAATCACGAGCTTTTCTCACGGTTTGATCAATGGTCAGCCCGGAAATTCCGCTATATTATTTGAAACCGGGAAGGAAAAGGGGACATTCACTGATGTGATTACTCTCAACGATCCAGTGGAAAATCGGCATCGGCTGTGGTATCCAAATCTGAAAGTTGATACTGAACCAGCAACTCGAACGCGGCATCATCATCACGGCCAGCCAAAATGACTCGGTCTGACTTCATTTGCGACTGTGAAATATGAGTGTCGTTGTGCTTGAATTCCGAATAGCTTCGCGAGATCAGTTGAACAGTCCAGCCATCGGCTCCGACCATGGCGAGTGGTTTGGGGGCGAACATCGCAGCGGTTGCGGTGTTTATTGAGTCGATCTTCAGGATTGGCCACAATCCCTGAGAGATCAGAATGCTATGCTTCAGAGTTTCCCGCTCTTCCAATGTGGTTGGCGGAACCCAAGGATGGCATTTCGTGTTGAAATCGCGAGTCTTTCGCTACCAGTTGGGGAGTGCTAAGGAGTCTTGTGCGAATATTGAGGATGAGTATTACGTAATTATTGTTTTCAACATCCAATGCTGAGATTTCATGGAGTAAGAATACCTCGGGATCTCTTCCTGGTTTCGATTTCATTTCAAAGTGGTTCTTTATCAGTATCATGCGATTGATTCACTTCCGCAACTGAACACAAAAACCAGCGTTTTGGCAGAGAAACTTCGCAGCATTGCCTTCACTTCCAGATGCGTTTTATACTGATCTCATGAATGATCTGAATGAACCAACCGATGAGAATTACGACTTTATGCATGCCGCTCAAGTGGGCGAAGTGGGTGAAGGAAAGGGAATCAGTCTGCGTTTGAATGGGCATGTGATCGGACTGTTTCATTCGAATGGCAAACATTTTGCAATCAGCGATTTCTGCCCACATCAGGGGGCACAATTAACCGGCGGCTATGTGGAAGATGGCGTTGTGATGTGCCCCTGGCATGCCTGGAAATTTCGCTTGTGCGATGGAGCCTGGGCCGATTCTCCAAAATCCCCATTACGCTGCCCAACCTATCCGGTGCGAATCCTTGGTGAAGAAATCCAGATTGGGATCCCCCGAGATCAATAATATATGTACATGGCAGTATATCACCCTGTCATTTGTCGAGTTGTCCAGTG
>DOCI01000238.1:3626-8292 GCA_003503535.1 Planctomycetaceae bacterium
TCGAGTTGTCCAATAGCGATAATGCAGCCTATTCTCTTGCCTTACTGGATTTACGACTTTAATAAGTGACAGAATCGTAATTGCCCAATGACGGAATTCTCAGAATCGACACTCGTCAAGATTGGTGGCAGCCTGCTGGAATGGCCTGAGTTTCCCGTTCGTTTGTCGCAATTTCTTGATGGCATCCCTTCACCAATTCTGATTGTTGGTGGTGGAAAAACGACTGACGTCGTGCGTCGCTGGGACGAACTCTACCAATTGGGAGAAGAGGCGTCCCATTGTCTGGCTATTTCATCTCTGGACTTGACTGCCAGACTCCTCTTCCAGCTACTTCCCAACAGTCAGCTCTGCGACTCTTCAATCTCTTGTCTAAACCTGCTCAATTACAAAAAGATTCCCATCATTTTACCTGGTCAGTGGATTGCGACACTCGAACCGGATTCAACAACCGTACTTCCGCATCATTGGCAGACAACGAGCGACTCTATCGCACTCTGGTTGAGTGCCGAGCTAAGGATCTCGAGATTGATCTTACTCAAGTCGGTCGACCTGCCAGAAATATGGGACTGGAATGAAATTGCGGAGCTGGAATTGATCGATGCCGAATTCCCTCGATTATTAAAGCGATTGAATTTCAATCCAAGTATCAGCTGGGAAAATTTACGATCATACGATCAGAGCTAATTCACTATACCATTGGTCGAACAGTTGTAGTTCAACTCCACGAACGGGCACGACATCGATGCGCCGTCAAAGTCATTTCTGTTTGAGTAAGCTCGGGCCGGTCGTTACAAGTCCCCGACATAGCGGAGCGAAAAACCTTAGAAATCGCCACACGAACAGTTTGAAATCAAAACCCGTGCATTGAAAAGCTTTCCCAGAATTGACGGACTTGAGTCATTCCCTGAATTCTTTCCGTATCGATCCGGTATGCATAGAATTCCTCTTCAGAACTCAGAGGATCTTGAGATGCGATTTGCTGGGTGAGCACACTTCCATCTGCATCAGAAATCGAATTCCTTTGCAGGCCGCGTTTCTCTAGCCTGCGGCGTAACTCAGCCTCAGAGGAAGTACAGGATAGAATAGCAAATGGAATCTTGCTGTCTTTCACCAGATTCAAAAAGGGAACTCGATATTGTTCTTTAAGAAAGGTCGCGTCAACAATGACTGAATAACCCGAGTTTAGAATCGTTTGGGATAATTCTAATAGCCGTGTGTAAGTTTTGTTGTTCTGATCTTGCGAATACAGTCTGACTGCAGACTCATTTTGATAACTGTCAGGCGACTTTCGTTTCCTCTCGACATCAGAACGTATGCGAATCGCACCACTGAATTCTGCCAGTGACTGTGAAATGGAAGATTTACCACTGGCGGACAATCCGTGCATGATGACCAATCTGGGAGAGAATGGCTGACTGAAAGCAGCTGCGAGATTCAAGTATTTTTTGCAGAGTTGAGCCGAGGGAGAATGGACATCATCCTCGTGATTTTGCGATAGTCGAATACGGTTGACTTTGGCCCGAACCATGGCGCGGTAAACCATGTAAAAGCGGAGAATCTGAATGCCATCGTAGTCTCCGGTGTTTTCCAGATAATTATTTAAGAGGCGATTTGCCAGATCGGGACGTTCATTCGCTTCAAGATCCATCAGGCAAAAAGCCAGGTCATTGATCACATCGATCCAGCGAAGATGGGGATTGAATTCAATTCCATCGAAGATTTCAACCTGAAGATTCCTCCAGATAATATTATTCAAATGGAGATCGCCATGACATTCACGAACCATACCGTCTCTCTTTCGCTTCTTAAAGACTGATTCGGATGTCTTCAATGAGTCAGCTGTCCATTGTCGAAGTGAGGCAACTTTCGCGTCCCACTGTGAATAGGTTGAGTTCGGTTCAAATACCTCAAAATTATTAACAGCCGCCTGAGAGATGCTTTTAAAACCGCCGTAGTCATCCTGGTTCTGGGCCTGTTTGGTTTCGCGGTGAAAGGCTGCAATTTTCTGACTGAGTGCGTCAATTTGAGTTTCGGACAATTCTCCTGCGTTGATCATATGACTGAATAACGCGGACTGCGGAAACTGGTGCATTTTTACCGCCCATTCAACCGTTTCTCCACGACCCTCAAACTTATAATGGTCAACGCATCTGGTGATTGGGACGACTTTAATATACAGATCCTGAGTCAGACGGCTATTGAGTACAATTTCCTGTTCGCAAAAGAATTTTCGTTTCTCAAGCGAAGAAAAATCGAGAAACCCCAGATCCACTGGTCGCTTGATTTTATAAGCATATTCTCCCGTCAGGATGACCCAGGCGGAATGGGTTTCGATCAATTGCAGATCTTCAACAGGGTGCTCAAATGCATCAGCGTCGAGCAGAGCGTGGATGTTGAGCATTTCGCATCCTTTCTATGGAGCTCATCAATTATGTAGCGGTATGTCTGCAATATAATAATCCGCTGTTGGTCGACTCATAAACAGCAGTCTCAATTAAAGAGGTCTGATGAATAAGAGAAGCATTTATCGGTGCTGCATCAATGCTCTTGAAACTTGTACCGCTGATGTCGGAAATCAAATGTTAGAACAAAGGGTTCAGCAGGTCACACAGTTAACAGGGAATACCGTCACTGCAGGACAGGTAGTCTTTATTCATTCCCCATTTCTGCTGAACCCTTTGAATCGATGTAAGAATGGCATTTTAATCCTGAGAAGTAAATCGGATCATTCTTTCGAGTCTCATATTATTTCCAGCCACTGCCGTTGACCGTAGCCTCTGTAATATGGATTATGATCAGTCTCAGACGCCACAACTATCATTGAAGTCGTATTCTTTGTGTAGTGACTTTTGCCACACGGATAAAATCGCACTTTCTGCTTAGTATTCATTTACTGCCCTTGCCTGACCACTTTTCAAAGAACTCTCAGGAGAGTCAATGAACAACCCCGCTGATAAGAACGCGGATTCTTTTTCTATGTTGCGTCGTACTTTTGCTGATGATCAGCCGAATGTGCAATGGTTGCTGCAGAGTCTGGATCGATCCGCGTTCGGGATCCTGATTATTGATCCTCATTTACCAGGATGTCCGATCATCTATGCGAATCAGTCAGTCATTGAAATGTCCGGTTTTGGCTTAGAGGAGTTACTGAATCATTCTCCGGATTCACTTTGGGGCAATGATCAGGAACAGCACGGGATTAAAACTCTGCTCTGGGCGATTGATAATGGACGTGAATGTCGAGTGGTCTTACGTAATTATCGCAAAGATGGTCGGCTGTTCTGGAATGAGATTACCTTAATTCCTGTGCGGGATCAGAATCTGAAAATTAAATGCTTCATTCAGATTTTGAGTGATGTTTCGAATTATGAGAAAACAAGAACTGAGAAGGAAATCGTCGAGGATACGTTGAGGTCCATCCTCAATTCTGCAGAAGACGCGATCATTACGATTAACGATCGTGGAATCATTCAGGATTTGAACCTGGCGGCTAAAGCAATATTTGGGTATCAGCCCGAGGAATTATTAGGACAGAATATTAATATCCTCATGCCTTCTCCCTATCACGAAGAACACGACGGATACCTGAGAAATTTTCTCGAAACCGGTATTACCAAGGTGATTGGTGTTGGGCGGGAAGTCATCGCCAAACGGAAAAATGGAAGCGTATTCCCAGCTGAAATTGCCATCAATCAGGTAGATCACAAACGTCTTTTCACAGGAATTGTCAGAGATTTAACAGAGAGAAAACGTAGTGAGGAACTCCTCAGAAAAGAGCATGACTTAAATCAGAAAATTATTTCGACAAGCCGAAGTATTATTCTCATGCTCGACCCAAATAAAAAAATCCTGCAATTCAACTCGTGTTTTGAGCAATTGACAGGACGTCTACTCAAGGATTCCAAGAATAAAGATTTTGGCGAACTGTTTATTCATGCAACCGATCATCAACATTTTCAAACCAGCTTCACCAATGCGATTTCCGGGCAGTCGACAAGGGAACTGTGTCCAATCTTGTTAACTCAGACAGGAGAACGATTGATTGTGGAGTGGGAAACTGTGCCAATGACATCCCGCACAGGGATGGTAGTTGCCTTGCTTTGTACCGGCGTTAATGTGACAGAGCAGAGGAGACTGGAAAGAGAAGTTCTTGAAATTGCCACAGAGGAACAGAGGCGAATTGGTCAGGACCTTCACGACGTTGTCGGACAGGAATTAACAGGCATGGCGATGCTGGCTGAGAGCCTGGCGGTCTCACTTCAGGGGGCCGATGAGAAGCAATTGCAACTGGCACAAAAAATTGCACGTGGTACAAGCGAAGCTCTCAGAAAGGTTCGGCTATTGAGCAAAGGACTCAATCCGGTTGATATTGATGCCGCGGGTTTGATGGCTGCGTTAAATTCAATATCTTCGAGAATTAGTGAAAATCACAAAATCAGTTGTGAATTCAAGTGCCCATCTCCTGTCTTTCTCGAAGACAATATCGTTGCTAATCAGTTGTACCGAATTGCTGAGGAAGCCACAACAAATGCAATTAAACATGCTCAGGCTACGAATATCGTGATTGAGCTTCTCCAGACTGAAGAGAATATCATTCTCACGATTCAAGATGATGGGATTGGGCTGCAGGATAATGAGGGAAGTGGACTGGGGCTCAGGATTATGC
>DOCI01000238.1:8442-19033 GCA_003503535.1 Planctomycetaceae bacterium
CAGGATTATGCGATACAGGGCAAATCGTATGGGAGGTGGGCTTAGTTTTGAGGGATCGGAATTTGGCGGTACACTGGTTAAGTGCATAATTTCCGCAGAATCAATGAAAGATAAGAATGCATAATGATGCATAAAAAGAAAATTGCAATAATTGACGATCATCCTGCCGTTCGAGACGGCCTGGCAACAAGAATTTCTCTGGAAAATGATCTGGAGGTCTGTGGGGAGGCTGAAGATGTTGCAGATGGTCTGGAATTAATTATTCGGACTCAGCCTCATCTGGCCATTGTGGATATTTCACTGAAAACAGGAAACGGACTCGACCTTATTGAGAAAGCGAAAATGGAAAATGAGTTCGTTCGATTTCTCGTCTGGTCGATGTACGAGGAAGATCTGTATGCAGATCGGGCCCTGCGTGCTGGTGCCCGGGGATACATTAATAAGCAGGCTGCGACCGATAAAATTATCGATGCCATTCGAGCCGTGCTCGATGACAAAATCTACCTTTCAACAGAAATGTCATCCGTATTGCTGCATCGTATCGTCATGGGGCAATCAGGCTTGCAAAGTCGACCGGAAGAAGCTTTGTCGAATCGAGAACTTCAGGTTTATGAGCAAATCGGTTTGGGGAAAACGACTTTACAGATCGCTGATGCCATGAATTTGAGTCCCAGTACGATTGAAACGTATCGTGCACGGATTAAACAAAAGCTCGACTGTCATTCCATGTCCGAGTTGATTCGCCAGGCTTCTCAATGGGTTTTGGAACGAACTTGATTAAGACCGATCTGAGTAATCCTGCAATGCTCTTGATCCACAGTTGACGTTGAGCCAGATGATAATGCTCGCCTTGTGCGAACACAATTATCGATTTCTTCATCGCCATTGCTTGTGGCGAATTTCCCGACACACAGACGCCTGTTTCCAAGACAGCCAGAATTTCACTGGCTCGCTAACTTATAGTCAGTGAGGAATACTGCCGCTTCAAAAGAGCCGAAACTGATCAATTTTAACAATGAGGAATGTCATGGAAGCATGGAGGAATCATTTCGACAAAAAAGAGTCTCTTTCGAACTGTGTTCCGGGGCATCGAGCAAACAGCGTACGCACTTTAATTGTTGGCGGACGAGAATTGAGTGTCCAGACACCTGAGGATTCACTCGACTTAACGGTCAGTGGCACGGTAAGCAGTTACTATCAAAAGCAAATGGCACTTAAGTTGATTTTTTTAGAAAATTCTCATCGAACCATTATCGATCGCATTGCAGTGGATCGGAAACCACCTGTGCTAAAAGGAGCCGGACATGAATAATAATCGTATTCAAGAGGAAGTCCCCCAATCATTTCACCACGAAGAAATTCATGAAGCCATCAACGAATTGAAAACATTCTGGGATGAGGTGAATCAGTACGGGCAAGGACCAAAGTATGAAGAGATGAGTCTAAAACTGTCTCAATTTCGAAGCTTACTCGCAAATCACTTTGTTGAGGAGCAATACTTTTTGCTATCATTAATCAAGCGAGGAGCTCGTATCAATCAGGCACAATATGGTCAGATTCTGGAGGAGCATACCGTTTTTCTGGAACGTCTGGCAGATGATATCGAGCGTCTGGAATCGGGGACTCACCGATTCCGAAACTGGGCATCCGTCTGGGATGAGTTTGATGACATTATTGATCAAATTGCAGTACACGAAGTTGCAGAGCAGGACATGATTACCGCTGCTGTTGAATTTCAGGACGAACAAATTCAACAGCAATAATAGCATTCGTCAACTCTGTTATTTGGAGATGAAAGTCGGTATTTCGTATTTTGCATAGCCGCTTAAGCGATTCCAGGCTGATCAGCTGTCGGAGAATTTATCCAGTGGGAATAAAAACTGGAACTGTAAAAACAAATGTCAAATGTTCAAGGGAGTAAAGCAGTGAGTAAATCCATTTGCGGTCGTCGTGTCCTGTTTCTTGCTGGTTTCACGGCTCTACTCTTATTGTGTACAACGATCACGCATTGTGAAGAAAAGCCTCCTTCAGACAGACGAGAAACAAAATCCAATGAGGATAAAGCGGAACTGGCTGAAGAGGAACAGGAAAAAGAGCTTCATCGATTTATGATTGCAAAATTGAAAGCCTCAGTCGATATTCTGGAAGGGCTCACGACCGAAAACTATCCACTCATAAAACATGGTGCCACGAAACTCAACCAAATGAGCACGGCTGAAAAGTGGAGATATTCTAACGATCCTATTTACCGTCAGTTCAGTTCCGAATTCCAACGAACGACTCAGGATATGATTGAGGCTGCCAACGAAAAGAATCTAGATAAATCGACATTGAAATGGATGGACGTCACCGTGAAGTGCATTGAGTGTCATCGCCATGTTAGAGCCATGCTGATTGTCGCAGAGTAAAGAGGCAGGATCATTGCATAAAGGAGTGGTCAGTATGTATTTCTGATTTTCGGAAATAAATAGTTCGCGTCCCGTCTGTTTGACAAGTTAAAAAGCAAGAGAGTCTTTCTGTTTAAATCAATAGAGATAGGGCAGGAATCTCCATCGGGATTTTTTGAATTGTTCGTATTCCTGAAATCGTTCCTGCATGAATATTTCTTCATGACGAGCTTTGAAATTCAAGACACTGACAAGAGCAAACCACATAAGCAGCCTCCAGTAAGGAGGTTCAAAACTTAAGGTGCTTCCGGTAAGAATTAACAGAGCGTTATACATCGGATGCAGAAAAATTCGATAAGGTCCATTCGTGACAAGTTTGGCATTTCGATGAGGAACTGGGCCTACTGAGAGGTTATGAAGTTTCATGATCGCAATTGACCAGAGGAAAAGTATGAAACCAGAAATCATGCCCAGTCCATTCCAGATTGTCAGTGTTGGCAACGGAGTCGACAACACAATAACCGAGGACAAACCAAACTGCAGTATGACCAGCACATAAATTTTCCAATCCCAGTTTTTCATGTGTATTTACTATCTATTCAAATGGAATGCTTTACGACAATCTGAGCCCACACAAACAGGAGTAGAAACATGGTTCCAATACGCTCGCTGGCCGTTAACAGTCAATACGCATTGATCACACTTTGCGGACTGCTGATGGTATCTCCACTCCATTCCAGTGAACCTCTCAAGAAGACGAAAGAATCATCTGGTCTTCGTCCTTTGTCAGAAAACTCCTCAGATGAAGATGTAGAATTACGTCGAAGCTTCATGAGAGCGAAATTGAAAGCCTCGTCTGATATTTTAGAAGGACTCAGTAATGAGGATTTCCTTCTGATCGGCAGTGGAGCAGAGAAGTTATATAAAATGAGTACCGTCGAAAAATGGCTGTACTCAGATGATGAGGAATATCGCCAATATACGAATGAATTTCAACGCGACGCACTCGGATTGGTGGAAACGGCCAAAGAAGGCAAACTCGATAAATCGACACTGAAATGGATGGAGTTGACAATGAAGTGTATTGAATGCCATCGCCATATTCGTGAAAACTAGGCGATGAATCAATTGGTCAATCGTACCGAATACTGATGATGAAAGAATCCGAACAATGAAATTCCTACTTGCTCACGATGGATCAGAGGCTGCTCTGGCGAATGAAGACTTTCTAATCAACATCACAGATTCAACCAGAGCGATCGCTGAAATCGTATGCGTCATCTATCCACCACATTATGGGAGTTTCGGTTACGAAAGCATGTTCATCGCCGCTGAAATGCATGAATCCATGCGGAAAGAGGCTGCTCTTGCTCTCGAGAATTCAACGACGAAATTTAATGAAGCCAATTGGCAACAGAGCTCTCACCTCGTTGAAGGGCTGCCTGCTCAGGAAATCCTTGCCAATTCAAAAGCGTTAAACGCGGATGTGATTGTCGTCGGTTCGCTGCGTAAATCTGGCTTTGAAAAATTTCTACTGGGGAGTGTATCCTCCAAAATTGTCAGGCATGCCGAATGTACGGTCATGATACATCGTGGTTCCACTCAACCTGCAGGAAAAAAACTGCGGATCCTGCTTGCTTATGATGGTTCTGACGACTCGAAAAAGGCTGTTGAGTTCCTGAAAAGTTATCCCTGGAAAAGTGAGATCGAAGTGCTGATCGTTCGCGTCATCGAACTGGTCGAAGCCTTCAATATGGATGCGATTCAACATTCCTCATCAAGCTGGGATGACGAAGTTCAAGCCAGTCAGCAGGCGATAGAATCTGTCAAAGTCGATTTAGAAGCAACGGCCGCTTCCGTGGAGACGCAACTTCATCAAAGCCAGAAAGTCGCAGAAGAATTGCTCCAGACCAGTGACGTCTGGAAGCCGGATCTGATTGTGATGGGACATCAGGGGCACGGGGCCGTAGCACAGTATCTACTCGGAAGTGTCGCGTATCGCGTCGCGGAACATGCTCCCTGTTCTGTGATCATCGTCCGTTAATCCGGTGTGAGTTCTCCTTGTTAAACTCATACTCAAACTGGAAATATCCATGAAGATTCTGCTTGCCTACGATGGATCGGAACAGTCTAAAGCCGCAGGGAAGTTTCTGAAGAGATTCTTTTATCCTACGAGTGATCCCATTGAAATCGTTTGCGTGATTGATGCCCTGCGAGATCACAGTTGTCATGTATTATCAGATCTGCAGAACGAGGCTGACCTCAAGCTGGAAGCGATCCAAAGAGAATTCCAGGTTGAAGACTGGAGTGTGGAAACGAAGCGACCTGAAGGAGAGATATCCAAGACGCTGATTAAGGAAGCCGAGGTGAGAGGGGCCACACTTGTGGTCGCTGGAGACCGGGGCCTTGGCAAGATCGATTCTCTGCTGTTGGGAAATGTGTCCAGTCATCTTGTAAAGCAGGCAAACTGCTCGGTGCTGATCGCAAAGAAATTTCCTGAAGACGATTCCAGGGAAGTTGTGCGAATCCTGTTTCCCTACGATGGATCCCAAGCCGCAGAGTCTGCCGTGCAGTGGATTGAGTCGGCTAACTGGCGGATCCCCGTCGAGTTAATGCTCCTCAATGTGATGGAGTCTCAGCCTGACCATATGAAAAAAATGGCGATAGCGAATGCCACCTATGGTGAACTCGACGCTTTAAGGATACGGCTCAACAAAGAAATGACAACCAAATTACGTCGTGTAGAAACGGAAGTAATTGAAGACGACAATATTGATAAAACCATCCTGAATGCGGCAGTGACCTGGAGCGCCGATTTAATTTTGCTTGGCCATCAGGGACATAATAAGTTAATCGAACATATGCTCGGTAGCACAGCTTATCATATCGCCGAACATGCATCCTGTTCCGTGTTAGTGATCAGGTGAATGTTGAAGTTCTATAGCCGTTTCCATGAATGTGCAGCGGGTGATTGACTGGAAAAATAGGACTCAAACCATCAAAAAGCCACTCCAGTAAACTGCAAACTGCAGTAATGATACTGTCTCAAAAAGATGAAACGCGGTTGATTGTAAAGTGAAAGCTAAGAAATGACACGCTGTTTGACAGGAATGAATGATTGAAAGACCATCATTAATGGATCAATTATCGTTTGGCAGAAACCTCTCTGAAAAGATGCTGTCCAAGATTATCTCAATGGGAGAACCTAAAACCGTCGCCGGAAATTACTGTCTGTTCCGGGAGGGAGAGTATCACAACTCCGTCTATCTGATTGTCAAAGGGAATGTCTTATTGGACACGTTTGTGCAAGGGCGAAAATTTATCGAATTGTTAACCTTGAGTGATGGAGAATTTCTGGGATGTTCCCCAATCATTTCAACTCGACCGATGTCACTTCGGGCAACGACGCTGACAGAGACTCAGCTACTTGTTTTTCAGGCAGATGAGTTAAAGGACTATTGCGAAATTGACCATGATTTCGGATACCAGTTTATGAAAGAGATCGCCTGCATATTTGCTCGTCGATTAATGGCCACTCGATTACAGTTGCTTGATCTGTTTCTCCCTCCAGACATCGATTCTGCTGTGAAACCTAAAGTCAACTGAAGCAGAGTGCAATTCTCTTATCACTTAGTTTTATCTCAGACTGAATTTCATGAACGACTTTCAATATTTTCGCATGGATCAGTTCCCCGACTTTTTAAGGCAATTGATGCATTCGGGCTATCGAGTGATTGCTCCGACCATTGATCAGGAAGCCATCGTCTATGCTGAAATTCAATCGATTGATGACATGCCACGCGGTTATACTGACGAACAGAAACCGGGATATTATCGACTTCAACATACAGGGAATCAGCGATTCTTCGACTATGCCGTTGGCCCACACTCCTGGAAGAGATATCTGTTTCCTCCATTGCAGTTGATCTCAACATCGATCAAGTCTCAGGACGGATGGACTTTCGAAGAGCATGTCGACGAAGGCGAATCCTATGCGTTTCTGGGAGTTCGAGCCTGCGAACTGGCAGCGATGCGTATTCAGGATCGAGTGTTTCTGGAGGGGGCATACGTTGACAAAAACTATCAGAATCGACGAAAAGCTTCATTCATCGTAGCCGTTAACTGTGCTGTACCTTCTGCGAATTGCTTTTGTACCTCGATGAATACAGGACCTAAGTGCAAGTCGGGATTTGATATTGCGTTGACGGAACTGTCCGATGGATTCCTGATGGAGATTGGTAGTTCACTTGGAAATGAAATGGTGACGCCGTTGGGATTTCCGACTGCGACTGAGGAACAACTTTCTGAGTCAGAGTCGGTCTCTGATCACGCTACAGAACAAATAAAAAAAACAATGGACACAACCGATTTGCGAAATCGGTTAATAGGTCAACTGGAGCATTCCCACTGGCAGGATGTTGCGAATCGTTGTCTCTCCTGCACAAATTGCACGATGGTTTGCCCGACCTGTTTTTGCAGTCATGTTGAAGAAGTTCCTGATTTGAATCAGGAACGAGTTGATCGTCGTAAATCCTGGGACTCCTGTTTCAATCCCGGTTTCAGCAAGTTGCATGGAACACCTGTCAGAAACGATACACGTAGTCGTTATCGACAATGGCTCACCCACAAACTGGCGACCTGGCATGATCAATTTGGTGAATCTGGTTGCGTGGGATGTGGTCGATGTATTACCTGGTGTCCAGTCGGTATCGATTTAACGGTGGAAGTCGCAGCCCTTTGCGAGGAGGAACCATGAATCAGGGGACATCGGTTCCGACTTCCAACTCTGCCTGGAAACTTCATGAAATTCGTTTGATTTCAAGGAAAATGGAAATACCAATCGTCGAGACTTTTGAATTTGAATTCGTCGATTCCGCGGTTGGGCAGCAATACGTGGCAAGAGCCGGGCAATTCAATATGCTTTATATTCCTGGATATGGAGAAGCGGCAATTTCCACAAGTGGAGTGTCGCAAAACACCGGAAACATCGAGCATACGATTCGTCAGGCTGGTAATGTCACCAACGCAATATTCAGATTGGAGCTGGGGCAAACCCTCGGGTGTCGAGGGCCGTATGGAAACGGTTGGCCGTTACGGGATTTGGAGGGGAAGCACCTCATTCTGATTGGTGGAGGCATTGGAATGGCACCACTGCGTTCTGTTATTGAATCATTGAAACAATCGGGGTGTAGTTTTTTGAAAGTGACCATACTCATTGGTGGACGCAGTCCGGAAGCTCTCCTGTATTCTGCAGAATATGATCAGTGGCGATCTTCAGGCTTTGAGGTTCTGACCACCGTCGATCACTCGACAACCGGTTGGCAGGGAAATATTGGAGTTGTGCCGAGTTTACTGGACCACATCGAGCTCTCGGATCCCAACGCCGCGATCGTGATGTGCTGTGGCCCCGAAGTGATGATGAATTATTGTGCTCTTGCGGCTATCGAACGAGGAATTCCCGAAGATCAGATTTTCTTCAGTCTTGAGCGTCATATGAATTGTGCGATCGGACATTGTGGGCGATGCCAATTAGGGTCTTACTTTCTTTGCACGAATGGACCGGTTTTCCGGTATAATCAAGTCAAAGAATTAATGAAGATTCCAGAACTCTGAATCGAGGAGAATCGATGCCGGAAAAATTAAGGCTGGGAATCTTCAAATTCGCCTCATGCGATGGATGTCAGCTTTCACTACTTAATGCGGAAGAGGAATTGCTGGAACTGGCTGAGTTGGTCGAGTTCGCGCACTTTCCAGAAGCAAGCAGCCGTATCGAATCTGGACCTTATGATCTGGTTTTGATTGAGGGATCGATTTCGACTCCTGAAGACCTGGATCGTATCCAACAGATTCGCAGGCAAACAGATACGCTGGTCACGATTGGAGCCTGTGCAACAGCAGGAGGGATTCAGGCGTTACGCAATGGAGCCAATCATGACGAGTTTATGAAACTGGTCTACCCGCACCCCGAGTATGTGCAATCACTGGCAACGTCAACTCCAATTTCCAACCACGTTTCCGTTGATTTTGAATTGAGAGGTTGTCCCGTCGATACCGGGCAACTTTTGCAAATCATTTCCGATAAACTTCACCATCGCAAATTCAGCGTGCCAGATCACTCCGTCTGTCGGGACTGCAAACTGCAAAATATCGTATGCGTGAGTGTCGCTCGGGGAATCCCCTGCCTGGGGCCGCTCACTCAAGCTGGATGTGGAGCCATTTGCCCTCGATTTCATCGGGGCTGTTATGGCTGCTTCGGGCCTTGTCATCAAACGAATACAGATGGCTTAACAGATTGGCTGATTAAAGACGGGCACTCATCATCTCAGTTGATTCCACTCTTTCTGAACGTGAACGCAGAAGCTCCAGAATTTGCACGGACAGCTGCCCAACTTATAAGGCAAGACTCGGCCGAAGGAGAGTCTGATGAGTGAGTCTCGCACAATTCGTGTTGGCGCCCTGACTCGTGTTGAGGGAGAAGGTGCACTGCATGTCAGCATGAACAACAATGTCATCGATCGTGTTGAGTTGAATATCTATGAATCTCCGCGGTTTTTCGAAGCCTTTTTGCGGGGCCGCCCTCTGGAAGATGTCCCTGACTTAACTGCCAGAATTTGTGGAATCTGCCCTGTGGCCTATCAAATGAGTTCCGCATGTGCGATTGAGGCAGCTCTCGAAATTGAGATCCCAACCGAAATTCATCAACTCCGGAAGTTGCTCTACTGTGGAGAATGGATTGAAAGCCATTGCCTGCATATGCATTTGCTGCAGGCGCCTGATTTCTTTGGCTACTCCAGTGGACTGGAATTGGGAAAACACTTTCCTGATGAAGTTAAACGGGGGCTCAGACTCAAGAAAATTGGCAATCAGATTCTCGAAGTCCTGGGGGGACGTTCGGTTCATCCTGTCAATGTCTGCATTGGAGGGTTTTATCGCACGCCTGCTCTCGACGAGTTGGAGAGTTTGATTCCTGAGCTGGAATGGGGACTTCAGGCAGCGATTGAGACGACTCATTGGATTTCCGGCTTCAACTTTCCGGACTTTGTATGCGATTACGATTTGATCTCGATTAGCAACTCCAGTGACTATCCCTGGTTTGGAGTTACCATGGCCTCAAGCAAAGGAGAGTCGTTCGATGTGCAAGCGTACGAGCAGGTGATCTGTGAATATCAGGTTCCACATTCAACGGCCTTGCAGGCTCATAAAATAGAAAGTCAAACCAGTTGTCTGTTCGGACCACTGGCTCGCATCAACCATAGCCGAGATAATTTCCATCCTCATGCCCGCAAACTTGCAGATCATGTGAATATCCAATGGCCCTGTAATAATCCGTTTCAATCGATACAGGCACGTAGTTTGGAAGTCGTGCATGCATTCGAAGAAGCACTGGAGATCTGCAGGAACTATCAACGACCATCCGAATCGCGAATACCCTATCAACCACGAGCCGGAGTTGGCATGGCCGCGACAGAAGCTCCGCGTGGCACGCTGTATCACCGTTATGAAATTGATGATGCCGGTCTGATTCAACATGCGACGATTATTCCTCCGACATCACAAAATCAGAAACAGATTGAAAACGACCTAAGGGATTATCTTCCCCCCTTACTATCGATGGAAGATGACCAGGTGGCTCAGGCATGTGAGCGATTGATTCGATCCTACGATCCCTGCATCAGTTGTGCGACTCATTTCCTTAAACTCTCGATTGAACGTGTGCAGTAATGAAAAGTCGCGAAAAATAAACAGAGTGATTTGAGAAAAATGTAATGAGTGAAATTCGGAAACAATCTCGACAACCGAACATGCTGATCGCTGGACTTGGAAGTTCACACGGGGACGATCAGTTCGGCTGGGAAGTCATCGAGCGATTGCAGGAGTGCGATGTGGGCCTGAAGAAAATCACACATTCACAGGCTTTGCTCAATCATCTTGATACGATTACACACCTGATCATTTGCGATGCCAATTCTGAAACCTCTCATGAGCCTGGCGAAATTGACTGCTACACCTGGCCTCATTTACCGGAACTGCAACGTATTCCTGCCAGTTCCCATGCTTCCAGTCTGACCGAGACACTGGAACTGGCTACGGAAACATTTCCGGATTTGATGAAGATTCATATCTGGACGGTGACAGGCAAGAACTGGGAACCGCTCAGTTCCATGAGCCCCCAGGTCTTATCAGCAGCCAAGGATGTTGCCGAG
>DOCI01000212.1:0-223 GCA_003503535.1 Planctomycetaceae bacterium
CTGACCAACGTGCGGGCCTCCGGTTCCGACGACGCCATTCTGCTCAAGCCGCCACGCGATATGTCACTGGAAATCGCCCTCGAGTACATCGAACGCGATGAGTATGTCGAAGTCACCCCGGCTGCAATCCGTCTGCGAAAAATCGGCCTGACCGAAAACGAACGCAAACGCCGCCCGATGCTGGTTGGGTAAGTGGAAAGAAAAGTAGGACAGGCATCCTGCC
>DOCI01000212.1:339-3073 GCA_003503535.1 Planctomycetaceae bacterium
ACAGGCATCCTGCCTGTCTGAATCAAATTAAAAAATTAGATGCCACGTTCTTTTAGATCGTGGCATTTTCTTTTATAGGAATGCGTTCTTGTGTATGCTGAGAAGAATAATCGACTCACAAATACTCAAGCCTGCATCGGAGCTTTCTCATGTCCACTTGGAAATATTCAATCCCATCCGCGATCTGTTTGACTCTCTTACTTGCAGGACTCTCATCAACATGTCCTGCAGAAGAAAAGCCAGGCGAGAAAAAAGAATCCGAGTGGATTCCCCTGTTTGATGGCAAAACTCTCAACGGCTGGAAGAAAACCAACTTCGGTGGACCAGGAGAAGTTTCTGTTGAAGACGGTGCGATGGTGATCGAGATGTCTGCTCCACTCAATGGAGTGACGATGACCGAAGAAGCGTTCAAGAAATTGCCGAAGGGGAATTACGAAATCAAACTGCAGGCTCAACGGGCACTCGGAGGAGATTTCTTTGTCGGCTTGACCGTTCCCGTCAAGGATGCCCATTGCTCATTAATCATGGGCGGCTGGGGGGGCGGAGTCGTCGGGATTTCCAGCCTGAATGGTTACGATGCATCCGAAAATGAAACGACGACCTACGCCACTTTTGAAAAAGGCAAATGGTATGACGTGCGGATGAAAGTCACCGATAAAAAAATCGTCGTCTGGCTGGATGATGAAGAAATGATTGATGTCGATATTGAAGACTCAAAAATCTCAACCCGCATCGAAGTCGATCTCTCAGCTCCACTTGGCCTGGCGACGTTTGAAACAACAGCCAAGATTCGGAATTTTAAAATGCGTCCGCTGAGTGAGTAAGAGTTTGATTAGGAGAAATTTCCAACTGGGTGGCAAGCTTAGAACGAAGTGATGGGCGTGGTGATTGTGCAATACCACACCCTTTGCGATGCTCAGGGACGTGTCTCCCATCCAGTCATAATAGGATGGCTCAGTCGCGTGCGTCTGAGTTGCTTTGCAACAAGAAGTCTTCAGATTTAAGATTGATTTTTCCAAGGCTTCTTGCGGCTGCGCCGCCCCGAAAGAATCTTTCGGGGCTATCCTCAAGCCACCCATCCTCAATTGATTCCCTTAACTCGGGATGATCGTTTTCGTCGGTGCGAGGAATTCGGGAATATCGTTGTTTTGCTGATATGGGGTTTTATCGTACCCGCCGCCGTAGCCGCCACGGTATTGATAGTCGCCTGAACCATCCTGCAATCCATTGGCGATCACGCCGAGCAATGGAATCTCGTGAGCTTCGAATATTTCGAGAGCCCGCTTGACGGAAGGCCGTCGGTTTTTGTGCAGACGAACGATCAGCATGACCGTATCGACCGATTGAGCGGTGATACAAGGGTCGCTAACCGCCAGAACAGGAGGGCTATCGACCAGGACAAAATCGTATTCTCGTTTCGCCTGACCGAGGAGATAATGCAGCTTCGAAGACGAAAGCAACTCGGCTGGTTTGGCTGGGATTGCTCCTGCAGACAGAATATGCAGATTCTCGATCCGGGAATCCTGAATCGCATTCGCCATTTCAATCTCGCCAGACAGACACTCGCTCAAGCCAATCTCTTCCCGCATCCCAAACAGTTGATGCACCATCGGCTTTCGTAAGTCGGCATCAATCAGCAGAACACGTTTGCCTGCCTGGGCGATGGATATCCCGAGGTTGGAAATGGTTGTCGTTTTGCCATCTCCCGGTTCAGAACTGGTGAATTGAATGATATGCGCATCAACATCAGCAGCCCGGACGAAGAACGTCGCTCGAACCGAACGGCAGGCTTCCGCTTCGGGTGAGCCTGGATCGTGATAGTAGTACAACATCGGTGCGAGCCCGGTTTCGCGAGCCGCCTGCAGGTTTTTGGCGGGGTTGGCGATGGAAGGCAGCGTTCCCAGTATTGGCGTGTCGACAATGGCTCGCAGGTCGGCCAGACTCTTGAGTGATGTATCCCGCATTTCCCGCAAGAACAGGAAGGCGTAGGTTGACATCAATGTCATGACGAGACAGCCCCCGACAATTTTAATCACATGCTTAATATCCGGCTCGGCTCGGCTGGGTGAAATCTGGGTCAATTGATACCCTTCATCTGATGCCAGGCTGAGAACTTCGACACGATTGGCGACGATATCGTGCAGTGATTTAATCCGCTTGAGTTCATCGCTCAGGGTTTGCTCGCGTTCTTCGTATTGTGCAAAATCTTTGGCCTGATCGGCTGAACGATCGAACAGTTTCTGCAGTTCGCCAATACGGTTTTTTAATTCCGCCTGCTGCTGTTCGAGAGCCACAACGTAAGTGGCAATCGGATCATTTCCTGTGACCAGTTCCGGCTCTCCGGTGACAGGATTGACTTTTGTTGTCATTGTCGGCAGATCGATTCCCATCTGACGGTAGTAGGATTTGACCAGATCGATTCGTTTCCGCACATTGATGACATCTGGATGTCCGGATCCATATCGCTTCAAAGCAGTTTGTTCTTCAAGCAGGAGAGGAATCAGCTGAGTGTCGAGCTGTTGACGCTCGGTCGCTCCGGAAACCACCGTTTGAGAATTTGACGTCTGATCTTTCTGCAGGAATGTTTTGACGAGCAGCATTAATGCTTCGTGGGATTCCCCACGTTCGATTGCCGCTTTGAGTGTTGAGAGTCGAGACGAAATTTCCTCGTAGAGCAATTCTACTTTCACACGTTCGGTGGCGATGGCATCAACACGCTGGTGATGAATATTAG
>DOCI01000212.1:3182-6615 GCA_003503535.1 Planctomycetaceae bacterium
TTGAATATTAGTCACGTTATTCGGACCTTTATCGGCTCCTGCGGGAGCCTTCCAGACGAGTGGTGCACTGCGACGAAACTCATGATACTCTTTCGTCTTGGCTGCCAGGCGAGGTGACAAATCGTTATTAATCTGTTCAAGCAGAGTCTGCAATTCCGAGTGATTTTTTTGGGCATCGTCCTTGAGATAATCATCGTAGGCTTTGATGATCCCATTTAAAATCGCGGTGGCGTCTTTCGATTTTGAAGTGGTGTATTGCAGGTTGAGAATGTTGAGTTGATGATGGTCTTCCCCTGCGGTTCGAGTGACTTTCAAACTGTCAATGATATCACGGGCAGGCTCAGTGCTACCTGCCAGAGTCGCCAGCTGATCCAAATGGGAGTCGCGGACGGCCCGTTCGACAACTTTCGGGCTGCGAATGATTTCCACATGTGCACTTCGCTCACCGACAATCACACGATTGCCACCCTCTCGAATTTCGACCGGATTTTTCAGCTTGACCAGAATCTGGGATGAGGCTGTGTATTTGGGGCCGAGAATCTTGTAAGCAAAAATGCCCAGCCCGATACCGGCTGCAGCCGCGATGCCGAGGATCACGATATTTCTAAACGCCAGCTTGACCAGATCGATAGCCGGCTCATCGGCTTTGACGAGCGGATGACCATGGACAGCATCGACGTTTCTGGAATTTTTATCAGAAGATGGCTTCACGAGATTCGCTTTCGAGTGAATTTATTGTGCTGACGTATTGTTGAGTTCGCAGTGTGTTGGGGACGTTCCACAAAGTGGAAGCCCCCGTATTTCATCTCACACGGTTATCTGGCAGAGACTTTTTGTTCTGCCAGAACATCCCGATACGCATGCACGGTTTCACGCAATCCATCCCGGAAGGAAACTTCCGGGTGAAAACCGAGGTCTCGTGTGGTGGCGGAAATGTCAGCCCAGGAATGCAGAATGTCTCCGTTTCGTGGAGCTACGAAATCCGGTGCAAAACGGACGTCGAGCAAATCGCAAATCTGCTTGAGCATTTCGCCCACACCAACCCGTTCGCCGGAGGCGACGTTATAAACATTTCCAGAGACACCGGGCACAGTCGCAGCCAGCAGATTCGCCTGCACGACATTTGTGACATATACGAAGTCTCGGGACTGACTGCCGTCCCCATATATTTTCGGAGTTCGTCCATCCAGCAGTGCAGTGACAAACAGAGGAATGACAGCCGAGTAGGGACTATTGGGATCCTGACGCGGGCCAAACACGTTGAAGTATCTCAGTCGAACCGTTTCGAGTTCGTAACAATGAGCAAACGATTCGCAGTACAACTCACCAGCCAGCTTTGCAGCGGCGTAGGGCGAAAGTGTTTGCGGAACATGATCTTCCGTTTTGGGCATTTGCGGGCGATCGCCGTAGGCACTGCTTGAGCCGGCGTAAACGACGCGACGCACACCAGCACGACGGGCGGCATCGAGGACATTCAAGGTTCCAGTCACACAGACATCATGCACTTCATCCGGCTTTTCAATACTGAGTGGGACAGATGCCAAAGCAGCATGATGAATAATCACTTCACAACCAGAGGCCGCCTTCAGGATCGCTTCCCGGTCCCGGATATCGCCTTCGATGAATTCGAATTCGCCTGGAATCGCATCCAGATTTCGCTGATGACCGGTACTCATGTTATCGAAGACACGCACCTCATGACCATCCAGAACCAGACGGCTGGCGATGTGCGATCCGATAAACCCGGCTGCTCCCGTCACAAGATATTTCGACATGAAACCCACTTTCTCTTTTCAGCATCGTTAAATTGAGAACCACTTGTGATGGCACAACGTTGCAAGTTCAGGGGTGGCGGAGGCGCTCCATTTTAGTGGAAGCCTCCCGATGTTCTGCATTCGGGGGCTTCTCTGCGAGAGCGCCACCGCCACCCAGTTCACGGTATTCAGAAACGAAGTGCGTACGAAGACACATTGGTTAATGCTGAACACTAGCTTTGAAATCAGAGTCGCGTGGTGAAATTTTGAAACGGATTAGAATTCACCACACGGAAAAAGCGGAGGAACCGGACTAAGCGGAAACTTCGATAGAGCTGTTCACGCCGGGCTCAGCGAGGCATGACAAATCAGTTATAATAAGGACGTGGAATTTTGTAATCGCCACGCCCATCACTGCAATCTGGGCCGTGCTATCCGGGAAATTGGATATAAAATTTGCTTGCTCCCAGGCAGGCCCCTGGGAACAAATTAAATTTCTCAATAAACTCCCTGATGATCTCCGTTGTTTGAAAGGGAACGGTTTTATTCCAATACATAATCGAAGAGTTCTATCAAATGATCTGATTCGATCTGATGGAGATTATTCAAGTGTAAAATCAGCAGGGAATCAACTCCTGAAGGCTGTATTTTGTGAGCGCCGGGGATTTGACCAAAGAATTCCAGAAATTCTTCGTTGATGAGAATTGTCCAGAAGGCTTCCACGATGAGATATTGAGGATTATTCGTTTTAATCGTCAATATTGGGGGATCGTCACCAACTAATCCAAATCCCCTATTGAGCATTTGAATCTCATTCGGATGGCTCCAATCGAAATCCAGTTCGAATTCTTCCTCCAGAATTTCCATCAGCACTTCGAGGATCTCAGCATCCCACTTTGGATTTTGCAGCGACTTCTGACTCAAATGCCATTCACGGCCATCTTCTTCCCAAGGCATCTGCTTACCGATACGGGGCTGGGCAATACTTTTTGAAATCGTCTTGAGTCGATTCACATTGACAGTTTCCCGTGATTCGCGGGAAGTAGATTTCAGAATCGGTTCGAGCAATTCGCCCGTCCAGGAACGATTGCGAAGCGTCTTTGCAGTATCGAGATATTCGGCCTTCTTCTGCAGACGTTTCGCGGTGGCGACAACATCTTCCGGCGTCCCTTCAGCAACAATCCAGCCGCCCCCCGTGCCCGCTTCGGGTCCAACATCGACCAGCCAGTCCGCTGTTTTGATCACATCCAGATTGTGCTCAACTATGATGACGGTATTCCCGCAATCGACCAGTCCGTTGATGACCTTGAGCAATTTGGCAATGTCGTCGATATGCAGACCTGTGGTCGGTTCATCGAGAATGTAGAGAGTTTCGCCGTGGTTCGGTCGGGAAAGCTCGGCTGCCAGTTTGATTCGCTGTGACTCTCCCCCCGAAAGTGTGGGAGCGGATTGGCCTAATGTGAGATAGTCCAGGCCGATCTCACAAAGAACCTTCAGAGGTGCATAAATCTTCGGCACATGCACAAATAACTCGGCTGCCTGAGCAATCGAAAGTTCGAGGACATCGGAAATGTTGTGGCCATTGAACTCGATGGTGAGTGTTTGTTCGTTGAAGCGTTTGCCACGGCAAGCCGGGCATTCGACCCAGACATCCGGCAGGAAATGCATCTCGATCTTGA
>DOCI01000212.1:6706-7134 GCA_003503535.1 Planctomycetaceae bacterium
GTCCCAGCCCCGCACATTCTTCGCAGCGTCCTCCGGGAACATTGAAACTGAAACGTCCCTGTGCGAACCGTTTCTTTTTCGCATCCGGCAGTTTGCTGAACAGATCGCGAATATGATCGAACACGCCGACATAAGTAGCGGGGCAGGAAGCAGGAGTATTTCCAATCGGCTGCTGATCGACGAGGATCACTTTGCGGAAGTGATTCAGACCATGAATCTGCTGGTGCACGCCCGGCGTTTCTCCGCTGTAATGAATCGTTCTGCGAGCGGCTCGCGCGAGCGTATCCATAATCAGCGAACTCTTGCCCGATCCGGAAACACCCGTCACACAAGTGAGTGCTCCAATCGGTATCCGCACATCAACATTCCGCAAGTTATGATGCTTGGCTCCCAGAACTTCGATCCAATCTCCACCAACCTTCTTGCGG
>DOCI01000212.1:7220-11260 GCA_003503535.1 Planctomycetaceae bacterium
GGAATGACCATTCGTTTCATGGACGGCTCTCCGGTCAGCAGGAACGGGAATTTCCAATCGGTTCGACAGATAACCGCCGGTTAAAGAGTTTTTATCGGAAGTGATTTTCTTCGGAGTTCCCTGAGCAACAATCTTTCCGCCAAGTCGGCCCGCAGCTGGACCGAAGTCAAATATCTGATCGGCTTCGGCAATGATGTCCCGGTCATGCTCGACGAGAATGATCGTATTTCCCAGATCCCGCAATTGTTTGAGCGCACTGTTGAGACGATGGTTATCGCGCGGATGCAGGCCAATCGTCGGCTCATCCAGAACATACAGCACGCCTGTTAACGAGCGCCCCAGTTGACCCGCCAGACGAATTCGCTGACTTTCCCCACCGGAAAGTGTGGGCATGCCACGATCGAGATTGAGATAATCGAGACCGACATCAATCAAAAACTTGAGCCGATGCTCGGCTTCTTCAACCAGATCGCCGGCAATCTTCTTCTCTTCTTTGTTCAGTTTCAGGCTTTTGACAAACTCATAGGCACTGTTCAAAGGCAGTCGACACAACTGCGGCAGCGTGAGACGTTCGAGCCGCACGTTCGCGGCATCTTCCCGTAAGCGACTTCCCTGGCACTGAGAACAATCCTGCTCGCCGAGTTGATCGTACAGCGCTCGACGATAATCGTACGACATTCGCGACGCTTCGTGCAGGCCGGGGAACAGACCTTTATACTTGACGGTCAACCCCGGTTGATTCGGAATTGCGATTTCTTTATCGGAACCATAATACAACATCCGTTGCTGTTTTGATGTCAGTTCAACAAACGGGACATCGATCGGAATACCGTATGCTTGCGACATTCCTTCCAGAAAGTTTCGGAATTGGGAATGCGATTGCGGGTCCGGCCAGGCCGAGACCGCTCCATCAAGCAGTGAGCGGGAAGAGTCGGCAATGATGGCCGACTGACTGACTCCTTCCTCGATGCCCAGGCCTTCACAGTAATCACACCAGCCGAGACTGCTGTTGAACGAAAAGTTCTGCGGCACAAGTTGCTCGAATGAGCGTCCACAACTCGAACAACTGTAGTGGACACTGAATTCACGCGTCGGCCACTTTGCTTCAGGTAGATTTTCATCGACAAGCACGAGTTTGATATGACCGTGCCCGAACCCGAGTCCAACCTCTACCGACTCAGCAATTCGACTGCGGCCTGCCTTCGAGGATTTGATGGCAATACGATCGATCACAACATCAATCTGATGCTTCGACTTGTGATCGAGTTTAGGCATCGCGTCGAGAGTATGAGTTTCTCCATCCAGACGGACGCGAGAATATCCCTGATCGTTCAGTGAAGACCAGAGCTGATCGAACGTCTGTCCCTTCGGCAATTCGACGGCTGCGGTGATGAGAGCTTTGCTGTTGTTGGGGGATTCCAGAATCTGATTGACAATATCATCAACAGTCTGCTGCGTAACCGGGATTTCACAATCAGGGCAGTAGAGAGTTCCGAGTCGTGTATAGAGAACCCGGAGATAATCGTAAATTTCCGTGACTGTTCCGACGGTCGAACGGGGAGTTGCCCCAACGGTTTTCTGTTCGATGGCAATCGAAGGCGAAAGTCCCTGAATTTGACTCACCTTCGGCTTGGGCATCTGTCCCAGGAACTGGCGGGCGTAAGCCGAGAGCGATTCGACATAACGACGTTGGCCTTCTGCATAAAGGGTGTCCATCGCCAATGACGTTTTGCCGGAACCACTCGGGCCAGAAAAAACACTAATGCGGTTGCGGGGAATCGCGACATCGACATCCTGCAGATTGTGTTGCCGGGCGCCGCGGATCGTGATCTGTTTCGAGATCTGTCGCAACTCGGCTGCCGTTAGTTTGTGACCGTTGCTGCGGGTATTGGCTTTTTTCTTGCGAGACTTCGTTTTCACATCCGGCAGCGAGGCGAGTAAAGAGCGGCCAGTATAAGACTTCGCATTTTTTGCGACCGTTTCGGGCGTTCCCGCCACAACGATCTCTCCACCCCCTGCTCCCCCTTCAGGCCCAAGATCGATCACCCAGTCTGCGGTTTTAATCACATCGAGATGATGCTCGATGACGACGACTGTGTTTCCCTGCTCGCAGAACTGGTGTAAGACTTCGAGCAGTTTTTTGACATCGTGAAAATGGAGTCCAGTTGTCGGTTCATCGAGCAGATAAAGCGTTTTGCCGGTCGAACGTTTTCCGAGTTCGCGAGCAAGTTTGATGCGTTGTGCCTCTCCGCCAGAGAGTGTCGGTGAAGGTTGACCGAGTTTCAAATAATCGAGCCCGACATCGTGTAGTGCTTTGAGGTGCCGATAGATTTTCGGATGATTCTCGAACAACGGCATCGCATCGCCGATTTCCAGATCGAGAACATCGGCGATATTGTGACCCTTATATTCGATTTCAAGTGTTTCCTGTCGAAATCGTTTTCCTTCACAAACCGGACAGGTGACCCACATATCGGCCAGGAAATCCATGTCGAGTTTATTGGCTCCATGACCTTCACACGCTTCACAGCGACCATCAGCCACATTGAAACTGAATCGCCCCGGTTTATATCCACGCAATTTGGAGGCGGGCAGTTTTGTGTAGAGGTCACGAATCAGATCGAACACTTTGACATATGTAGCCGGGTTCGAGCGGGGCGTGCGTCCGATCGGGCTTTGATCGATATCGATCGCTTTATCGATTTCTTCGAGCCCTTCAACCCGTTCGAACTCTCCAGGGTTGCCGTTGCCGCGATTGACATCGCGATTGAGAATCTGCCAGAGGACATCGTTCGTAAGAGAACTTTTCCCTGAACCGCTTACTCCTGTCACACAGACAAAGCAGCCAAGTGGAATTTCGACATCGACATTTTTCAGATTGTTGTGACGGGCTCCGATGATCTTTAACGCACGTCCCTTGGGGCTGCGTCGTTCCTGAGGAATTTCGATCGCCTGAGTGCCGGCCAGATACTGTCCCGTGATGCTGCGTTCGCAATTGAGGATATCATCAAAGGAACCAGCCGCGACGACTTCTCCGCCGCGATGTCCCGGCCCTGGACCGAAGTCGACGACATAGTCGGCGGCTCGCATCGTCTCTTCATCGTGCTCGACGACAACAACGGTGTTCCCCATGTTTTTCAGATTGAGCAGACTGCCGAGCAACAGGTCGTTGTCGCGGGGGTGGAGTCCGATGGAGGGTTCATCAAGAATGTAGACGATGCCCGACAATCCGCTGCCGATCTGACCGGCCAGACGAATTCGCTGACTTTCTCCACCGGAAAGTGTGGGAGCAGTTCGTGCGAGTGAAAGATATTCGAGTCCACACTGCAGCAGGAAACTGAGGCGTCCGCGGATTTCTTTCAGAGCATCCTCGGCGATGAGCTGCTGAGTTTCATCGAGTTTGATCTCATTGAAAAACTGATGAGCATCGGCAATTGTCAATTCGCAGACGTCAGTGATACTCAATTCAGAATTTTCGTGCGTCTTGCGAAAGGTTTTGTCAGTCGAGTTCAGCCGCACATTACGAGCCTGCCGATTCAATCGAGTTCCTTCGCAACTCGTACAAGGAGTTGTCTCCATATATTTTTCGAGTTGGCGTTTCCGCATCGGATTCTTAGCGGTGCGGTAACTGTCGAGCAGTTCGCCAATGAAACCCGAGAATTTGCCGTAATGGCTGAGGAAGCGTTTTCCGTATGTGGAAGCGGAATAAAATTCGCGATCGCCTAATCCGTAAAGCATCAGCTTCTGTGCTTCTTCGGGAAGCTTTTTCCAGGCGGTTTTGATAACCGACCCTTCAGTCAACCCCAGTTGACTCTCCACAATCCGAGCGGCTCCCCGGTATCGATTCTTCTTCGACTTCCCGACTTTGCCAAACGAACCAATCAGAGGAATCGCCCCTCGACTGATCGACTTCCCCGGCTCCGTCACAATTTTATCGACTTCAAAATCGAACCGTTCGCCAAGGCCGTTGCAATCCGGACACATGCCGATCGGACTATTGAAGCTGAACAACTGCGGCGAAGGGGGCTCGTAACTCATGC
>DOCI01000212.1:11369-13781 GCA_003503535.1 Planctomycetaceae bacterium
CTGGAGTATTGGGCACTGAAGAGCCGTTCGACCGGGGCGGCTTTCGGTTCGGTCACAATCCCAATGAGCCGACCATTACCAAGCTTGAGAGCGGCTTCGACATTTTCTGCAAATTGAGTCCGACCATCCTGGCCGACTGTCACCTGGCTGATGACGAGATCGATCGTGTGCTTAAAGTTTTTTCGCAGTGTTGGCGGTTCATTCAAAGAGTGAAAATCGCCATCAGTCCGCGCCTGCAGATAGCCTCGCTTTCGCAAATCTTCGTACAGATCACGAAACTCACCCTTCTGTTGCTGCACGAGCGGAGCAAGAATCTGCAGTTCGGTTTTGGGCGGATAGGTGAGCAGCGTATCGATAATCTGATCACTCGTCTGAGCCCGAATCGGCAAACCGGAAACATAGCAGTAACCCTGCCCGACACGTGCGTAGAGGATGCGAAGATAGTCGTAAATCTCCGTGATCGTGCCAACGGTACTCCGCGGATTGCGGCCGGTCACCTTCTGTTGAATCGCAATGCAGGGAGCAAGCCCACTGACCATATCGACATTCGGCTTGGGCAACTGCCCCATGAACTGCCGGGCGTAAGTCGAAAGCGATTCAATATACCGCCGCTGCCCCTCGGCATACAGCGTGTCAAAAGCGAGTGAACTCTTGCCGGACCCGCTCACGCCGGTCATGACAATCAATTTATTTTTCGGCAGCGTGACGGAGACATCCTGCAGGTTATGTTCTCGCGCTCCGCGAATCACAATTTGATTTTTCGCCATCGAAACTGCCGTACCCTCATCCTGTGAGTTGAAACTGAAAACGTTATGCTCAGAGGGGATTATAGGTGTTCGCGAGTGTCAGACAATCTGGACAGGAAGATTTCGTGGGGAGTGCGGGTGACATCAGCGAGCATGGATGCGACTAGATGCTGGTTCCAGTTGTTTTGAACCGCAGATGGACACGGATAAACGCAGATTTATTGTATGGGCGTATTTCCGGAATATGGTGAAAGTTCTTTGAGTTGAGATTGTTCAATCACCAATAAGCTGTTCGTTGATAGACCATGCCAGCTTCAGAATCAAAATAATAAGTTGTACCACCTCCATCGCTTTGGATGGGACTGTGGTAAAGCAATGCATTGGCGAGTGGTTGCCAATTCAGGGTTTGATACCTGTCAAATACTTCTGCTTGAACGTGCGAACCTTCATCCGAAAATTGCTCGCGTTTGATTGCAGATAACTGGCCGTATTGTTCCCAGAGACCATCGAGGTAAGTGTGGAAATCGGGTTCAGTGATTTCGTACTTTGCTTCGTAACCGCTGGCGTATTTATTAAGTGAGATTTTCGTTGCCGCAGGAGGAAGATACTGCTGAATACGAGGATCTCTGGCCTCCGCATAGCTTTCGTACTCAAACAAACCGAATCGAAAATGATCTGTGATCGTCGCAATCAGAGCACAGGAAGGAATAAATGCAAAGATGGAGAGCAGCGTAACAATCAAGAACGTTTTTCCACGCTTCCATTTCATGAAGGATGCGAAAAGTGGACTGAACAGCACGAATACCGTAAGCAACACGATCGTGATCTTAATCGGTAAAATTAAAGGCCAAAACATTCGAAGCAATTTAATAGGAATTTAGAACAGCTGGTAAAATGGAAACGAAAATCAGTCAACCTCCGCCTCGGCTGATATGTCAGGAATGCCTGCAGGTAGAAACAGACAAACGAGAGGAATGAGTGCGGAAGTCAGAGCGAGAATTGAGCCAATGCCGAGTGTCGTCTGGGGGGAGAAGATGACCAGCAGCAAGGTACTGCTGATCCAGACGACTGGGAATATTGCCATCCCCCATTTGATAAATGGAGGAAAGTCGAATGACTGATTGTTTCTCAACAGCTGAATGACACTCGCAGCAATCGAAAGAAAGACCAGAAACCAGAAGGGAATTTTCACGAGAAAAGTGGAGGAGCCACTGAAAGCCGAAACATCAACGGTTCCACCGGCGAATGGAATCCGAATTCCTCCTATCTGATTCCCGCTATCCATTGTCATCCAGGGAAGTCCCAGAGATAGAACGCCGGCAAAAATGGCGGATACGAGAGCGGATTTCTTTTGAGGTTCTGTCATGACAACTCCTGTGAGTTTATAAATTGCGAATGAATGGAATTGTGAATACAGGGTGATAGTCACGCGTCATACAATCATATGGGTGGAGTCTGGTTGAAACAAACGTCAACCGATTGGAAGAGTGTTGATTAAGGGTTTTTGGACCACACCGTATTTTCGTAAACGTCCAGGGCCTGATTAGCCGAGCGCATTGTTTCGGGATTGAAGGTTTCGTCGTAGTGGATCAATAGAGAAACCTGGCAATCACTTTGGACTTCTTGCGACGTTCAACAATTCGGGGGGCTTCTCTTCAAGAGCGCC
>DOCI01000167.1:0-269 GCA_003503535.1 Planctomycetaceae bacterium
AAGAAATCGTTAACTTAACCCGACATGCAAAGAGGAATACAAGTACAATATTGCTTTCATGAATCACTCGACATTCAACCAATCTGATGGAATTAAATACTGATCACCTCCAGGTCGCCAGTTTTCAATCAGGTGGACGTTGGGTACATCCTTCCATGTGATTGGACCTGCATGCTCTGTAACAATGATCTGTAAATCTCCTTTGCATTTCTCAATCGCAAGAGCCAATGTCTCAAAGATTCGATGAACTCCCTCCAAGTCTTCAGATC
>DOCI01000167.1:369-3633 GCA_003503535.1 Planctomycetaceae bacterium
ATCCCTCCAAGTCTTCAGATCGTTTCGCAAGAGTGCTTTTGACTACATCCTCTACATTACCTGTTTCTTCGGTTGGCACAATGTCTTTGTCGTCATCTCCTGGCCAGCGGTCTGGGAAGTAAGCCTGACTTGGCTGATCAATCATCAAAAACGAGGGCACGGGGCTTGCAGGTTGTTCCAGGAACATTTCATGTAGAGTCAGTAGGGTTGCGATATGATATCCCATCCAGTTCTCCGCACTGCCAATTTCCCACAAGGCATCTCTTCGCCCTTCTTGCGAAGTGACTTCAAGTTGTAGCTCCTTAATGTTTAAGTGAACTGGATCGTCTGCCCGAGCGAGTTGTAACTTTCTGACGTAAGCTGTGATTTGGTTGGAAAACCGTTCCAGAATATCCTGCACTTTTTGCCGCTCAAGATTCCGATTAGCTTGTTTTCTTAATCTGGTGATTTCCCTGCTCAAGGATTCGATCTCTTTTTGCAGCTCACTATCGTCGGTTGTTTTCCAGTAGCTTTCAAGAGCTTGCTCAATTCTCCCGACAAATCGAGACGCAGTATTGATAGTCAGTCTGCGTTCTGCTAATTCTGCAGACTGATCTTCAAGCTGCCATTTCTCCTTCTGAACGGAGTTCAGTTGTTCTTCGAGCATGCGGATGTCGCGTTCCAACTGAACCGATTCTCTATCCAAAAGCGGAGGAGACGCTAAAGCCTTATTCGTGACTTCTTCCAGTTCAAGTGCGAGTTCAGAAAGACGTACGATCTGCTCCTTTGCTTGATCATTCTCATTTCCACAAAGGGGGCAATTGGGAACTTTAGTTACATGTTCCTGAAACCATCCAAGCCCGAATAGCCGTTCATCCTGAGACTTCAATTCGGTCCCAAACGATGTCACTGAGGATAGCAGCCGCTTGATTCGGTAGAGGCTGCGACGGCGGTCGGCAATCTGTCGTGACAGGTCTGATTGCTCATCTTCAAGTTCTCTCAAACGTACGAGCGACTCTGCGGTGACCCCAGCGTCGTACACAGGGCCTTTTTCCGCAAAACTCGCTGGGATCTCCTGCAGCAATTGCAGATATTGCTTGGCAGTCCAATTCTGATTAGGAGTGCTGGACGAAGGAAGCAGTCCCAGTTCCCGGGCTCGGGAGTAAACACCACGAATTTCACGTAACCACTCATCAGTGGCATTAGCGAGTTGATTCAATCTTCCTTGCTTTCGCTCTAATTCTTTTTCCAGAAATTCTACTTTCCAACGAGCAACAAGTTGTGTGGTCGTCACTGCGCCCAATACGAAGGGGAAAATTGTGACCAGAGTTTCTCGATGTTGGAATGAGTCGGTCTTGAAAAAGAGAACATTGGGATTGGCGACAATATGTTGTGGCTGAAAATTGAATGCTGCCAGATCTCTGAAACTTACTGGGCTCTTAAAATTATTGGTGGTGGTACCAGGTTCAAATCCGAGATCAGAAAGCCCGGCTCGCTTATTGAAGCGACGTTTTAGAGTCGCGATCCCAATGGACTCCATATTTTCCAGATTGATCTCAGTCGGATCCGCAACCGAATCTTTCCAGAGGACATCACCGGTTTGATCCTGATCGCCAGGATTTCTTCTGGCGATCACAACTTCACCGTCGGACAATCGAAGATGGACACCAAACCAGGAAACTGTCTGGCGAATATGTCCGACGGGAATTGAGCATTTTCCACTTCCCAGGCAATAGTCGACGATATGCAGCAATGACGATTTTCCGGTTCCGCTCTTTCCGGTAACGACATTGATTCCACTTGGTTCAAATTTCACTTGGCGGAGTTCTTTCGATGAATCTTTGGGCCACAATAGCACCGCCAGAATTGCCATTTTCATGTTCAGAACCTAATCCTCAATAGTTTGCAAAGAACGGGAAATTCAGTCACTGCCAGCCAGTTACCAACACGCTTACCAGCAGCGACAATGTTTTTCGCGTCTGTGGCGTGTTTGGGATACGTGAAAGGAAGCGATTTTCTTCCCGGAATGACTTCCAATTCCTCCTGATCCAAAATCAACAGTTTTGATGCGAAAGCAAGATTCAAGGCCTCAAATGTATTCCTTGAATGGTTTTGCAAGCGACGTTGAAGACCAACTGTTATTGTTTTCTCATCAGTCATTGCCCGGTAAAACGAGCCGGCGGTCATCTGCAGTTTATAGATGGTCTCTGCACTTTGGCGATGGAAAACGAGAGGGATTACAAGAAAGAGATGTGCTATTGGTACGCCCCGATCAGTGTCAATGTCTTCACAGTATTGATTAGTTGCCGCCCAAAGTGCCGCCGAACCAAGAACTGCGTTTTGGGAAACTTCCCGCTCAAAATCGATATCCATACAATTAGGCCTATTTAATCAAACTTTGGAACTGAGGATGCCATCCAAGGGTTAGTTGTTTGTCGTCAGCTAGGCGGTGATAAGTCCCCTTGACAAAATACGGATGGGCAGTGTATTCACCCAACGTGAATTCCTTATCGCGAGTGTATGAGAAAATTCCATACCCAATATCTTCTTCAGGCTCGCCAGCACGCAATCGCGTTTCCCGCCTGAAAATATTCTGCCAAGACTGAAAGAGGTTCCCATCAAAATCTTTCCAGTCATCGCCGGTTAAATCGCCTTCTTTGGCAAGGCGGCTGCGTTCTGTCGAACAGCAGACAAAATCATCAATCGCTTCAAGTGTTTCGTCCGAGTTCTTTGTAACCAGCGTCAGTTGTTTGACGAATCTCTCCTTTCGATATCGATTCAAATCCGTGTTGGCAATGTCGACAAGGTGTTTAGGAAATCCGAATCGTTTCTTAAACGTCCTCAGGTTATGGCAGATTCGATGCAATTGTCGATCAAATGAAGCGCGCGAAATCAGGCCGGGCTTTTTGGCTCGCCAGGCTTCAAGAAGTTGATTTGAGATCCACCCATGCAAACCATTCAGAACGTCGATGCCATCAACTTCCGGATGCAAATGCAAATTGCCAATAACCTTTCGTCGTAACATTGGACCCGCTGAACTTGCCGATGAGTCAACACACGATATGTTAATCAACACGTCTGACAGGAGTGAATTGTCTCTGGCAATAACGCGGTCGGCCTTAACTCGAACATCCCCTGTTATTTCGCCCGCTTTCTGTTTCAAGCTGACGAGGCACTGAGAAACGTTCGACGAATCGCACTCCCCGATGGTACGTGCCAGTCCGGGAGGAATCTCAACGTTTGTGACCAAAAAGTAATTAGCATTTTCCGGTGAAATCTCATTGT
>DOCI01000167.1:3698-4278 GCA_003503535.1 Planctomycetaceae bacterium
GTGAAATCTCATTGTTCTCAGCCAGAGTTGTCCAGATATCGAGAGTATTCCATAGGGCGTGGCTTCCGTCAGTGAAAGGGGATGAGTCGTTGACCGTGTGTTTATCTTGTTCAAGAATCAAGCGATCGTCTGATAACCGGACCGATACATCATCTTCTTTCTCGACTGCCACAATTGCTTCTGGGTTGGATTCGGCAAGTCGAGCCATTGCCCGTTCGACTTGATAAAAGTACCCGGCCGCTTGTCCTGGAGCGGAATGTTTTTCTGCGCTTGTTGGCTTGCTCAATTCAATGCTCGCTCAATCTCGATGAGTTCATCATGTGCTTTGATATAAAAAACAAAATTGATGAGAATCAAATACATTTAACAATGTCGGTCGCTTGTTCCCACCAGAACAAAAGAATAGCAGACCTGGCTTTAAATTTCGAGAGTCCTATATGATTCATTTGATGCGTTTATTAAATCGCTGACTGACAACGAAGCGTGCAGTTTTGAATCGAGAGATTCAATTCAAGTTCGTCGTTCGCAATCTCAAAGCATTGCCGATTACTGAAACGGAACTGAAGCTCATGGCTGCGGC
>DOCI01000327.1 GCA_003503535.1 Planctomycetaceae bacterium
CTGACTCGGCTCGCCTTGAAACTTTACATCAACTTTCTGATGTCACTGCTGATTTATTCAGGCAGCGATCAATCTGCCGAACGGCTTGTCGCAGTCGTTGGACATTTTCGACGATGGCCAGTCGCAAATAACCTTCGCCATCTTCACCGAAACCACGGCCCGGGCTGACTGCGACTCCACCTTCATCGAGCAGTTTCATGGCAAAGTCAATGGAGCCCATTTTGGCCCACGGTTCTGGAATTTTTGCCCAGACGAACATGGTCCCTTTGGGACGCTCCAGTTCCCAACCGATTCTTTCGAGACCATCGCACAAAACAACGCGGCGGACCTGATATTCATCGGCGACACTTTCGACGGCGGCTTCACAATGACGCATCGCGACAATCGCAGCAATCTGCGTCGGCTGGAATAAGCCGTAATCGTAATAACCTTTGATGGTCGCCAATGCGCGGACCATCTCCTGATTCCCGGCACAGAATCCGACACGCCAACCGGCCATACTGTAGCCTTTGCTCATTGTCGTGAATTCGACTCCGACATCGCTCGCCCCTTTCGAAGACAAAAAGCTGGGAGCTTTGTAGCCGTCGAAACAGATGTCTGCGTAGGCGAAATCGGAAATGACGAGGAACTCGTATCGTTTGGCCAGTTTGACCAGCTCATCGTAAAAATCCTGTTCAACACATGTTGTGCTGGGATTATGCGGAAAATTGACAATGACCAGCTTCGGCTTCGGGTACAGATGCTGACAGGTGTAGGCAATATTCGAGAGAAACTTGTCCGGCTCGCGACAGTCGAGTGAAATCACATTCCCGGCTGCCAGAGCGACAGCGTAAACGTGAATCGGGAAATACGGAGCAGGCACGATGGCGGTATCGCCAGGGCCCATTAAGGCCAGACACAGGTGGCTGAAACCTTCTTTGGAGCCGATACAGGTGACGACTTCAGTATCGGGATCGAGCCTCACGCCGTACTTTTTGAAGTAACGCGTGGCGACTTCTTTCCGCAAATTGGCGATGCCGTTCGAAACCGAATAACGATGGTTTTTCGGATCGCTGAGCGCTTCGGTCATTTTCTCAATGATGAGCGGATCGGGAGGATCGGTCGGATTTCCCATCCCCAGGTCGATGACATCGACACCGGCAACTCGCTTTTCGTATTTGAGCTTGTTGATCTTCCCAAACAGATACGGCGGCAACCGTTTGACGCGGTCGGCAATCGGAATGGAAAAGGGATTGTCACTAAACGGAACTTCAGATTCACTTCGCATAACGGCGGATTCACTCAGGGGGATTTCGATCAAACAGGCCGACTCACACGTCTATTTCATATCATACTCACTTGATTGTGAATAGGACAGTATTGAATCGATCCAGGTTCGAGGAATCAATGTCATAAAAAGTCATGGATGCGTAGTGAAGTTAAATTCAGGGTCATGCCTATTAGTAAATTGAATTCCCTTGTTTCGGTTTATTGAACTGGGCCATTGAGAATAGATGGGGGTATTTCCTCTTTATATTCTTTCTCCAGAAGGAATACGGCTAATTCAACTTTGGTTTTTCCCGACTGTTGTACTATTTTTGCAAGAGATTTTTCTGCAACTTCCATAAGTGGAATCATTTCGAATTTCCACTCTCCATTTTGTTTAGTGAAATCCAGAGTGATTTCATCAGAGGGTTGGCCTTTGAACAAGATAGTCGATATCGCTCTATCTCCCTCGATCTGGGTTTTATTTATCTCCATATCAATCACTGTGTTTTCGTCGATCATGCCTTCATCGACACCCCAAGTGAACAGTGAAGCCCCATCCATTTTCGATAGTTCTGATTCTTTCAGACGATACCTTAAATGGAAAATCATGATGACATCTAAAGTTTGAAGAGAGTCAAAATCGACATCTTCTGTGCCCAGTGCCCATTTCCGACATAATTCATAGTACCAAATGGTTTCTGCGGTCACATATTGAACAGCTAAGTCACCATCCTTGTTGCTCAATGCCGTTTTAAATTTTTTAAAAACTTCTTTAGGGTTATCACTTTCCTGGGATTCAGCTTCATTAATAGTGCTCTTGCTTTCTTTATCCAAAGCTGAATCGGAGCATCCAAAAAGAAAAAGCAGGCTGCAAATGAAGAAGAATTTACTCATTATTAGTTATATTCTTTAGATCAAGACACAAATGTTTGTGTATAAAAAATGACACAAAATCAGTTCTTGGATTCATTCCTGTAACCAATTTGTGCCATTGTCAAAATTTAAAAACCTAACGGATTAAATCCCTTAAACAGCAGGCTTCCCCGTAAAATACTCAGGGGCATCTTTCCATTTGATGTTGCAGCCGATACTCGGTTTTTGCTGTTCGGGGACATCTTTCCCAGCCAGGGCGGCATCGCAGGCGACTCGGAGGTCGGCTCCGGTGATGGGTAGGCCGTTGCTCGGGCGGCTGTCGTCGAACTGGCCGCGGTAGACGAGTTTGCGGTTTTTGTCAAACAGGAAGAAGTCGGGCGTGCAGGCCGCTTTGTAGGCTTTGGCGACATCCTGGGTTTCATCGTACAGGTATGGGAAATTCCAGCCGCTTTTCTCGGCCATCGCTTTCATCTTGTCGGGGCCGTCTTCCGGATGCGTATTCACATCGTTCGAGCTAATGCCGATGACCGTTAACTTATTGGCCTGATACTCGTTCGTGAAATTGGCCAGATCTTTCTGCAGATGTATGACAAACGGACAGTGATTGCAGATGAACATAATCAGAATCGGCTGATCTTTCGGCAGGCCAGAGAGTGAAACCGTTTTGCCATCGATGTTCGGTAAAGAAAAGTCGGGAGCCTGAGAGCCGAGGGGCAACATTGTGGAGGCGGTCATCACCATGGGGAATCTCCTTCAGTCTTTCATTTCGATATTCAGATCAAGACCGGCTCATCATCGATTCGGAGCCGGCGGATGTTGGAGTTCGTTGTCCAGTCACTTTGATCTTACCAATTCCCGGTTCGATAACACCACCGGCAGAGAAAATTGAGTCGATGATTCCTGAAAATCGATGGGAAAGAGTTGCTTTATTTTTTGAACCACGGATGGACACGGATTTTCACGGATATGATTGAAGAGAATTAATGGACGGGTTGGGATAATCCATCACTCAAACCGAGGTTGTACTTTCGGGGGCTTCCGCTATGAGCGGAGCGCCCCCGCCACCCAAATTTTTTAGCTAACTGAACGATAATGTCTGTTCATTATTTATAGGGGAATACCAGCTGTAGGTCAGGCATTGCCTGACGAAATGTGTGTGCCACCTCGTTTGTCGTCATTCATAGCCTGACCTACATCTTTATAAATCATCTGTGAAAATCCGTGTCCATCCGTGATTCAAAAATTCTTTACCAAGTTTGATTGATAATTCGCCTGAATTTGCTATCGATTTCATTCACAAAAAACAGAAATCCTGGGGATTCTGTAAATTCTCTCTCAAGTTTCTAGAATGCTGGTTGATCGTTGAATATTCAGACCATTCTTCAGAATCCAACAAACAGTTGGGAACAGTGAGGAATTTATCAAAATGGAAATGGCGTAACTGGTTGTATGTCAACAGATAGCAAAAAAACCGAAGGGCTCGTCATCAGGCAGGTCGACTTCAGTGAAACCAGTCGCGTGGTCACCATGTTCACTCGGGACTTCGGAAAAATTTCTGTGCTTGCCAAAGGAGCCAAGCGGCTCAAGAGCTCATTTGAGGCTGCTATTGACCTTTTGACCCGTTGTGAGATAGTTTTCCTGCACAAACCTACCTCCAGTCTTGATATTCTGACCGAAGCCAGGCTCGTCGAGCGGTTCCGGGCGTCTGCACATGATGTGAATGTGTATTACGCCGGGCTGTATGTGGCGGAACTGCTTGGGTCCTGTTCCGAGGAGTTCGATCCTTATCCCCGCTGGTACGATGCAGCAGTTACGACGTTAAGTCGATTGCAATCCGAAGCCGATTTTCGGCTCACTGTGTTGCGATTTGAACTGCTCACGCTGGCGGAAATGGGGTTACTTCCGGAATTTGAAGCGTGTCAATGCGGTCGTCCTGTGATGGATAATCAGGACCGCTGGTCGTTGTGGGTTCAACAAGGAGTGTTGTTGTGTTCGCAGTGTCGTCAAAGCGAAATGTCGACGCGTCCGCTCACCGGCGGCGTGATCACGCTGCTGCGCCGGTTGAGTCAAACCGAAATCGCAGACGACTTCACTCCGCATCCAACAATTCAACAGCTCAAAAGCATCCGTCATCTCATGACGGCTCTCATTTCTCAGACACTCGATCATCGTCCCAAAATGCTCGCGTATCTGAAGTATTGAAGCATATTTTACGCACCTCCCCTTCGAGCCAATCTCTTTGGCTCAGCCCTCGTTCATTCAAGTTGGCCACCTCCCCGTGCCGAATTGAAAGAACACACCTCCTCTCCTCCCCCCATTGGTCATTTGCCAATGATCTCCTTCCCCATCCCTCATATTCTCTGAGGGCAAGGTCGAATCTATGAATAACATTTATCATCCTCGGCTGCGATTGCGGCTCTTCTCAAAAACGTGTGCACTCAGTTTGCTGATGTGCTGCGCGGTGGGATGTCAGACGTTTGGCGGCAGCGGAAAGGGTTTGTCGAGCTTAAATCCGTTCGGCAGTCCGAGCGATGCCACGGCTAGTATCGATGATGTTAAAGGACCGATGGAACGCACAATTCTGGCGTCCAATTCTCAGTCCATTGTCTCAACGGCTTCACTGGCAAATACCCCTGAATTCCAGCAGTATCAGGCGGCAAAAGCATTGTACGACTCGGGCGATTATGCTGCCGCAGAAAAAGCATTTGATACGATCGCAAAAGAGTATGCCCTTGATGAAACCGGGCAGTATCGTCGACGCAGCCTCGGCAACTTCTTTAAAGCTCCTTCAGAACGAAAAGCAAAATATTCGGATGGACCCCTGCGGGAAGATGCCTTGTTTATGCTGGCCGAAAGCCGTTACAGGCAGGATGAATTTCCTGGTGCCGAAGATGTCTACCTCGGCCTGCTGAAAGATTACCCGAACACACGCCATCTCGAAGCCGCCTCCAAGCGGTTGTACGATATCGCCTTGACCTGGATGGATTTCAAGCAAACCACCAACAGTGAAGTTCAAATGGCGGCATACGAAGAAAACGGACGCTCCGGCAGACCGAAAATTGTTGCCAATACCGAATACAATCGTCCCGGATTCTTCAACTTCTTCGATAAGAAACGACCAGCAACAGATACCGAAGGACGCGCGCTCGAAGCGTTGAAAGCGATCTGGTTAAACGACCCGACAGGTCCACTTGCTGATGATGCATTGATGTTGACCGCCAGTCACTACCTGCGAATTGGCAGTCATGCCGAGGCGGCAGAGACGTATCAGTTGTTACGTGAAGAGTTTCCCGACAGCCCGCATGCCAAAGATGCCTACATCCTCGGGTCTTACGTGACACAGGCTTCCTATCAGGGAGCCGCCTACGATGAAAAAAGTCTGGAGCAATCTCGACAGCTCAAATCGATTGCTTTGGCTTCGTTTCAGGACTTATCACTTGAAGAACGGGAGCGTCTGGAAGCCGAGTTAAAAGAAGTTGAAGAAGCCAAAATCGCTCGGGAATTTGAAAATGCCCTCTTCTGGTTAGGCAAAGGAAATTTCACCGCAGTCGAGATGGTTTGCCATCAAATCATCAATACTCACCCAGGTTCGTTCTATGCGGGCAAGGCTCGAGGGCTCCTCTCGAAATTGCCAGAATATCAGAAGCGAAACACACTGATGCTGGCCATGGAAGGCGTGACGGTTGCAGACATTCCTTCGATTGATGCAACTCAAACGGCGATGATTCCCGAGTATCAACCCAACCCGGCTCCAGCAAAAACACAACCACCCGTTGCTGAACCTGAGGTTGAAGAAGAAAAGAAACCACGCTTCTTCCCATCCTGGGGAATGCCAAAGTTGAGACCTGTCCCCAAAGATCCGGAAGAAGATGAAGGCTCAAACGCTCCGCCATTTAATCCGAATCCCGGATATGACGAAGCTCAGCCGGGCAAAGCGACACTGACACTGGGTCAGGAACCAGCAACGACGAGGTAAATGTTGTTTCACCGATTAACAGACAACTTGAGATGCTGGGGACGAGCAATACTTGCCCCCGGCATCACTAATTTTGGAAGCTCGTATTGTACGATCTCAGCTGATCGATGTTGTCCGTTCATCGTCTGGCTGATCCTGCCAGTTTTGTCTCTGATTTCCGGCTGTGGATATCACATCGGGGCTCCTTACGATCCTGAAATCCGCTCGGTCCATGTGCCGATTTTTACTTCAGATTTGTTTCGAAGAGATATCAATATCGAACTCACAGAAGCTGTCCAGAAGGAAATCCGTTCTCGAACTCCTTACCAGTTATCGACTGCAGATCGGGCTGATACACGATTGATCGGACATGTTGTCGAAGTCAATAAGTCCGTCCTGGGTGAAACGAGTTTCGATGATCCTCGTCAATTACAACTCGCAATTGGCGTCGAAATTCTTTGGGAAGAAACGTTCGGCGGACAATTGCTCGCCCGGCAGACATTACCCATCGACCCCCAAACTCGACAATTGCTCACTCAGTCGAATTTTGCTCCCGAAGTCGGGCAGTCTTACGCAACCGCCAAGCACGAAGCGATTACGCGTTTAGCACGCCGGA
>DOCI01000025.1:0-4100 GCA_003503535.1 Planctomycetaceae bacterium
CAATTAGAACGCCGTCCCCTCGCGGACGCGTCGGGTTAAGATTGGTTACTGACCAAAATTTCCTACTCAATCCAACCGTTCACTCGCATCCAGTTGTCAACCAGAGTAGACCACTCCCGGGTGCCGGGGATTGATTTGCCGAGGCCGACGCCGTGGCGGCCGGATTGAAAGATATGCAGTTCGCCGGGAACTTTGTGTTCAAGCATGGCTTCATAAAATAACACACTGTTAATCGGCTTAACGGCTGTGTCCTCGTAAGTGTGGAACAGAAATGTCGGCGGAGTTTCGGATGTCACCTGCATTTCGTTAGACATCAATGTTTCGAGTTCCTCGGAGGGATCGGTTCCCAGCAGGTTTTTGCGGGAGCCTCCATGAGTGTATTCCGGCTTCATCGAAATGACGCCGTAACAGAGCACGGCGAAATCAGGGCGGCAACTTTGTCGATCGACTTCATCTTCGGCCTCTGCATTTCCAGCATCAAAATGAGTCGCAGCAGTTGAGGCCAGGTGTCCGCCTGCTGAAAAGCCGAGAACGCCCACATGGTCGGGATTGATTCCATACTCTTTTGCGTGAGCCCGCACATGACGGATTGCCCGCTGGACATCGTGCATGGGAGTCGGGTGCTGGTAGTGTGGAGCCAGGCGATACTTCAAGACAAAAGCCGTGACACGGGATGAGTTCAACCAGCCTGCGATTTCCTGACCTTCATGCCCCATCGCATGTCCACCATATCCACCACCCGGGCAAATAACGACCGCAGTTTTCTGGTCATATCTGACGGAAGGTTGATAGACCGCAAGCGTTGGTATATCGACCGCTTCGGTCCCTTTCGCATCGGGAGCGCCCTCCGGCCATAACTCTACAACCGTAGGGACCACCAGATCTTCCGCGGAGACAGGCAGTGTCATTGAAGACAGACAGGTGAGCATACAGAGGAGCGTCTTGGTCATTTTTGATCCTTAACTAAATTTATTCTCGTTTAAACATCCGACAAATCGACATGGTGAATATCGAATTCTTCGGCTACCGTTTTATTCGTCAACTTACCTTCCCAAATATTGATCGCTGTTTTCATCGCCCGACTCAGCCCGGCTTTCTTTTGCAACGCTCCGTCGGCAATCATCGCGACATAGGGAAAAGTTACATTACACAGGGCGTACGTGCTCGTTCTCCCGACTGCACCGGGCATGTTGGCGACACAGTAGTGCACAACATCATCAATAATATAAGTCGGATTGGAATGTGTGGTCGGTCGCGACGTTTCAACACACCCTCCCTGGTCGACGGCGACATCGATAATCACCGAGCCCGGTTTCATTCGTTTGAGATCCTCAGCGGTCACAAGCTGCGGAGTTCGGCCTCCCGGAACAAGCACACTGCCAATGACCAGGTCGGCCCGTTCCAACTGCTCTTCCAGATTATGTCGATCACTGAATAGCGTATTGACATTCGGCGGCATGATATCTTCGAGATACCGCAGGCGGTCGACATTGATATCGAGAATCACGACATCGGCCTGAAAACCAGCAGCGATCTGGGCGGCATTCTTGCCGACAATGCCTCCGCCGAGAATGACTATATGAGCAGGAGCCACGCCGGGAACTCCGCCGAGCAAGATTCCGCGACCTTCCTGAGGCCGTTCGAGATACTTGGCACCTTGCTGAACACTCATCCGACCTGCGACTTCGCTCATTGGTGTGAGGAGAGGCAAGTCTCCTTTGGAGCCTTCGAGAGTTTCATAAGCGACAGCAATAATGCCCGTTTCGACTAATGCCTGTGTCAGTTGTCTGCTGGCAGCCAGGTGAAAATAAGTGAAGACGATTTGACCACTGCGCAACATCGGCCATTCTTCCGCCATCGGCTCTTTGACTTTGACAATCAAATCGGCATTCGCGAACACTTCATCGGCTGAGGGAACGATCTCCGCTCCATTGGTGGCATACTCATCATCGGGCAATCCACTGCCGACACCGGCTCCACTCTGGATGAGAACCTGATGACCACGCCGCGTTAACTCCTGCACGCCAACAGGCAGCATCGCCACACGATACTCATCGGACTTCACTTCTTTGGGAACACCAATAATCATCTTCGAACACCTTTGTCTGAAACGGAATGTTCTCACAACATCCCTGACCGATTGACCCGGCTATTCGATCATGTCAGATTCCCTGCGAAATCGGAAGTCCCAGCCCGTGCAGAACTTTTCGAATTTGTGCAGCATTTTCAAACAGATGTGCCTGAATGCCACAATCGCGGGCAGCAATGATATTTTCCATGATATCATCCGTGAAAAAACATTCCTCAGCCGAGACGCCTGCAGCCTCAATGGCATGAGCATAAATTTCCGGATCGGGCTTCAAGGCCTGCACTTCATAAGAGAGAGTGAAATGATCGAAGTGTTCGAGAAGCGAAAAGTTGTTGCGGATATATTCGAAATGAATTCGGCTTGTGTTTGAAAGCAGAACGAGAGGAATCCCCGTGGCTCGCAATTCCTGCAATAGCGGAATCATCTCTTCATTCGGTTCAAAAATCCGGGCAGCGGCGTCTTCGAGTTGAATTCGATCGAGCTGACGTTTCAAAGCGGTTTCAAGATTGTTATGCATCTGCGGTTCATCGTGCAAACCCCGTTCGTATTCGAGCAGCAGGCCCGAATCGAACAGCAACGTTTTCAATTCAGCCGCATCACATCCACAAACAGCAGCCATCTGATCGAGCATCACATCGTGAGAAAAGTGCACAAGAACTTTTCCCATGTCAAACAGACAGGCTTTGATTTGGGTCATATTAACTTTTCAGGAAGTTGGTCGTAGAAATAAGAGTAATGCACGAGAAATGTTTGAACCGCAGACAGGTAGGCTGGGTTAGCGAAGCGTAACCCAACAAATTATTTTGATTGCAATGAACTTCTTGCCTGGATAACCGTTTCCACTACGGATTGCGAAGTCTCTCCAATGACAGTGAGATGTCCCATTTTTCGCCCTGCTCGTGGTTCCTGCTTTCCATACAGATGGAGCGACACGTTAGGCTGTTCGAGAGCAGCGGACCAGTTCGGCGTTCCCTGATCCCACACATCGCCCAGCAGGTTGACCATGGCTGCTGGTTTTAAGGGAGTCATGTCTCCGAGTGGTAAACCGCAGATGGCTCGGACCTGTTGATCGAACTGACTGCTGGCACAGGCATTAATGGTGAGATGCCCGGAATTGTGTGGACGGGGAGCGACTTCGTTGATCAGCAGACGATCATCGTTGGTCACAAAAAGTTCGACACACATCACGCCGACCACATCGAGCTTTTCGAGAACCCCTTGAGCAATTGCACGGGCTTCCTCAGCAACAGAAGCCATCTCGGGATCGGGAAAGACTGACAAATCCAGAATGTGATTGACATGTTCGTTACGAATCGGGCCGCAGCCGATGAAGTTTCCTGAAGAATCCCGCACTCCGATGTAGGAGACTTCACACTTGAAATCAATTCGCTGTTCCAGAATCGCTTCGACTTCCCCCAACTCTTTCCAGGCAGATTCGGCGGCTTCCGCATTGGGAACCGTGACCTGCCCTTTGCCGTCATAACCTCCGCTGGCGGTTTTCAGGATCGCGGGTGTCCCGAGTTCCTGAACCGCTTTTTGTAGTTCTTCGGAAGTGCGTACAGGCCGGAATGGTGTGACGGGTAATCCCGCCTCGGCCAATGTCGATTTCTCTCGGAGGCGATGCTGTGAGAGATGCAGCACCTGTCCACTGGGGTGGACCTGGACAATCTCTTCAATCGCCTGAGCGGCAGCGGAGCAGATGTTTTCAAATTCAAATGTCACGACATCGACCGTACGTGCAAATTCACGGATGGCTTCAATATCGTCATATGCCCCAACAAACTCCCGCTCTGCGACTTGACCGCACGGAGAATTGGCTTCATCGGAATAGGTGTGGACATGATATCCGAGCCGATGGGCAGCCTCGGCGAACATGCGACCTAATTGACCACCCCCCAAAACGCCAAGCGTCGCACCTGGATTAATCACTGGTTGATCCCGTCTCATCAATCTCGTTCTGTCTCTGTTTAATAATTCTGTTGCAATTTACAGGCGAGCCGAGTCAGTCATG
>DOCI01000025.1:4303-4525 GCA_003503535.1 Planctomycetaceae bacterium
GTCGCCTCATTTGTTCTCTTCCCAAATCGCATTATCTATATGCGAATCCGCGGCGACAGTCTCTGTCTGCTTCTTCTGAAAAGCTTCCAGCTTCTCCTTCAGGTCTGCATCACTCAACGCCAGAATTCGACAAGCCAGTAATCCAGCGTTTTTTGCACCCGCATCTCCGATTGCCAATGTGCCAACAGGAATTCCTCCCGGCATCTGCACGATGGAAAGCAA
>DOCI01000218.1:0-615 GCA_003503535.1 Planctomycetaceae bacterium
GAAATAAAATCGACACCCCACCGATTTTAAAACTCTATTCGCCGGAGGACAAAACTCAGATCGAAGAGTTGAAAACGCAACTTGCAGAAATCGAAAGTCAGCTCAAAACAGCAATCACTGAATTAGCCTACACTGACCCGGCGACTTTGGATCCTGCACCGACACCGGAAGAAACGGAAACGGTCTGGTTTGAAGATGGCTTCCCGAATGGCACCAGCCCTCAGAATGCCGGTGGTCCACTGAAGTTGATTACAGCGGAAGAAGGTCCAGTTTTCAGTGGTGATCAGGCACTGCAGCGAACCGCTACCGGTCTGGCTCAGGATTTTTTCAGTGGCGGAGCGGAATTTATTGTTCCTGAGAATGGTAAGTTTTTCGTACACTGCTTTCTCGATCCGGAAAATACGCCAGAGACAGTAATGATTCAATTTCATACCGATGGCTGGAAACATCGTGCGGTGTGGGGAGCTGAGGAAAAAATTCCCTTTGGAGCCGCAAACACGACTGAGAAAGTATTGATGGGGGAATTGCCTACAGTCGGAAGCTGGGCTCGGCTGGAAGTCGAGGCTGAGAAGATGGGACTGAAAGCAGGCGATAAAGTCATCGGCTATGCGTTCC
>DOCI01000218.1:792-1402 GCA_003503535.1 Planctomycetaceae bacterium
TGACCTGGGATCGCATGGGAGTGATTTCACGAGTCGATAAAGCGAAAGACCCGAACTGGTCTTATACCGTCTGGAAAGAGAAGAATCAGGGAAAACGGAATAACGATTTGCCGGAAGGTTTGCGGCAGACGGTTCGCGGCAAACAATCCAAAGACTGGTCTGAAGAGGAAGCCGAACAGATTCATCAGTTCTGGCTGGAGAATTTCTATGCCGGGTTGGACGAATCTGTCGTTGCCTTGAAAACCCGAAAAACGACTCTCACCAGCGAAATTGATAAAGTCGAACAGGATGTGCCGGTCACGTTTATTATGGCTGACATGCCGAAAACTCGTGATAGTTTTGTGATGATCCGTGGTGCTTACGACAAACCGGGCGAACAGGTGACACGCAATGTCCCTGCCTTTCTGCCGGCTTTGCCTGCCAAAGATAAAGGACAGGAATATAACCGACTCGACTTGGCGAACTGGCTGGTGAGTGGTTCGCATCCGTTGACAGGTCGCGTGACGGTGAATCGATTCTGGCAGAAGTTCTTCGGCATCGGGCTCGTGAAAACGAGTGCGGACTTTGGTCTGCAGGGAGAACCGCCGAGTCATCCCGAACTGCTCGACTG
>DOCI01000218.1:1614-13327 GCA_003503535.1 Planctomycetaceae bacterium
GAACTGCTCGACTGGCTGGCTGTTCATTTCGTGGAACAGGGCTGGGATATGAAGGAACTCATCAAGTTAATCGTAACCAGCGAAGCTTATTGCCAGAGTTCTGCCGTCACGCCGAAACTGCTGGAGCAGGATCCTGAGAACCGATATCTCGCAAGAGGTCCACGCCTGCGACTGGATGCAGAAGTGATGCGGGATCAGGCATTGTTCCTCAGTGGCTTGCTGGTGCAGAAGATGGGAGGCGAAGGGGTGAATCCTTACCAACCACCGAATATCTGGGAGCCAGTCGCGTTTGGCGGAAGCAACACTCGCAATTACCAACAAAGCACAGGGGAGAATTTGTATCGCAGGAGCCTCTACACATTCCTCAAGCGGACTGCTCCACCCCCTTTTATGTCGACCTTTGATGGACCGAGTCGCGAGCAGAGTTGTTCACGACGGGAGCGGACAAACACACCACTGCAGGCGCTGCAGTTGATGAACGATATTCAATACTTCGAAGCGGCTCGCGGGTTTGCCGAGCGAATGCTGAGTGAAGGTGGAGAGACTCCTGAGAAAAGGATCGCCTGGGCCTTTGAAGTGGCGACGTCTCGACAGCCGACTGCTGAAGAGATTCAAGTGATAGAGTCTGTTTTGCATGGCTATGAAGCACGTTATCAAGCCGATGCAAAAGCGGCTCAGGAAGCGATCACCGTTGGGGAAAGTCAACCTTCTGAAAAATATGCACCTGCAGAATTGGCGGCTTATACATTGGTGGCGAATTTGATTATGAATCTGGATGAAGTCATTAATAAGAATTGACCTGTCAACATAGACACGACCCGCATTGCATGCTTGCCCTGCTTCGCGATGCATGCAGGGCACCCGAAAGATAACGGATCAGCTTTTTTAACAATAAGAGATCAACTATGAAACCAGTAATCGATTACCACAGACTGGCTCAACGACGGCAGTTTTTTGCTTCGAGTGGATTGAGTCTGGGCGGGATGGCTTACGCGATGTTAGCCGGCTCGCAAGTTGCTCAGGGAGCATCGACAGAACAGGTGAATCCGCCTTTGCCGGGGTTGCCGCATTTTGCCCCGAAGGCGAAGCGGCTGATCTATCTGCACATGAACGGGGCTCCGTCTCAGCTCGATCTGTTCGATTACAAGCCGGGATTGCAGGACCATTACGATCAGGAATTGCCAGATTCAGTCCGTAATGGTCAACGCATCACCACAATGACAAGCGGGCAGTCCCGATTTCCGGTCGCGCCAAGTAAGTTCGCGTTTAAGCCCTGCGGACAAAGTGGCATCCTGATGAGCGAACTCGTCCCTTATATGCAGGAGATCGCCGATGAAATCACGATGATTAAATCGGTACACACCGAAGCGATCAATCACGATCCCGCCTGCACGTTCGTGATGACCGGCAGTGAAATTCCGGGTAAGCCGAGCCTGGGTTCGTGGCTGAGTTATGGGCTGGGAAGTGAAAGTAATGAGTTGCCGGCGTTTGTGGTATTTACGCCGACATTTCCAGCGGGCAGTCAGGCACAGGCGTTGTTTACACGCATGTGGAGCAGCGGGTTTCTGCCGACGTCTCACAATGGTGTCGCATTAAGAGGGACGGGCGATCCTGTTTTGTTCATTCGTAACCCGCCAGGTGTCACGGGCGAGGACCGTCGTAAAATGCTCGATGCTCTCGGGCAACTCAATCAGAAGACATATGAACGTCTGGGCGATCCCGAAACGCAAACGCGAATCGCTCAGTACGAAATGGCGTTTCGCATGCAGACGAGCGTCCCTGATTTGACCGACCTGAGCAGTGAATCGAAAGAAACGCTCGAAATGTATGGGCCGAATGTCGAGAAGATGGGGACGTATGCTTCGAGTGCAATCCTGGCTCGTCGTCTCATTGAACGGGGAACGCGTGTCGTGCAGATCCTGCATCGGGGTTGGGATCAGCACAACAACTTACCGAAGCTGATTAAAAATCAATCTGAAGATGTCGACCAGCCAACGGCAGCCTTAATTAAGGATTTGAAACAGCGGGGACTGCTCGAAGATACGCTTGTCGTATTCGGTGGTGAGTTCGGAAGAACGGTTTATTCTCAAGGGACACTCACCAAAGAGAATTACGGCCGCGATCATCATCCGCGAAACTTCTGCATGTGGATGGCCGGGGGCGGTGTTCGCAAAGGGATGACATATGGTCAGACGGATGATTTCAGCTATAACATCACTGAAAATCCAGTACACCTGAACGATTTGAACGCCACGATACTGCATTGCATGGGTATTGATGATCGCAGACTGAGCTATCGTTTCCAGGGACTGGATCAGCGTTTGACAGGTGTCGAGGCTCCTACGGTGGTGAAGGAAATTCTCAGTTAATTTATTAGGTGCCTGCCCTACAGGAGATTGATCGGGTCAGATTCGATCTGGCTGGCAAAGCAATGAATTTGGGGAAATTCATTTTGAAGTATTTCCGCCAGTTTTTCGCAGGCAAAACGTTCCGAGTGAAAGTGTCCAACGAGAACGAGTGCGATTCCCCGTTGACGAGCTTCCAAACAGGCATGGAAACGAGCTTCTCCCGTGACGAGAACCTGACAACCCTGTGCCTGAGCCTGTTTCATGTACTCAGCAGCAGCTCCACAGGCGATTCCGGCTTTGGAGATTTCGGCATCTAACTGGCCGACAAATTGGACAGACTCGATGCTCAGTAATGATTTGATCTGCAAAATTAAGTCCTGAAGGAGCATTGGGTGCGTCAATGTGCCCATGCGGCCTGACCCCAATCCGGTACCAGCAAGTTCCAGATCTGCGGATGACTGCAGTGGCAGGCAATTCTGCAATTTCAGCCGTTCGCACCATTGCTGATTGATTCCCCGAGCAGCACTGTCAAATGCGGTATGTGGCGAATACACAGCAATATCATTCCTCGCCAGATCGAGTAGCATTGCACCTTCGGACGTCTCTGTGGTGATCCGCTGAACGGCACGGAACAGGATCGGATGATGTGTGACGATCAGGTCAACATTCTTTTCGATGGCTTCAGTCGCTACGTCTGGAGTCAGTGTCAGGCAGGTCATGACCGAAGAAATATCCTGCTCACAATTCCCCAGAAGCAGGCCGACATTGTCCCAATCCTCAGCCAGTTCGAGAGGGGCAAACGTCTGTAAATACTGCAGAATAAGATCGCAAGATGTCATGAAATCTCCCAGAGCGTTCGAGAGGCAAGAATGTAGTCTTCATCACTTTAGGTCAGTTGGGCAAAAATCTTCAAGGCAATGTATGGAAGTCTTTCAGAGGAAGCTTACAATATTAAAAAATGTTCACCGCCACCTTACTATATCTGAACAAACTATAACTTCTGGTAACCCGCTTTATGTTGCAAGGTTTGCTGAAGCTCTTTGACACAACAGGTTTTCCGCCACGCTGGTATTGCGGTCCTATGTGGGTGCAGGAGCCAATCTGGGGATGGATGCACATCATTTCTGATGCGGCGATCTGGGGTGCCTACATGGCAATTCCTCTAGTGCTTTTTTATTTCCTGCGCCGTCGAAAAGATCTCCCGCAGCCTCGTATTATCTTGCTGTTTGGGGCTTTCATTTTATGCTGTGGATTTACTCATCTGATAGACGCGTTGATTTTTGAATGGCCAATTTATCGATTCGCGGGTTTGATGAAACTCATCACAGCCGTTGTTTCCTGGCTTACGGTATTTGCTTTAATACCAATAATCCCGCCAATTCTTGCGTTTCGCAGTCCAACTCAGCTCGAAAATATTATTTTCGAGCGAACTCAGGAATTGCAGAAACTGACTCAGGAACTGCAAACGCAAGTCGAAACTCACAACCAGATCTCACTGGAACTCGAAAAGGAGAAAGAAAAACTCCAGCTGGTTTTGGAAGCTGGAGGAATGGGGACCTGGAATTGGGATTTAAAGAGTGGCAACATCAACCTGGATGATTTTGAACAGGGATTATTAGGTCTTGGAAAAGAAAACGGCATCATTCGGATCGAAGAATTTATGGAGTATGTTCACCCGGATGATGTCCATGAGTTGAACAATGCCCTGCAGGTTACTTCCGAAGAAGGTAAAGAATACAATCACGAATTCCGCTTTAAAAACTCAGAATCCGATTATCGCTGGCTGGCCGGGCGGGGAGGGATCGTTCGCGCCGAATCTGGTGAAGTGACTCATATGTATGGTGTCAATTTTGACATCACCGCTCGCAAGAATGCAGAAAATCAGATCGCGAAAAATGAGCAGAAACTCCAGCGAATTCTGGGAAGTCTGACCAGTTTTGTTGGTGTTCTCGACATTGAAGGTCATCTGACAAACGTCAACCGTTATGCGACCGAGCATATGCAGGTGCAGGACGATGACGTCCTCGGTCAATTTCTGTGGGATTGCCCCTGGTGGTCGCAGGACCAGGAAGCTCGAAAGCAACTCAAAAAGGCCGTCAAAGATGTTGGAAAAGATAAAAAAATACGCTTTGATATCGAAGCGAGAATCTCAGATGAAGAAACGATTTCTCTCGATTTCAGTCTGGTACCTGTTTATGACATTCAGGGAAATGTGAAATCTCTGGTCGCTTCCGGGATCGATATTACTTCCCGCAAGCAAGTCGAAGAAACTCTTCGGCTGCATACCAGAGCAATCGAATTTGCCAAGAACGGGATTCTTATTACCGATGCGCAACATGAGGATGAACCGATTATTTATTGCAATGCCGCTTTTGAAGCATTGACGGGATATCCAATTGAGGAAGCGCTCGGAAAGAATTGCCGATTCCTTCAGGGGCCGGAAACCGATCCCGCCAAGGTACAAGAGCTACGCCAGGCCATTGAAAACCGTGTCGAATGTCAAGTCACGATGCTGAATTATCGCAAGGATGGAACTCCATTCTGGAATGATCTGCAAATTTCTCCTGTGGTGGATACCAGTGGATACACGACTCATTATATTGGCGTCCAAGCCGATGCCAGTGAGCGCATGCGATATGAGCAATCACTGATTCAGGCCCGTCAGGCTGCCGATCAGGCGAATCAGGCCAAGAGTAATTTTCTGGCAAACATGAGTCATGAAATTCGCACCCCCATGACTTCCATTCTCGGTTGTGCGGATCTGCTGTTTCAACAAATCGACGAACACTCCTCCAAGGAAGTTGTTCGAGTCATTCGGGACCAGGGCCAAATGCTTCTGGGAATCCTCAACGATATTCTCGACCTCTCTAAAATTGAAGCGGGAAAACTTGAACTCCAGAAGTTCCCCAGTCAAATTTCGAGGATTATCGATTCGGTGATTTCTTTGATGCAACCAATTGCAATCGAAAAGCAGTTAGAAATGAGCGTTCACTATTTGACAAAAATCCCCAATTTCGCCTTGATCGATCCTTTGCGAGTCAGGCAGATTTTGATGAATCTGGTCAACAATGCCATCAAATTTACAGATCAGGGATCGGTTCGTCTCGAAGTGGTTTGTGAGGAAAAGGGGAATTTTCTGGAGCTGTGTATTCACGTCGTTGATACCGGTGCAGGAATTGAGCAGGAAAATTTGAATCAGATTTTTGAAGCTTTTACTCAGAATAATCGCACTTTGAATAAATCGAGATCGGGAACGGGTTTGGGGCTCACGATTTGTCAGCATCTCTCTAAAATGATGGGAGGAGAAATTCTGGCTGAAAGTCAAATTGATTCCGGCAGCCGTTTCACATTGAAGCTCCCTTTAGAAAAAACTCCAGAAATGACGCTGATTGACCCCGATTCTCTGGATAGAGAATTAAACCCGCATGATCTGCACCAGATTTCAGATGCGAAAATTCCTGCTCGCGTCTTAATCGCTGAGGATTCACGCGGAATTCAATTCCTGCTGACACGTCTGCTGGAAAAGAAAGTGAAATACGTTGAAGTGGTCGAGAACGGACAACTTGCGATTGAAGCTGTCGAACGTGCTCAGGCGGAAGAAAATCCTTTTGACATGATCCTCATGGATATGCAAATGCCAGTGATGAATGGACATGATGCAACACGTAAACTGCGATCCCTGGACTTTCAGAAACCCATCATTGCATTAACCGCAGAAGCGATGGCCGGTGATCGTGAAAGTTGCCTCCGGGCCGGCTGCAGCGACTACCTGTCCAAACCGATCAACATTGAAAGCCTGATCGAAATTTTGAATCGTTATCTCATCCCACAATCATAATAATCCCGACCTTCCTCTTTGTGCATCGGATTCCATGAACTCAACACACAAACAAGCCTCAGATTCTCCAGTCATCCTGATTACCGGAAGCGGAAAGCGGCGTGTCGGGAATGTGGTAGCCGAACACTTTGCGACTCTCGGGTATCGGATCGCGTTGCACTATCATTCCTCCCGGGAAGAGGCCCTTGATTCTCGACAACGGCTTTTAAAAGAAGGAGCTGACTGCGAAATATTCTCGGCTGATGTCTCCAATGAAGACCAGGTCAATGAAATGATGCAGCATGTCCACTCACACTTCGGTGCTCTGGATGTGCTCGTGACAACTGCTTCGATCTGGTCAAAAACAGCCTGGGATGAAATCACTCCAGATCAGATTCTCAGAAACTTTGAGATCAACACACTCGGAACATTTTTATGTGCCCGGGCAGCTGGCAATGTGATGATCAATCAGCCAAAAGGTGGTTCAATCATTACGATTGGCGATTGGGCAATTGAGCGTCCCTATCTCGATCATGCCCCTTATTTTCTTTCCAAAGGTGCGATTCCAACTTTGACACGCGTCCTGGCAGTCGAGTTAGCCGAGCGGAACCCAAACATACGGGTCAATTGCATTCATCCCGGACCAGTAATGTTTCCACCAGGGACCACTGAAGCAGAGGCAGAGGAGTTAATTCAATCGACGCTGCTCAAGAAAGCAAACTGCCCGGAAATGGTAGCTCATGCCGTTGAAGGGTTTGTCAGGAATCAGTTCATTACTGGAACATGCCTGCCCGTCGATGGCGGTCGAAGTATGCATGCACCCTCCGAAAAACGTCGCCAGTAACCAATCCGTACCATGTTGTGGCAGAGATCCCCGAATCAGCAATGACTTCCCTGAGGGGCTTGAATCTGCCCGGTTTTTGCGTTTTGCAGTCCGACCAGCCCCATTTGATTCCGTCTCTCCAAACTCCCCAATTAACTTTGTTGTAGATGATTACCTCGATAGAATTGGTTTGCAAACTTCAAAGCTCCAGGTCCACAATCATAGAAATGAGTTTCAGAATGAGAATTGTTATTCAGGCATTCCTGATGCTGTCCTTCCTGTCTGCACCTGTATTGGCTCAAAAAATTGTGGCACATCGAGGAGCGTCTTTCGATGCTCCTGAAAACACACTGGCCTCATTCAAGCTCGCCTGGAAGATGGATGCCGATGCGATTGAAGGCGATTTTTATCTGACGGCTGATCAGAAAATTGTCTGCATTCACGACAAGACCACCAAACGGACAGCAGCGGTTGATCGGGAGATTGCAACTTCAACTTACGAGGAACTCAAATCCATCGATGTCGGTTCCTGGAAAAGCCCGGAGTTTGCCGAAGAGCGAATTGCAACTTTGGAACAGGTGCTCGAAATCGTCCCGGCTGGAAAGACTTTCCTGATTGAAATCAAATGCGGCCCTGAAATCGTGCCGGTTCTGACAAAAGTGCTCAATCAGAAAACCCTGCCCTTCTCACAAATCCGCATCATCTGTTTCGATGCCGAAGTGATCGCCGCGTGTAAAAAATCTCTGCCAGGAATTAAAGCGTTCTGGTTGACATCGTTTAAACAGGATAAGAGAACAAAAAAATGGTCCCCCACTCTCAATGAGGTATTACAGACTCTCAAACGGATCAAAGCCGACGGACTCGACTCCAGAGCCGAACGGGAAGTCGTGACAGGAGAGTTTATCGAACAGGTAAAAAATGCAGGATATGAATTTCACATCTGGACAGTAAACGACCCCAAAGATGCCGATCATTTTTCAGAACTGGGCGTCGATTCCATAACCACCGATCGCCCCGATTTGCTTAGCAATGTTCTTGAAACTGCGGAATAAAGTTCATCGCAGGGAATAGGGATCTTCTTAAGAATTCTGCTGCTTCTCCCGCAGCTTCTCTGCCTGATACTGTTCTTCCATTTCAATCAGTGTCGCCTCGTCAACGGTTTTATCATTCCGAGCCAGCCCTTTTTCGATAGCTCGAAATCGACGCTTGAACTTGGCATTCGTTCGGCGGAGTGCTTCTTCCGGATTTAATTTCCAGCGGCGGGCGATATTCGCCAGCACAAAGAGGACATCGCCCAGTTCATCCTCTGCTCTTTGACGTCGGGCATCATCGTCCATCTTTTCATCGGGAGTATGCGTCGCTTCGATTTCAATCTCGGTGACTTCTGGAGTCGTGTCTCCATAAAGTTCTTCGCGGAGTTCATTCAGTTCTTCGTCGAGTTTGGCAAACAGCATGTCACGATGCGGAAAATCGTATCCGACTTTGGCGGCCTTCTCCTGCAGTCGGGCCGCGGCCATCAGAGCAGGCAGGTCTATGGGGAGTCCATCCAGTTTCGATTCCTTTTTCGGTTTTCCCTCTGCTTGTTTGATCCGTTCCCAGGTCACTTTCACGGCCTCGGCATCTTCGACATCTTCTGTGCCGAACACATGCGGATGACGCCGAATCATTTTTTCAGTGATCACCCGAACCACATCGACGATCGAGAATCGACCTTCATCAGCTCCGATCTGGCAATCCAGCATGACCTGCAGTAATACATCTCCCAATTCTTCCACGATAGCCGCATCGTCACCCGAGTCGATCGCTTCGAGAAGTTCGTAAGTTTCTTCCAGAGTAAAGGGTTTAATCGTTTCGAGCGTCTGCACCCGATCCCACGGACAACCTTCCGGAGAACGCAAATGAGCAATCACTTCACACAGTCGCCAGAACTCGTTTTCCGCCTGCTCACGGTTGGGAGGAATTCCCGTTGTTTCTGGTTTGGGCGTTGAATTCATACCGGATTCACCTGATCGAATACTATTCGGATTCATAGAGAGCGATGGAATTGAAGACTATTAACTGGGGTGGCGGGGGCGCTCTCGTAGAGAAGCCCCCGATCAACAACTCTTCGGGGGATTCCACAAATGCGGAATGCCCCGCTACCCATATTTATATAAACTTCAATCGACTCAATTTTCATTCATGACAGGAAATGTCAGTCGAAAGCGACTATAATCAGTGGTTGTTCAGGAACACAATCGCCCCACTCAGAAACTGGAGTTTTTCAATGTGGAAATCAGCGCTGCGTCTCTCGCTTCTCATACTCGTCATCGGTTCTGTCTCACCAGTCGTTGCTGATGAACCCGATAAAATTGAACCGCCTCAATTGAATGAAGCCGAGCAGGCTTTTCAGGAACAGTTGAACAATGCCGTGCTCGTCGGCTACTTCTCGATGGAATCTTCCAAAGAAGGCCCCAATCGTCCGGAACGCTATGAGATCCGCCGAATTAACAAAGTGAGCGATTCCACCTGGATGTTTCAGACCCGCGTGAAATACGGCAGCGTCGATACCGTCGTACCCATTCTAGTTCCAGTCAAATGGGCCGAGGATACCCCAATGGTCTCTCTGACCGACTTCACAATCCCGGGGCTGGGAACCTTCACCTGCCGGGTTCTCTTTTATGGTGATCGCTACGCAGGAACCTGGCAGCATGGAAAAGAAGGGGGGCACATGTGGGGCAATATCGAAAAAGGGAAAGCCTCTGAGCCACAGAGTAAACCGACGAGGCGACCTAAAGAATAGGAATCGTAGAAGTACGGCAATAATTCATTTTCGAAGGGTGGCGGGGGCGCTCTCGAAGAGAAGCCCCCTGAATGGTTGAGTTTCCGGGGGCTTCCGCTATCAATTTGTTCCCTATGACCTCCTTGGGTACAAGCCTGGAATTGTGATAAGCCTAACCAATGCATTATGTTATGGCTTCTACAAGCCGTTTCCACTCGGTGTCGATGAAAGCCGGTAAGACTGGTTCTGTACGAAAAGCTGTCTCAAACAAGTTTCCGTCCGGATTCGCTTGTCACTCTCGGCCTTGCTGATTAGAATGCTCAATCAAATTTTGCGAATATCCCGGCTTCGGGATCTCAGTTGTGACCCGTTGCCTGTCAGGTAAAGACTATGAAAAAAGACATTCACCCGAAATATCAGCCTGTTGTGTTTCTCGATTCCAGTTCTCAGGACAAATTCCTGATTCGCTCGACGATGACCTCCAAGGAAACCATCAAATGGGAAGATGGCAACGAATATCCGCTGATTAAAGTCGATATCAGCTCGTATTCTCACCCATTCTACACCGGTCAGATGAAATACGTCGATACCGCTGGTCGTGTCGAAAAGTTCCAGAAGAAATACAACTGGGCCAAACGTGGCGAAAAATCGTAACCATTGTCCTGCTCTTGTGTCTTCATAAAAACACACCAGCACGATATTGGTTTAGATTTCTCAGGCAAAACGCCGCAAGTATTAATGGTATGGATATGCTTTAGCTGAATTTCGAACTACCGATGCGGTGAGCCGCGTTTCTCACGATGTGAGATAACGCGGCCTTTGTGATAATCTGGTCAGGTCGAAAATCATTTATAAGGTGTCCCCATCATGTTTCCCAGCTTGGAAACGAAGTATCAGCGGTTTCTGGAACTGGAACGTAAACTCGTCGATCCTGAAATTCTCTCAGATCAGACGAAGCTCCTCGCCATTCAAAAAGAGTACGGCGGCCTGAAAAAAGTGGCTGCCGTGGTCAAAGAGTATCATGCCCTTGTCGAAGACCTCGAAGCGGCTCAAATGATGCTCGATGAGGAAAAAGACCCCAAAGCCAAAGAGTATGCTCGCAAGGAACTCGAAGGCTACGAAGAAAAACTCGAAGAAATGCAGGTCACACTTGAAGACCTGGCAACTTCGGGCGATTCGATCACACGTGGCGGTCTGATTCTCGAAATTCGTGCCGGCACTGGCGGCGACGAAGCCTCGCTCTTCGCGAATGATCTCTATGAGATGTATACTCGATTCATCGATACTCGTGGCTGGAAGCGGGAAGTGCTCGATTTCCAACCGACCGAAATGGGCGGCATCAAGGAAGTAATCGTCGCAGTCTCCGGAGAAGGAGCCTTCCACGAACTGCAGTTCGAAAGCGGCGGGCATCGCGTTCAGCGAGTTCCTGAAACCGAAACACAGGGCCGAATTCACACCAGTGCGGCCACAGTAGCCGTGCTGCCAGAAGCTGATGATGTCGAAATCGAAATCCGGGATGAAGACCTGCAAATCGATACGTATCGCGCCTCGGGACCCGGCGGTCAGAAGGTGAATAAAACGGAATCCGCGATTCGTATCACTCACATCCCGACGGGAACTGTGGTGACCTGTCAGGATGAGAAAAGCCAGCACAAAAACAAAGCCCGGGCGATGAAGGTACTGCGAAGTCGTATTCTGGAAGCACAAATCCAAAAAGAAGCGAACGAACGAGCCGAGCATCGACGGACATTGATCGGGACGGGAGATCGCAGCAGCCGTATCCGGACCTACAATTTTCCACAGGGGCGGGTGACCGACCACCGTATCGGCTTGACTCTACACAAGCTGGATCAAATCATGCAGGGTGGATTGGATGAGTTGGTTTCCGGATTACTGGAGTTCGACCGCCAGGAACGACTCAATAGCCAAAACTAATGAGGCGAGCCGAGTCAGTCATGACTCGG
>DOCI01000218.1:13535-14679 GCA_003503535.1 Planctomycetaceae bacterium
TCGCCTGTCATTGGTAAACATCGAATCTCACGCTAAGTCAGGAGGACTTCTTTGGAATCGCCGCAGCCCAACAATCCGGTGGCGAATCCGCAGTCTACTGAATGGACTGTGCAGAAAATCCTCACTTGGACGACCGAGCATCTTCGCAATAAGGGAATCGAATCCCCCCGGCTCGAAAGTGAAATCCTACTGGCACATGCCCGTAAATGTGAGCGAATTCAACTCTACACGAACTTTGCAGAAGTTCTCAGCGAAGAAGTCCGCGCGAAGATGCGGGAACTCGTCAAGCGCCGGGTGAATCGTGAACCGGTGGCTTATCTGGTTGGCAAAAAAGAGTTTTTCAGTCTCGATTTCCTCGTCAAGCCGGGTGTTTTCATTCCGCGACCCGAGACAGAAGCTCTGGTCATGAAAAGTCTGGAAGCGCTTGCGAGTCGAAAATCTGCCCACATTCTGGAACTCTGTTCTGGAAGCGGTTGCATCTCTGTTTCCCTTGCGAAACAACTGCCTGAAGCTCAGGTCACCGCTGTTGAACTCCACGATATCCCCTATCAGGCGACTCGGGCCAATGCCGAACGTCATAAAGTGAATCAGCGGGTGCAGGTGCTGCAAGGCAATCTGTTTGAACCCTTACCTGCAGGGGTTCAATACGATTTACTGGTCAGCAATCCTCCCTATGTGAGAGAGGATGAAATGGCAGGACTAGAGGCTGATGTTCAACATCACGAGCCCCGTGAAGCGTTGGTGGCCGGGGAAGATGGATTGGATATCGTCCGCAAAATTCTTGATCAGGCGGGGGCGTATTTGAAACCGGGAGCACTTTGTCTGCTGGAAATGGACCCCGCTCAAACTCAGGCGGCGATTGAGTATGCAAAGCAAATGGGAACCTGGAGCGAAGTGCATGGATTCGTCGACGATACTGGCCGGACTCGATTTTTGTCGGCGAAACATCAACCATAGGCGAGCCGAGTCAGTCATGGCTCGGGTGCGCTCGATTTATTGTCGACACCGATTTTGCAAACAACACACAATGATCATGGAAATACCCGAGTCATAACCGACTCGGTTCGCCCTGCAACTGTAGGTCAGGCAGTGCCTGACGAAATTTGAGGTCGATTGTTCATCATGTCAGGCACAGCCTGACCTA
>DOCI01000218.1:14731-15346 GCA_003503535.1 Planctomycetaceae bacterium
CATGTCAGGCACAGCCTGACCTAAGGGGAATAGTTTGCAGGATGGATCAGTTCAAAATTCAGGGGGGAATGAAGCTCAAGGGAACGATCACCGTTTCTGGTGCCAAAAATGCGGCTCTTCCCATAATGGCGGCTTGTCTGGCCATTCCCGGTCGCACGATTCTCGAAAACATTCCCAAACTTCGCGATACGAACAGCATGATTCAGTTGCTTACGCAGCTCGATGTCAAAGTCGAACAGACTGGTGACAATACGGTGCTTCTGGAGCCGCAATCGAATCAAATCAGTCACGCCGATTACGATCTTGTTCGCACAATGAGAGCCAGTGTTTGTGTCTTGGGGCCACTACTTGCCAGCCGGGGAGAAGCGTGTGTTTCTCTGCCGGGAGGCTGCAACATCGGCCATCGACCGATCGATCTGCATCTCAAAGGACTGGCTGCCTTAGGGGCAGAGATCTCAATTCGGCAAGGTTATGTACACGCTAAAGCCCGGGAGCTTCGGGGGGCACGAATTTTTCTGGGCGGGCCTCAAGGGAGCACAGTCACGGGCACATGCAATGTCATGTCGGCGGCGGTGCTTGCCAAAGGGGAGACTATCATTGAAGCGGCTGCCTGTG
>DOCI01000218.1:15451-15646 GCA_003503535.1 Planctomycetaceae bacterium
CGGCTGCCTGTGAGCCGGAAGTGGTCGATCTGGGGAATTTCCTGCAGGCTTCTGGAGCTCGCATCGAAGGACTCGGCACTCCTACCATCACAATTCAAGGCATTGAGGAACTTCGGGCGATCAGGTATCGAGTGATTCCCGATCGCATTGAAGCAGCAACCTGGATGATGGCAGCCGCTATCACTCAGGGGGATG
>DOCI01000218.1:15809-16238 GCA_003503535.1 Planctomycetaceae bacterium
CGAATCTCTTCGAGTTGATCATCTTTCTGCGGTTTTTGATGCAGTAAGGCGAGCAGGAATTGAACTAGAGATCAAATCAGATTCCGTCAGAATCTCTGGAACTCATCAGATACAGCCCGCAGATATCGTCGCTTTGCCCTATCCGGGCTTCCCGACCGATCTCCAGGCCCAGATGACTGCACTCATGACTGTGACCCCGGGAATCAGTGTGGTGACAGATCGTGTTTTCCCGGATCGTTTCATGCATGCCGCTGAATTGATGCGAATGGGAGCGCGACTGCGACGGGATGGTAATAGCGTGATTATCGATGGCGTTCCCTCTTTGAGCGGTGCCCATGTGATGGCCTCCGACCTGCGGGCCTCAGCTGCTTTGGTAATAGCGGCACTGGCTGCACAGGGAGAAACCATCATTCGCCGGATTTATCATCT
>DOCI01000123.1:0-6250 GCA_003503535.1 Planctomycetaceae bacterium
CTCGAAGAGAAGCCCCCGAATCGGAATTATCGGGGGCTTCCACTGAAACGGAGCGCCCCTGCCACCCTGAATTGCTTGCATCATGATCAAGTTTGCCAGGCGTTGTGATTTCTATTCGACACTGGCTTTGTGCTGTTTCAGCATCTCTTTCAGGTTCTCCCGCGTTTCCGCAAAATTCGGGTTGATACTGAAATCGTAATTTTCAGCAGGGTCATTTTTCAGATCGAAGAGCCCCTCTCCCAGATAGTCACCGGCTCCGTTTTTGGTGCGCATTTCCATATAACGAAAATCAGAAGTGCGGACGGCATCTCCACCGCCATGTCTTGTATAAACCGCTTCTTTGAATTCAGCATTCACATCATTAAGAAGCACCTGCATGCTTTTTCCCTGCAGGTGCTCAGGCTTATCAATCTTTGCTAACTCGCACAAAGTTGGGTAGATGTCGACAAACTCGACGAGTTTTTCACACGCACGGCCACCTTTAATTCCCGGCCCGGCGATGTAGAGCGGGGTGCGTGTCGCCACTTCGAAATTCGTGTGTTTGCACCAGAAACCATGCTCGCCCAGTTGCCAGCCATGATCTCCCCACAGCACGACAATCGTGTTATCTGCAATTCCTAACTGATCGAGTTCATCGAGTAGGCGCCCCAGTTGAGCATCGATAAAACTGACGCAGGCATGGTAACCCCGAATCAAGTTTCGAGCCGTCTCTTCAGAAACTGGCCCCTGGGCAGGGATACCACGATAGGACCGCATTTCTCCCCACCGATACTGAAATGCTTGTGATAAGTCGTGGGGGAAATACATGTTATTGGGAAGGATCACTTCATCTTCCGGATAAAGATCCCAGTACTTCTGAGGAGCGACAAATGGGAGATGGGGGCGATAAAATCCGCACGCCAGAAAGAATGGCTCCTCTTTTTTCGCCAGTCGTTTTAAATCCTGGATCGTTTTTTCACAGGTGATCGCATCGGGATAATTTTCATCCAGTTCGACAGCCGCTTCAAAAGCAGGACCGCGTTTTTTAGATCCCGGTTCGGGTTGGTTTTCTGCCATAACCCACCACAGGCTCGATTTTTTTCCTCGCCACGCCGGTTCACTCCAGGCCATTGGGTCGTCGTTTTGGTGATGGTAGATTTTACCGTTGCTGATCGTTGTATATCCCTGATCTTTAAACAGCCTGGGAAGTGAAGTCACCTCGGGGGCATCTTTGTCGATCCGTGTCAGATACGAAGTGAATCGTTTGGGGGTTGGACGCAGTCCGGACATCAGACTGGCTCGCGAAGCTCCGCAGACCGCGATATTGCAATACGCACGATTAAACCGAACTCCCTGTGCAGCCAGGCGATCGAAATTCGGCGTGACCATTTTATTAATGCCGTAGTTGTGAATCTCTGGACGCAGATCATCAACTGCAATGAATAAAACATTGGGACGTTCTTCGGCCTGCACTCGTCCTGACACGATGCTGCATGATATGAAACCTAAAAGCAACCAGCAAAACAGACTCAGAGATCGTGGCATGAGCGCACCTGTTCGAGCGGAAAGAAAACAAATTGATTCACGGTCATCGGTTCGAATCAAACAATGACTGATCGCCGAACCCCTGCGCATTGTACCAACATATTCCGGAAAGGAAGTCTGTCAATTTTGGCAATATCGATCCTGACAGGAATTCGGCTTATGCGGAATAACCTGCTGGTATCGGTACATTGATTATAACGGTTTATGCGCTAATTTCAGACTTATGGTTTGAATTCATTCTTTCACGTAAAGCGAATGTAATTCCAAAGAGATTCATACTTGATTAACGGCTTATTTTCTGTCGAGTCAACTGATAAGGTTTTCAATCGATCTGAATTGTAAATCAATGTCATTCAATTAAGGGCAATATGCCAGAATGTTGATGGTCAGTTAACCTCGGGAATATCAAAATGAAAAAGATTCGTACTATTCAGAAGAAAATGACACGAGCCTTGAGATCGTTTTGGAGAGTTCTTATCGGAAGAAGTGAGTTCGACTTTTAACGGAATTGGGGTTAAGTCCTCATTCCACTCTGATCGAAATGATCACTCATGATGACGAATCAATGTTGAGTCGATTTTTGCGATGAACTCAGCGTTAAGTGAATCTGGCAGGTAGATTTACCAGCAGATTCCAGAGTGATGGATTCGAGTCCTGGATCCACTGGGGATGAGAGATATAGCGAAAAGGCTTTTTGTGGACTTGCGTGATTTGATACCCGATCGCTTCCACTTTCTTTGAGATCCCAATTTCTGACGCGATCGCTTCGCCATAATTATTTCCAATGGGAAATCCATCGATCTCCTCCAGAATCTTGTGTTTTACGTACAAAACCAGACTCTGTAAATGGCCTGCATTATTCAGGGGGTCGATTTGCCAGTTCTTTAAATGATGCTGGTAACAGGCCACACGATCTCTGATTGGGATCCCTGCAATTTCGTGTTCATGCAATTCATAATATCTGATCTCTTCAGCGATCGATTCCCAGGGCTGATCCCAATCCTGTGCAAGCGATTCTCCAATAAGACCGACAGCTGGTCTCTGTGAAACTTGATCAAATGCTTTCAACCATCCGGAACGTAGTATCCGGCACTCATGCTGCATAAAGAGATAAGCTTCATCCTTTTGATATCGCCATCCCTCTTCCCAGGCACCGATGTTATATCCTCTATTTTCACGTCGAATCACTTCGTAATTGAAAGATGTCGGAAGTGAATTCAGTGAAGGATGCACTACATCCGTAGAGTTGACCACGATAAGAAGCCGAAATGGTAAACCAGCAGGAAATGTTTCCATATCCGCTAACAAACGATGCAGATGATTTATCTCATAACGATCGTAATAAGAGATAATGACACTGATCATAGTTGGCTAAATGCAAATACTTCAACCTGTTGAGAAGTCTGGTTCACGAAACTATGAAGACCTCAGTCAGACTCATTCGGGTTGCGACGACGCTCTCTATGATAAGCCCCCTGATCATCGCCTATTCGTAATGAAACTGAAATTCAGTGTTCAATGGGAACAGGGATTCTTCACAGATTAAGTTATCGAAATGCATAACTCAAGCAACTGTTTTGACGAACAGAGACTGGCACACACGGATGTTTTTCAGAATCAAATGTCGATTAACTCGCCGCACTAATAAACTGAGCACCTGCATAAACAGTGGCCGCACACTGAATCGCTTCAAGCATTTCCTCCGAAGAAAGTCCGAGATTCTCGGCTTTGGCGACATGCCCGCTTACGCAAGGCTTGCAGGCATTCAAATCGCTGATCACGAGGTTGATCAGTTCGACCATTTTGTCGTCCAGACTGGTTCCGTGAAATGTATGTGCTCGCAGTCCAACCGGTAATCCTTCAAATTTATCGGTCCCGGAAAGTTCACGAAATTTGAAGAACGTATTGTACATGTAATTTGTGGTCGAGATCGCAGCCAACTCAGCCAACTGCGATTCCTCCCAGCCCAAATCGAGACACCGCTGTCGAAAATACTGAAACCAAACCTCGCTATGGGCATGAATTGCCGTCACCAGGGCAATGGCGGCTTTGGATTTTTCATCCAGTTTGCCAGCAGAGTAGACAAACTTTTTGAAATTCATGTAGTAGTCTCGCAAAAATGCTTCGACATTTCCCATGATAAGAAACGGCCCGGGAAGCGGGTCCGGTCCGAGAAGGTCGTGCAGGCGTTCGTATGATTGACCGACTTTTCCATCCGCTTTGTCTTCGGGAACAGGTTGCAATTTCAGCATGGTTATTCAATTTTTCATGTCATCAAGTTGTAGATAATTGTCAGGCAAAGTCTGACTGGCAGGTTCAATTATTCAATGATAGTCAATTCAGAACTCAGATCAAAATTGACCCCTTACGTATCAGCCACAGCTTATTTGAACTTCTGGAGAAATTGATCGTGACCTGAATGCCCTATTTTGCATAGGATATCGGGAAATGGAGAGAATCTGTCGTTACCGTAATATATTGAAACAGAATTGCTGGAAATTTCTGTAAGAGAAGGATCTTAGAATGCGTTCTATGGTTAGCCGTTATATTTGCTCATTCATCAGTGGAATGGGATGCACAATCGCATGTTCCACAATGGCATTCGCAGCTGATGCCCCTACGGCCGATTTGGCGTTATCGTTCCGACCAACTCAGCAGGACGTTCCCTATGAACTGGTCGAAAAGTCCGACTACGCCGAGTGCAAAGTCGAGGTCGAACGACAGGGGAAGAATTCTGGATGGGTCGTGTTTGGTCCAGAAGGTCAGGTCCTCAGACGATTCTGGGATACCAATGGCGACAACGTTGTCGACCAGTGGCGGTATTACGACCGAGGTTATGAGGTGTATCGTGATATCGATTCCAACTTCAATAACAAGGTGGATCAATCCCGCTGGTTGAACATCGCAGGTACGCGATGGGCAGTCGACACCAACGAAGATGGGAAAATGGACCTGTGGAAAATGATTTCTGCCGAAGAAGCTTCCCGGGAAGCCATTCTGGCGATGGCAAAAAACGATCCCAACCGATTAACTCTCGTTCTGCTTTCTGCTGACGAATTGAAAAAACTCGGCATCGCAGATGACTTGTCTCAAAAAATTCAGACGGAAACAAAAAATACGGCAGAAACGATGCGCGCCCGTGTGAGCCAGTCAAAAATTATCAATAATACGACGGAATGGTTACGCTTCGACAGTTCCATGCTGATGCCTTACGTCATCCCGGCTGACGAAGGAAAAGCGAATCAGGACCTTGTTGTCTATGAAAATGTGATGGCAATTGTTGAGACTGCCGGTGAAACTGGTTTCGTTCAGATGGGCGAACTCGTCCAGGTAGGACAGGCCTGGAAACTGACGCAAATTCCTGCTCCGATTGAAGGAGACGAACTGCAGATGACTGAAGGGGGCATTTTAATGCAACCTTCCATGTCCGCTGCTGCCCCAGGGATGACCGCTCAGTCGGAAATTACACCAGAAATGCGGCAATTGCTGACGAGCCTTCAGGAACTCGATGGCAATGCTCCGACACCACAATCTTCAGCTGCTGAACTGGCTCGCTATAACAGCCAGCGGGTCGATGTTCTGAGAAAATTGCTGACTGCTTCGTCAACTGAAGAAGAGCGGAAGCAATGGCTCACACAAATGATCGATGGTCTGGCAGCTGCTGTTCAAACTGGAAAATATGCGGAGGGAGTCCGACAACTCGCGACGATCGAAACAGACTTACGCAAACAGCGCCCGAATTCCGAATTGATCCCTTACACCGCATACCGTCGACTTCTGGCCGAGTACACCATCAAACTGCAATCTGCTCCTGCTGAAAATGAGGAACGGGAAGAAATGCAGAACTGGTGGCTGGCTCAGTTAAAAGGGTTTGTGACATCTTATCCGAAATCGGAGGATGCCGCAGATGCCTTACTGCAATTGGCAATCACCGAAGAATTCAGTGGGAAAACCGAAGAAGCACAGAAATGGTACACTTCTCTGGCGACTGATCACGCAGCGACCGATGCCGGTAAACGCGCCCAGGGGGCTTTGCGACGCTTGAGCCTGGAAGGAAAATCTCTGGCGTTAAAGGGAACCGGTCTGGATGGCAAACCGGTCGATCTGGGAGCCTATCGCGGCAAAGCGGTCCTCGTTATTTTCTGGGCGACCTGGTGTCAGCCCTGCACTGAAGATTTGCCACAGATCAAAGCCCTGTACGATAAGTATCGCGCCAAAGGATTTGAAATTGTCGGCGTGAATCTCGATACGCAAAAAGAAGCAATCGCTCCTTATATCAATCAGCATGGAAACCGCTGGGCACACATTGCTGAACCGGAAGGCCTCGAAGGTCAGCTCGCAGTCGACTACGGCATCATTTCAGTTCCAACCATGTTCCTTGTGAACCAGCAGGGACAGGTCGTCAGCAATGCCACTTCCGTCGAAGACCTGAAGGAACAACTGCCCGTCCTGTTACCGTAAGATTTCGCCAGACGCCATGCTCACACTTGTGTGAGCATGCAATGTGTGAAGGAATGGATCCTGAGAGTCATTATTCAGGATGAACGTGCAACATCCAATCGAGAGCCCTGCACGGGATTCATTTCTCTTTGAGATCATCAATGTCAAAACCAGCTTGTCCACGGCAAGCGTGGCACCTGGTGGAATGGTACGAAGACGAGTTCAAGAACTTCGAATGAAAGGTGCGTCACGACGCACCCTACTTCCAACTATCGCTAAATGTCGT
>DOCI01000123.1:6458-15932 GCA_003503535.1 Planctomycetaceae bacterium
GACATTTAAAGCTCGAAAGAGCACTGCAGAACTGGATCTCCAATTCTCAACTGTTAGTGGATTCTCTTAGAGACCTCTGACATCACGAAAAACATTTCCCGTGCAATTTGGAGAGAACGTTCATCATAGCGCTTTGACTCTTCCGGCGTATTGTCTGCGATCTTTGGGTCTTCATAGTGTAACGCAAAGCGACTGTCGGAGCCTTCGACGACTGGACACTTTTTGTCAGCGTCGGAGCAGCATAACATGACCGCAAAATCGGAACTCGGATTCCCTTCCTCAAAATAGACTTTTGAGTAAGCGCGAATCGAGGGCATTTTCTCTGAATACTGGACCAGATAGACAGGGTTGTCACCTTCTGTCGATGCAACCACAGATAGCCCTGATCGTCTCAACGCACGGACTGTGCGAATATTACAGGCAGTCGCTTCCGTTCCCCCCGAATAGGTTTCAATATGCGGAACTTCGTAGTATGCCGCAGCTGTGGAGCACCAAACCTGCGACAAATGACTGCGACGTGAATTGTGCGTGCAAACGAAAACCAATTTTGCATTATCGCCTCGTTCGATCTGTTCAACAATGTAGTCCGTAATCGTCGTAAGCATCTCCTTCCTCTCTGAAGGCAACGATTCCAGCGAATGAACGACACGACTCACAAATGGTCTCACCGGCTCGATGAGCTGCGTTTCATCAGCCTGTAACGAAACAGAAAAGAGCATGAGAATAATCAAAGCTGTTAAGGTCTTTGCAACCATGGATTTTGCCTGCGAGAGAGTAAAAATCATTTGACTGAAAGGTGTCACTCAATAGACGAATGTTGGAATATATTGTTGTCACGCAGAATATCAAAAACAGACTCTTTATTGATACGAGTTGGCTTGTTGGCAATGTGTGAAATAACATTTGAACAACAGAAAAATAGCATAGAGTGACCACACCGTCGAAACAAGTTGCATCGACAAGACAGGGACGATAATCACAGGCGACCAGTTCCAGAATTCGAGAGAATCATGCCGTATAAAAATCATGATGAATCCAATCGGATAAACCATGCACATCACGGCGGTCCAGGGGAAACGTTGAAATGACGCAGGAGTAATTCGATTGCCGTTAGTTGCAATAAACAATGCCCATAGATCAAGGAATAAAAAATCGGTCAAAAAAGCGAATGCAATCGGCCAAACGAATTGGAATATGCCAAAGCGATTGACAACCATTCGCGTTTGGGCAGCGAGTGGACGCGGAATCAGTGAAATTTCCTGATGGGGGAAGTCCTCTTCGATTTGTTCCGACGTGTCATAAGGATTGGTGTGTGTCATTCGTTAATTTTAGTCAAGTCGAGTGGGTTAGCGAAGTAAAAACAAGCAAGCTCCAACCCTTTATGGCCAGAATAGAATTACGCTTCACTTGGGAAGATCAGCCAAACGCGATTCCGCAGGAGATGTTTCATCTAGAGACCACTCAATCCAATTGAATCCGGACCCTGTGGGTGGTGTCAGGAATTGCACAGTTCCGTGACTCGGTTCATTCGGTTTTTTATCCCAAGTTACTTCGCTATACGCAAGGATTCCGCCTGACCATTCTCCACCCCTGGGCCATGACTCAGGAGGACGGGTATTCAGGAAATCGGCATAGATCAACCACAGCTTCAATCTGCCAGTAGTATGCTCTTCGTTCGGGCCGATGTGGATTCGAAATGTGTCGGATCTGGCAACATGCACGATCGAATGAATATCCGTTTTCTCCTGACGATCACTCCGCCAGTGTGCCGAAACCAATGGTGAAGTTTGAGAATCAATCTGCTCACGGTTACCGCTCTTATCGTATTTTCGGATGAGGACAGCTGCAAAGTCGTTATCAACGAGCTTGCCGGGGTCGACGCCTCCATAGCGTTCGATCCGTTCCACGCCATGGCGTGTTAAAAGAAAGGGCAAATTGGGCCACTGCCATTGTGAATCTGCATCCCAGACCCGCACTTCGTCCATCCAGGGAACTTCGCCAAATTCCAGATGCGAATTCCAAAACTCCCGATCGGCTTCCTTTGACGGACGTGTTATCGTCAAGGCGATTTCCAGCACAAGGCCTTCGCTATCCGCATCCGCCTCCTTGATGTCGACACTGCCGAGCAGAAGTGGTCGTTTGGTTTTTGTCTCTTCGGATGTAGGTTCAACAGGAGGCCAGTGAATTTCGAACTCATTTGTACCTGCAAGCAGTGGTTCAATCACTTGCTCTTAGTAGGCACACCCGATTCCTGTTATCCCAAACAGAAAAAGTAATGCTGCTAACATTGGTAACTTGATGGCAAGAGTCCGCAAGACGAGTCGCCCTTGAAAAGTTGTAGTTCAGGCTGCGCCTGATATGTCGTAAATACGGCATCGGTTCACACGAAAGGTCGCAACGCCGCAAGAGGTTTCCGTTCGAGGATTGAAATTCACTGCGGTCTGGGCCACGCAAAATGAATTCGACGGAATTTACCATCAGCACGCATCTCATTCAGCATAAGAACGCAGTAAGTGGCATTCGGGACAACGATAAGTTGTAATTGCGATCATCTTTTTGTGATCTAACTTGATGGCCCCACTTTTGAACTTCATCCCGAACAACGTTTGTTGTTCCGGTTTGCCCGGATGCCAACATGTCTGCATTTGGATTGTGTACGCATAATCCGGAATAAAGCCCACTTCCATGTTGCCGCCACAATCTGGACATCGAGGTGATTCCATTACGCATCTTTTCGATCTTAGTGGAAAATGGTAGCGGTCTTAAATTGAATATCAGAACGATTTAAAGTCAGAAGCTTACTTTTAAGGTTCTATTTCTGTAGAGAATATCCCAACATTATGCACTGATGCCTGAGCATTTGCAAACTCATGGACTTGATGAAAGATCACTTTGAATGTCAAATTGGCGATGCTTCGCGCACACGCCTGAAGAGTCATGATTTGAGATAATAACATCTCGGCAGTGACGCAGTTTGGCTCGACCGACTTTGTCGGTTGGGGGCTGAAAGCACAAGATGTCTCATCATACGCTCTGCATGCCTATTCAACTGGAAATTCATCTTCGGCGTTGGGGTGGCCAGGGTCAATCGAAGTAAGCGCACTGATATCATCAACATCCTGGGAGCTTCGCTGCGCTACAACCCCAGCCAACCGCTGTCTCGTTCTGAAATCCAACACCCTGTTTCAAACTGCTGGTCAAGTCAGCAGTGGCACATGTCAAACGACATTGGACGGAAGACAGAGGACCCCTTTTTTTTCAGTGATAATGCTGAAAACTAAAACGAATCGTGCAACTTCAAAATGGATGCTTCGGGTTAAAATTGTTTTGTAAACGTCTGTGTTGATCCATGCGCATCCGTGGTTCAAAATGTTATGCCTCAGTCGTTAAGTGGTTCATTGGCGAAGCAATCAGGCCGGCGGATTTGTGGACGGTTTCTGAAAATTCGATTTCGGGGACGGAGTCGGCGACGATGCCCCCGCCGACTGGGACCTGGACCTGGCCTGGTTTCCAGGTGAGAGTGCGAATGAGGAGGCTGGATTGCAGGGAGCCGCTCAGGTCGGCTGCAAAGAGGGAGCCGCAGTAGGCTCCGCGGGTCGATTGTTCGAGTTCGGAAATGATTTGCATCGCTCGGATTTTGGGAGCCCCGGTGATGGAACCGCCGGGAAAGGTGGCCGCGAACAGATCCCAGATGTCGGCATCGTCCTGCAGTTCCCCTGTCACTTCCGAAACGAGGTGATGCACTTTCGCAAACGTTTCCAGTTCACACCAGCGGGGCACTTTTACGCTGCCGGTTTTGCAGACGCGGGAAATATCGTTGCGAAGCAGGTCGACAATCATCGTGTTCTCGGCTCGGTCTTTTTCAGAAGCCTGCAGGGCAAGTCCCTGATACAAATCGAGATCGCCAGCTGCCCAGCGGGGGCGGGTGCCTTTGATCGGTCGCGTACAAACCTGCCGATTATTCACCTGCAAAAACTGCTCGGGCGAGGCACTGACGACAGCATAATCGTCAACGGGCTGAAAATACGCGGCGAAGGGAGCCGGGTTAAGGATGCGGATTTGCCGATACAAATCGAGTGCAGAGCCATCGAATTCATACTCGATTTTTCGCGACAGATTCGCCTGATAGATATCCCCTGCGCGAATGTATTCCAGAACTCGTTGAGCAGAGTTTAGAAATCGTTCCCGCTCTGCTGATGTTGGTTCGATGGTGCGGGGGGACGGTGTCGGAAATTGTTCGATCGATGCGTTTCCATTATTGAGTTTTTGCAGGAGACGCTGCCAGCGAGATTCCGTATCTGAATTTGAAGCGGATTGCAGAGAATGATCGCGAATCAGAAAGGTTTCATTCGTCAGATGATCCCAGCACAAAGACCAGTCATACAAACCAACTGCCATCGCGGGAGTAGTGAATTCATCCCTGGAGACTGCCGGAAGTTTCTCGAAGGCGTGCCCCAACTCGTAGCTGAGGAGTCCCAGAAATCCGGAACAGAAGGGCGGGAGGCCAGCTTCTGCAGGACGGGAATATTGAGCAGAGAGCGATCGAATTTCTGCAAAGGGATCGCATCCAAACTCGGCTTGATCGAGTTTCCAGGTTTTGACTGGGTCGGCTGTGAGATAGGAATAACGTCCACGAGTCTTTTCGAAACGCGCACTTTCGAGCAGTACGGGCCAAGGTTCATCACTCAATTGAGTAAGTGCCTCCACCGGAGAAAGTTTGAGTTTGAGTGGTACGCGTTCCAAAGAAATTCGTATCCTGTCAGAGTTTTGTTCTGGTCGTTCAATAACGGTGACGCACCGTTGTCGTGCATTTATAACTTGCATACTAAAATGATAGTAGTAGATCGTTCCATCTCATCATCCGAGTTGAAAAATCTCAATCGTAGACGAAAGTGCCAGCTATTTCGTCGAATTTGCAGATCACAAACCGGCATCGAAGTAGAATCCAATAGTAGTGGATTGTTCCCATTAAAACTTCAGGCTGTGTGCCACTGTTCCGAAAGCGTAAGTCGTTACTGAAAAATAAGTTACGACACACATCACTGAAAGAGACCACCGGCAAGTTCAGGTGCCACCACAGACTGCTCTTCGGTCAGCCTGTCTGCCAGAGTCCTCACTTCTTGAATAGTCGAATGGCCTCCTCAGGTTTGTGTCATATTCATAAAAAAGGCTGCCTCAGATTGAGACAGCCTTTTTGTTCTTTTACAGCAATGTCGATTACACGTTGTAATACAGGTCGAACTCATAAGGATGCGGGCGCAGTCGCAACGCGTCGATTTCTTCGGCTCGTTTGTATTCGATGAAGGAATCGAGCATATCCTGAGAGAAGACGTCGCCAGCTGTGAGGAAGTCGTGGTCGGCTTCGAGGGCTTCCAACGCTTCGCCCAGTGAGGTGGGGGCGACGTTGGTTTCAGCCAGCTCTTCCGGGGTCATGTCGTAGATGTCGCGGTCGAGAGGTTCGCCCGGATCGATCTTGTTCTGAATCCCGTCGATCATCGCCATCATCAGCGCGGTGAAGCTGAGGTAGCCGCAGGCGGAGGGGTCTGGGGTGCGGAATTCGACTCGCTTCGCTTTCGGGCTGGTCGAGTACATCGGAATGCGACAGGAAGCCGAGCGGTTACGCTGACTCATCGCCAGAGTAACCGGAGCTTCGAATCCGGGAACAAGACGATGGAAACTGTTGGCCGTCGGATTCGACAGAGCAACCAGTGCCCGACCATGCTTGATAATTCCCCCAATGCCATGGAGCGCCATTTCACTCATGCCGGCATAGCCGTCGCCTGCCATGAGGGTGTCGCCATCTTTCCAGAAGGAAATGTGGGTGTGCATGCCGGAGCCGTTGTCTTCGAAGACGGGCTTAGGCATGAAGGTAACGGTTTTGCCATGCTTTTTGGCGACATTTTTAATGACATATTTGAACCACAGAAACTGGTCTGCCATCGTTTCGAGATCGGTGAATTTCATATCGATTTCGCACTGGCCGGCGGTTCCGACTTCGTGGTGATGAGCTTCGACAACGATGCCGAGATCTCGCATGAGCTGAACCATCTCGCCACGAATGTCGACCAGCGAATCGCTTGGTGCAACAGGGAAGTATCCCGCTTTGTAGCCAACTTTGTGGCCGAGATTTCCTGTCAGTTCAGGCTTACCAGTATTCCAGGCAGCTTCGGAGGAATCGATCTCATACATGGCCCCTCGCTGAGTTGTCGCGAAACGGATGTCATCGAAGATAAAGAATTCGGGTTCTGGCCCGATGAAGCACGAATCGGCGATTCCGGTTTGCTTCAGGTATTCGATACCCCGTCTGGCGACGCCGCGAGGGTCTTTATTATAGGGTTGCTTGGTGATCGGATCGTAAATATCGGCAATAACGCTAACGGTCGGAATTGAGAAAAACGGATCCATACGAGCCGAGGAGGGATCGGGAATGGCGATCATGTCGGATTCGTTAATGGCCTGCCAGGCGCGGATGGAGGAGCCATCGAAACCGAAGCCGTCTTCGAATACTCCCTCATCGAGCGTATCGAGCGGATAGGTACAGTGTTGCCAGGTGCCGAACATATCGCAGAACTTCATATCGAGTTGTACGGCGTTGTTCTCTTTGGCGAATTTGAAAAACTCTTTCGGGTCCATTAAACATTTCCTCCTCATCAAAAGTCATTGCAAACAGGTGTCTCTCCCTCCTGTAAAGGATGTGGAGAATGAACTACAGAACGGTACGCACGCTCTGTAAATTGTTTGTGGGATCAAAAATCATCCGGTCAACACTGACAACCTGAAGTTTTAGAAAACAGACGAAATGACGATGAGACGGAGTCCTTAACGTCGAGCGCTCGTTCCGTTTCCTGGATTCGATTCTCTCTGCAAAACTGTCTTGTGGAAAATACATCCTGCAGAACCAAAGACAGACAAATCTGATTTATTGTGGTGGCTGCAGAGAGTTCGCAATCAAATTAACTCTGCCGAGTGGCAAAAGCTTCCTCAGTAATAAACGATATGGAACGGAACCGCAATTCTCCTCCGTTGTTAATTGGAATTCACACCTGGAATAGTTGAAGATTCGGATTGGGTAAACGAGGGGTTTCCAGTGCATAATTCATTGTTGCAGGAATGTTTAGTGGAGAGAAGTGACAAGAATTTCAGGGGGCTTCGCTGCGCTTCGGCCCCAGCCACCCTCCGTTTTCATCCCGACTTAACACACGGACTGTGAGGTTCTGGCTGTAGAAGTTATCCTTTTATGAAGAATTGAGATGGCAGAAGCGACCTGATTTGGAAAGAGAGTTCATGAAGATACTGGTGACCGGGGGAGCCGGGTTTATAGGGAGTCATATTGTTGACCAACTGCTGGCAGCAGGGCACGCGCCGGTTGTTGTCGATGACTTAAGTACGGGGAGTCGGGCGAATCTGCCTGAAGCGGTTCCGTTTTATGAGGCCGATGTGTGTGATCGGGAGGCGTTGGCGACGGTCTTCAAGAAAGAGCAGCCAGAGGTGGTATGCCATCAGGCGGCTCAAATGTCGGTGAGTCGGTCGGTGAATGAGCCAAGTTTCGACGCCCAGGTGAATATCATGGGATTACTCTCGACTTTGGAGCAGAGTCAACAGAGTGGAGTCAAGCGATTCGTGTTCGCCTCTTCCGGCGGAGTGCTCTACGGCGAAGTCACGGAGCCAGCGTCAGAATTACATCCGGCTAATCCGATCTCTCCCTACGGGATTTCGAAATGGACGGGAGAACAATATTTGCGATTCTTTACCCGTGAGCATGGATTAGAGACGGTCGCTTTGCGGTATGCGAATGTTTATGGGCCTCGACAGAATCCACACGGAGAAGCCGGTGTGGTGGCGATTTTTTGTCAGAGGATGCTACGAGGGGAAGGGACACGAATTAACGGGGATGGCAAATACATTCGCGATTACGTGTATGTCGAGGATGTCGCTCGAGCGAATGTGCAGGCATTAACCGAAACTTTGCCATCAACTCATGTGGCGTTCAATGTGGGAACGGGTGTGCCGGTTGATGTGAATGAACTGGCAGAGCGGCTACACGGGTTAACTTCACAGGCATTGCGGGATGCTGGTCGTTCCACTACCGTACCACAGCCAGAATATGGGCCGCCACGTGCGGGTGATTTACGATCCAATTTGATAGATGCGACCCTGTTGAAACAGACTTATGGCTGGTCGGATCGAACTCAAATTGATTCGGGCCTGAAGACTACGGTGAACTGGTTTGCCGAACAAGCAGAAATTTGAGATGAAACCACAAGCACGTCTATTTCGCCAGGCAATGCCTGACCTGATCCACTAACATTTGAAAACTGCACTTGAACGATGACACATCTGAATATTCTTGTGACTGGTGGGGCTGGGTTTCTGGGCAGTCATTTGTGCACACGTCTGATTGAGCAGGGGCATGAGGTTGTCTGTGTTGACAATTTCTTTTCCGGTTCCAAGCAGAACGTGGCTCATTTGATCGGACATCCCCGCTTCGAACTCATTAGGCACGATATCGTCCGCCCCTTGTTCATTGAAGCCGACCAGATTTATAACCTGGCCTGTCCAGCTTCGCCTAAGGCTTATCAGTTCAATCCGATTAAAACTATCAAGACCTCGACTGTCGGCATGGTGAATGTGCTTGGTCTGGCGAAACGCTGCGGGGCACGAGTCCTGCATACTTCCACTTCTGAAGTGTATGGCGATCCCGACATCCACCCGCAGACAGAAGACTATTGGGGCAACGTCAATCCGATTGGACCTCGCAGTTGTTACGACGAGGGAAAACGTGTCGCCGAATCGCTGTGTATGAATTATCACCTGGCCCATAAACTGGAAGTTCGTATTGTGCGAATTTTCAATACTTACGGGCCACGAATGCATCCGGATGATGGTCGCGTGGTCTCCAATTTCATTATGCAGGCTTTACGTGGGGAATCGCTCACATTGTACGGAGATGGTGAACAGACTCGTTCGTTCTGTTATGTCGATGATTTGATTGATGGCTTCCTGGCGATGATGAATCAGGATGAAGAAACAGGTCCTGTGAACCTGGGGAACCCGGTCGAAAACTCGATGAAAGAGTTAGCCGATGCCGTCCTGAAAATTACGGGCTCCAAAAGCGGGACGACACATTTGCCACTACCGGAAGATGATCCAAAACAACGTTGCCCCGATATCAGCAAAGCCAGGCGAATTCTCGGATGGGAACCTAAGGTCGATTTGGAAACAGGATTGCGGGAAACCGTCAACTATTATCAGGGACAGATTCAGAAGGGTGAGTTGTGAGTAAATACTTAGTGACCGGAGCTGCTGGTTTTATTGGGGCACGGCTATCACATGGATTGCTCGATCGCGGTGATGTCGTGATCGGAATTGACAACCTGAACGACTATTACGATCCCGCACTTAAAGACGCTCGTCTGGCGCTGCTGACTCCACGCGACAATTTCAGTTTTCAGAAAATTGCTCTGGAAGATCGCG
>DOCI01000123.1:16111-16410 GCA_003503535.1 Planctomycetaceae bacterium
TCAATCGAATTTTCTCCGCAGAAAAGCCTGACGTGGTCGTGAACCTGGCTGCTCAGGCAGGTGTACGCTATTCACTGAAGAACCCTCATGCGTATGTGGACAGCAACCTGGTCGGCTTTGTGAATATTCTGGAAGCGTGTCGTCATAACGAGACGAAACATCTTGTCTATGCATCGTCGAGTTCTGTGTACGGTGCGAATAAGACGATGCCATTTTCAATTCATCATAGTGTCGACCATCCGGTCAGTCTGTATGCGGCTTCCAAAAAGGCGAACGAATTGATGGCTCACACTTACAGC
>DOCI01000303.1:0-213 GCA_003503535.1 Planctomycetaceae bacterium
TCAGGGACCACAGGGACACGGAGCCAATCACGCGACGATGCCCCCTGGAAGAGCAGATCAAAGCCAAGCCCCCAACCTCCTGGACGGGGCGGAATTAACGTGTGATCCAAGCCGCGTGGCAGAGTGGACAGAGATGCACAAGACGATTGAATCTCTGCCTGAAGAGAGCCGGGAAATGTTCGATCTGCTGTGGTATCACGAACTGTCCCAGGT
>DOCI01000303.1:357-3902 GCA_003503535.1 Planctomycetaceae bacterium
ATAAGAAGCTGCCAATGTGATCGGAATCAGTGTCCGACAGGTCAAACGTCGCTGGCGGGATGCCAAACTGCAACTTGCAGAAAAGATGAATGGCGGACCTCCCGGTATCGAATGAGCAGAACTTCATTTTTGACAGCGTACCAAAGTGAACCCGCACTTGGACAAGCCTGCTCTAATAGCGTATTCTGTACGTGATTGTCTCGTTTCCAGTTGATGTTGTGACAGGCTGTTTGAGTGGTCGTCTTAAATAGACACTGATTTCTTGACGATCGGGTTTGTTCCACAAACCCATCGGCAGGTTATTGTATTGGGGATTCTGGCTGCGATTATGAATGAAGAATTTAAAGTTCCAGATTCCGACGCCAAAACCATCGATTTACTTCTCGATGCCTGGGAAGAGATGGTAGAACAGGGTGAGCGTCCGGCTCCGGAAATCATCTGTCGAGATTATCCGCACCTCCTGGCGGAATTTGTCAGTAAAACGGAAAAACTTGCCCATGTTGCGAATCAGCTCAAACCCAACGAGATGACTCAGCTGAGCGATCCTGATGGAGCTCCGGAACTGAAACCTGCCGAAGAGATTCAATGGAAATGTGATGCCAGTCGGCTCCGGTATCATGCCCATGGTGGACTCGGGATTGTCTTTCGAGGATTTGACCAACAACTCCATCGCGATATCGCCATCAAATTTATTCGTGAGCGACGTCGACATAATCCACTCGACATTCAGCGGTTTCGAGTCGAAGCAGAAATCACCAGCCGTCTCGATCATCCCGGCGTTGCACCGGTCCATGGGTATGGACTCACCGAGAATGGTGTTCCGTTTTACGCGATGCGGATGGTCGAGGGACAAACGCTTCAGCAATTCATTGATGACTATCACGCCCGCTTAAAAAAAGATGAACTGCCTCGGGAGCACTCTCTCGATTTTCGCAAGCTGCTCAGCTCGTTTGTCAGTGTTTGTAATACAATTGAATATGCCCATACGCGTGGAGTCATTAACTGCGATATTAAACCGGGTAATGTGATGCTCGGAAAGTATGGTGAGACGGTTGTGCTCGACTGGGGTTGCGCCAAATATGTTGGCAGCGAAGGAAAAGCGAAATCGGTGGGCGAAGAATCTCTCAAACCGCTTTCCGATACCGGTGGTGACTCCGCTTCTGGCGGAACCGGGGGAACGCCGATCTACATGAGTCCGGAGCAGCACGCCCAGGCCGAGGATGTCGGATCGTCATCCGATATCTATGGACTTGGCGTAACGCTTTATCGATTGATAACGGGACGGCCACCTTTTCCGCCAGACAGTAGTCTTTCGAAAATTCGTGAATCTGTTATTCGTGGCAAATATAGCAAGCCGACCGACCTGTGCCCGTGGATCCCCAAGGCTCTCGAAGCGATCTGTCTCAAAGCCATGTCTCTGGCGCCGGAAGATCGTTATTCCTCCGCTGAAGAAATGGCCAAAGATCTCGAACGGTATCTGGGCGATGAAGAAGTGATCGCCTATGCCGAACCGCTTTCGCGGAGAGTGTCACGATTAATGCGGCGGCATCGAGGTGTGTCTCGCGTGCTCCTCATCAGTGCGATTGTCTTGATTCTGTTTTCGACGGTCTTTGCAGGAATCATGGGTCAGTTGGCCAATCGGGAATCGTATGCCAGGCATGAGGCGACTCTCATGCGAAATCGTTCACTCCAGGTTGCAGCCCGCTCGGCTGCGACTTCGATGGCTTTGAAGATTAACGATGCGTGGCGAATACTCGAAATCGAGTCCAACTCTCAGCATCTGCTTGAAGAAATGCAGGGGCCTGGAAATCAGATGGATCCCACTCAATGGGAGGACATTCAGCAATGGCTGGTAAAACGGGCCCAGTCGCAGGAAAAAGCGACGCAAGCCTCCAGTTGGTTTTTATGTAATGCCGAAGGCGTGCAAATCGCACGCTATCCACTTGAAGATGACACCGGAACGATATACGACAGTATCGGCTCGAATTACTCTCATCGAGATTATTTTCACGGCAATGGAAACGATCTCATTGTCGGTGAGCAGGGATCTCCACCGCATATTGAAGACATCAATCTTTCTACGGTTTATCAAAGTAGCAATACCGCCGACTTGAAAGTCGCATTTTCGATTCCAATCTGGTCGACAGGCAATCGAGGTGGGGAGCGTCAATTCCTGGGTGTGCTTGGCTATTCTGTCGAACTTGGTCGCTTTGCCGTTCTGCAGGATGAAGCCGAGGGGCGGCTCATGCATGAAATTTCTGTGCTCGTGAATATGCGTGGCTCCCAAAATGATAAAAATTCGCAATTTGGAATGATTTTGCAGCATCCGGATTTGCAGGCGATGCTCCAGAAGTTGAATCCCAATTTGAGCGATATTCCACGTCTGACCGAGGATGAACTGAACATAATTGAAAATCACAGATCGCAACGCATCGAACAGATTCACGAAGCAGGGTTCGCCGCATCGACCACCGATGTGCTGTTGATCGACGACTATGTCGACCCTTTCGACGTAATGACTTCCCCATCATACGTCGCTGCTTGCGAGCCGGTTTGCGTTGTCGGCCGCTCTTCCAAGTCGTTCAATACCGGCTGGCTGGTGATTGTGCAGGGTTTATCGAGTGAGTGAGATTGGCTTTTTGAACTGCTCACGACCAGTTCATCGATCACTCCTGCGATAATGTGTTGAATCAGGGTGTAAAAGATGACCATCAGGTGGACAACCACTAATTCGGGGGCAACCGTTGTGGCCAGCACCAGAGCGACGCCGGTATTGCTCATTGCGGTCGAGTACATGACCGCGAGCCGATCTCGTTTAGCGAGTCGACAGATTACTGAGACCATCCAGGCTGCCGCAAACAGAAGCCCACAGGAAAGACTGGCAGAAAAACCGACCAGCAAAATCAATCCATTCTGTCCCCCATTGAGCAGTCCCGGCAGCGAGACTGACCCATTGATATAATTCAGAATCAGCAAAAACAAACTTGTCATCACTTTAACGGTTAGCTTCAGGCGGGGGCCGTATTCTTTAATAAACAGGGTACGGAACAGAACCCCCAACACCGCAGGAATAATGACCCACATCATCACAAATGAGCCAGCATATCCCCCCGCCATTCGCTGATAATCTTCCACAATCTCTGCAGAGACAAATTGACTCGACAAATCCAGCAAGCCAGGGACAAGCAGTGGACTCAGCAAAACGCTCGAAAGGATCAGCCACATGCTCAAACCGACATTCGCATCGGAATGATGCGTCCAGCCAGCCGAGGAATTGGCCACAGGCATCACTGCAATCAGGATCAATCCGAGAAGTATCGAATCCCAGACATGACCAGAAAACAGCAGGCCCCCGACCATCGCGATGAGAATGATCAGCAAGCTCGATGTGATTCGGATCGAAAGCCCCAGAGCGACCAGTTTCGGATGCCGGGTCAGGCAGAGCAGTTCTTTCAGGGGGACTGCCAGACCCGTATTGAATAACAACCCGGCTAACAGCAGGTTGACCGCAGTAATTTGACCAAAGCCCAGTCCCCCCTCACCGA
>DOCI01000303.1:3976-5072 GCA_003503535.1 Planctomycetaceae bacterium
CACCGAACGACTGCGTTCGCAACCAGATGCCAAATTGGGGAGAAAATGCGGAAATGATGTAAACCAGCGCGATGCCTGGCAGCAGGTATCGCTGCAACATCCGCTCCAGCCAACGGCGGGTTGTGGGGTTATTCATCATGAATCTAACAGGTTTTGATATCAGTAGTTAGGAATGCAGGCACAGAGATCGCGTCGATTGAGCACTGACGCTGAATTTTTTCGATACCTCTGCGACAGGCAAAGCGTAATTTTCTGATTCCGAGGGACATGGAAAATCAGAAACTCTCTCAAAATTATCAAATCTCTCCTTATCATAATTCGGAAGTCCATTTTTTTCCTAGGGAAGTCTACTACGCATCAGTGGATTCACATGGCGAATTTCAACATTGCACACAATGAGTCGATTCATATGAACAGTATCTGCTGTTCAATTCTGGTCTCCACTCACTTCAAACGCAAATCCACACGAAAAATCTGCGGAAACTCAGGTCAGATTGCCTTTTCGAACCACTGGATTGCTTCGTGAACATTGTTGTTCGCAATCGCTTCCGATAAAACTTCAGAAACGCACGATTTCAAATAGCCGGAATTTTCGGTTCCAGGAGACATTGATGGAAAAAAAGCGAGTTTCACGCGAGGATCTTAAGCCCGGCGAATTTCTCTGCGATCACTGCACCGCGAAATGTTGTCGCTATTTTGCCTTGCCGATCGATACGCCCGATTCGCGGGAAGAACTCGAAAATCTTCGCTGGTATCTGCTCCACGATAACGTCTCGATTTTTGTCGACGAAGAAACCTGGTATCTGATGGTTCACACGACCTGCAAAAAACTCCGGGACGACAACCTCTGCGGCATCTACGAAACCCGCCCACAGATTTGCCGGGATTATTCCACAGACAACTGCGAATACGATGGCGACGGCTGTTACGACCAACTCTTCGAAACAGCAGAACAGATGGGCGAATACACCGAAGCCCGCTTCCCGCAAAAGAAAAAACGCTCCCGAAGAGCAACCACACAATTACCAATCATAGCCTGAACTACATGACCGTGCGCGATTTTTGGATACTCTTGAAATGAGAGATTCGCTCGATA
>DOCI01000018.1 GCA_003503535.1 Planctomycetaceae bacterium
TCACATGCTGGAGCTGACGCTCGAGTTCCGCGGTGCGAGCTTCCAACTCGGCATTCCGCGCCTGGAGTTCGGCATTCTCGCGCTCAAGCACGCCGACCCGTTCGATCAACACCTCAATTTGTCGTCGTAAATCATCCATGACCTCGGTATGATGCCACAAAACCAGAATTGCGCGAAGAGGAATTGCTTAACAGTTGCCTTTCGCCACCCAGTTCCAGAATGTGACAGCGATGGGTCAAGCGATCGAGCGTAGCCCCCGTTAATCGCTCACTGCCCAGCACTTCTGTCCACGGTGTGGCACGCATGCCGCATGAACGTCATGACTCAAATGGCAAATTTGTGGTGACGATCACGCTTTGTCGTTCATACGCAGTACTGATCACATCAAACAGTAATTCCGAGCCGATCTTGCTGGCCGGGACGTAGCCAAGTTCATCGAGAATTAACAGATCAAGTTTGCCCAGTTGACGTTTCATTCGCGACAAATCTCGCTCCTCCCGGGCTTCCAGCAGTTGCGTGATCAATTCGGTCACCTGATAAAACCTAACCCGTTTCCCCTGTTCGCAAGCTGCGATTCCCAGTGCGGTCGTTAAGTGTGTCTTCCCCGTTCCGGAATTACCGACCAGCAGGATGTTCTCCCGCTTCTCGATGTACTCGCCCCGCATCAGTTCGCTCACCAGCAATTTGTTGACGGATGGCTGAGTCTGGAAGTCAAACGATTCCAGCGTTTTATGGTTGGAAAATTTGGCCGCTTTGAGTCTTCGTTCGGCCGCCTTGCGTTCTCGTTCGATTAACTCCAGTTCACACAACTGCAACAGAAAGCCGAGATGATCGACGTTATCGTTGGCACACCTCTGTGCCACTTTCTCGGATTCGCGCAAGATCGTTGGCAGCCGTAAGCTTTTCAAATGATGCTGCAACAGCACCAGACTCTTCGTTTCTTTCTTCGTAATTGATTATCCTCCTATGAGTAACGTTTGGTAAGCAGCCCGCCATAGGCGGAAGCTCCGAGCTTCCGCTCGATGTTGGAAAGAGACTCCCTCTGGTCGCTTTTACATATGTCAACTCCAGATGACTCATCAGTGAGATGAATATGTCTGGCTGCCGCAGGCACAACCCGCCTGTGGCGGACCAGAATCACGCGGATTGCCTCGACATTGAGGACACCGAATTCCTAGCCGTATTCCACCGCCCGATTCAAGCTGGGGAGTGAAGTCCGCTTCGAGTCGTCGGCGAAGAATCCCAAAGCAGAGTGGCAGGTCCCAATCCTCCAGCGGGCGCGCGTGATCGAAGCCACCCGGTTTGCGTTCCAGCAGCGCCAGATAATGCACCGGATCGAAGAAGAACTCCTCACGTCCCCAATGACGGCAATGTCGGGCAATCAACTGTCCTGCAAAGATGAGGCGAACTTCATCGATCGTTGCCACAATCGTGATCGCCCGATGTGCGTACTTCGTCGGTACCGAGTAACTGTTGGTCTCGAACCGAACAAGTGACAGAGAATCGGCATGAGCCTGACCGAGGCGATGTGCCTCGAAGATCTGCCTGGGGAGAGGCCGCAGTTGTTCCTCGCTCAGCAGTGTACGCTTACAAGTGGATTTGCCACGCAGTTTTCGTTCGAGGTCGGTGTCACAACGTACGAGGAGTTGCTCATTGAGTCGTTCCATAGAGTCGACCTGAGGCACCGGTACCAGGAAGTTCCGCCGCGCAAAATCGAGTAACCGCTCGACGTGTCCCTTCTCATTGGGGCGGCGGACCAGGCAAAAGTGCTCTTTGAACAGAAAGTGACTTTGCAGTCGCAGAAACTCCCGGGTCACCGTCCTCTCACGGTTTCCGACGATCCGAGCGACGGCCACCTTAGCGTTGTCATAGCTGATCCGTGTCGGCACTCCTTCAAAGAATTGGAAGGCACGTTTGTGTCCTTCGAGAAATGCTTCGGTGCATTCCCTGGGAAACGCCTGCATGCGGTATTCTATGCCTGTGCAGTGGCCAGAACAAGCCGCCTGTGGCGGGCATCCGAATAGGGCAACGTCATCACAAACAGACAGACTTTGATCAGCTCGCCCCTCGTTGATTAAAACACTGAGCAGGACGTCGGCAAAACCAAAATCAACCTGAGCCTCGCCGGGACGATGAACCAGCGGCAAAAAGACTTCCTGACGATGGTGTTTCCACTCGCGAACCAGTTCCTGCACGAGCGTGATTCCGCCGTCGTATCCATGTTCTTCCCGAAGCCGCTCAAAGATTTTTTTGGCCGTATGCCGCTGCTTACGATGAACGTGTTGATCCTCTTTGAGGATCTGATGAATGATTGGCACAAAGGGCTCTATCTTCGAGCCTCGTGGCTTGCTCTGACGATAACCAGGTGGCTCGACATGTGTGAGCATCTTCTGGAGTGTGTCCCAGTGAATCGAATACTCTCGACATGCCGCCCGCTTGCTGATCTCGCCGCTCAACACACGACGACGAATCTCGGTCCATTGCTGCATCTTTGTGTACACCCTCGTCTCCTGCCAGCAACACGTTAGACATTTTGAAAAACAAAATTCTGACAGGTTGCTGGCAGGTGATCATCTGGGCGCTACACAATTTCATTCATTTTCCACCTACCCCCAGGCGCTACGTTTTCTGA
>DOCI01000117.1:0-10615 GCA_003503535.1 Planctomycetaceae bacterium
ATCGCTTGTTTTGCCATCCGTTTAACAGGGTTGGCATGGATAAAATCTCGCTGATTATGCATTCCACACCGGCCCCTCGCTGACGCGTCGGGTTACAATTTACTGGAATTTGCAAAAGTTCAGTTTCCAAGTCTAAACTCTGCACTCAGAAAAACAAATGCGTTTGCGGCTGGTATTTATGTCTCAATTTAATATGCAAACTGTTCGCTGGTTGTTAATCGTGTTGATGATTGCAGTCGCACTCTCACTGATTTCGGTTTGGCTCCCCTCGGGAATCAAAAAAATCGGTCTGTTTTCCATCGCTTTGGGAGCAGCGTTGGGTTATCTCACATGCCATTATGCCGGAACGAGACCAGAAAATCTTTCACGCTGGCAATTGATCGTTGTGGTCTTGCTGGCGGGTATGGCGGAAACAGGCCGTTCTGTCGAGTCTTACCGACAATTCCGAATGACAGAGGAGAAGAGACTGTCGAGAGAGTTGGAGGAACTGCCCGCTTTTGCTCAGGAAATGCGAGAGGAAATCCGTATTCAGCACGAGATTACGTTTCGTGATTATCTCACTCAAAAGTATTCCGCATTATCTCTTGGGAAGTTTCCATCGCTTGTCGTCGCAATATTTATTCTCGAGGTCCTTCTGTCAATGGCCGGTGCATTCGGGGTCATTTGGCTTTTGAGAAGAAGAGTGCCAGCGAAGAATCTTACCCATGAGCAAATTACGGACTAATTGGAGTCTCGGCTAATTCACGAATGAGTTTGTCGTGAAATTCTTCAATTTGTCGATGAACCCGCTCTGTCTGCTTGATGGCAAATTTTGAATCGTTCAGCTGAACGATCACTCCCATTCCTCCGACTTCCTCCCAGGAATCAGCGGCAATCAGAGATGTGAGCGTCTCTTCATAGTTATCGAGATTGGAGTGGGGGTATTCATAAAACCGGACAACCAAATGCTCCTCGGCTTCCATAGCGGTGACAATGGTCAGCATTTCGTTTTCGATAATGTAGTCCAGATGAAGAGGTAACAGGATAGTATTGAGAGCACTTTCCAACGTGATTGGCTGCTTGCTGCTGAGGGTGATTGGTTCGTCTCGTGAAATTCCCTCGCTATCCATGCCGAAAGGAGTTGTACTTGCCAGGCTGTTGTCATCAATGCGTATCGGAATGTTATGAAACTCTGAAAAATAATCTAAGACATCAGAAAGAGGAGTTTCAAGAAATTCCAGGAGCACATCTTCTTTCAAAGCCTGATGGATTGTCTCCTCCCGTTTTTCTTTAACTGTTGGAGCAATCCCTTCTCCGACATTAAGATTTGAACTTGTGTCAGGACTGTTTGTTACCGCCTTATCAAACTCAACAATCTCAACACCGGCTGCGTCGATATCGATCCCACTTTCTTCAAACACATGTGGAATTGGATAGTCCACCTTTACCGTTCGTTTTGAAGGAGTTGGATTTGCTTCCAGAAGTTGTTCCTTATCTTCGTGTTCCATATCGAAAATTGTGGACATCACGAGAGAACTCTCTGTACTCTCCGTTGCAGGTTTAGAGTCGCCCGTGACGGTCACTGGTCCTGTAAGGATTAAGGCCCCCAGGGCAATTCCAGCAATCATTCCCGTAGGACCCATCATTGTTTTCGTTAACATGGTCGAACTCTCCCGGCAGTGTTGAAGGGTTTCGTAAATTCTGGAAGTCGTGGCCAAAGTGGATTGTTGCAGACAGTTTGAGCATGTCGTCTGAATCATCTCCGCTGCGACAGTGTTTGCTTTCCACTGTGTTCCCAGGAATGTGAGTGTCGAGACGAACGCGGGCAGACTGATTCCAGAACGAATCAATTTGACTTTCAATGCCTGCCGTCCTCTGCGAAGTAAACCTTCGATGGAACGAGTTGTCTTATTCAGCTTCGTGGCGATTTCCGAGATCGAATGATCTTCAAGATAAAAAAGTAATATTGGTTCTCGATACCGTTTGTCCAAAGAGGCGATTGCGGAATCGACTTGCTCATTTCGGTATCGCTGTGCGAATTCCTGGAACAGATCATGCCGACTGGCGGGTTGCTCCTGAAAAATTTGTGTGGCTTGCTGGCGTTTCATTTTGCGAATAGAAACTGCTGTCTGATGAGCCACTCCATAAAGCCAGCTCGATAAAGCCTGCAAATTTCGAATTTGATTTGCTTTTTCTGTCAGTATCAGAAATGTCGTTTGAAAGGCATCTTCGGCATCGACTCGCTGAATACTGGTACGCGAACAGACTTCATATACCAATCCCGAGTAGCGCGTAATGAGCTCCGTTAAAGCGGCTTCGGATCCTGCTTCAACATATTGAAGCAGTAATTCTGAATCGCTGCTGTGATCGGAGAGCTTGTCTGCGATATCAATTTCTGAGACAGGTTGCGAGTGCATAGATGGGTGCTGATTATTAAGTAGAGATATCTGATACCTAATAGTGTCGAAACTCTGTGCAATCCCACATCGATTATTTTGAAATTCCAGAAAATCAGCAAAATAAATTTCATGGGATTGGCCTTTGCGTTCTTAAAATGAGGAAGAGTCCTCCAAAAGAATCATGGGATGAGTGCCCGTCTGAAGGGATTGTCATCTGCCTGAATTCTGCACAGTTTCTACAGGTGCATACTTTTCTCAAGCCCCTCCAGGTTGCTATAGTAACAGATCAACTTGTTTTCATGCGTGAGATATGTGAAAATTTAAGAGATAGCACAAACCGCCACCCGCTCATAAACCATCCAATAGTGTTCTTCAATATCGAGGTTAGAATTATGAACCGATTGTCCGTCTGCGTTGTGACTCGCAGTCTCGCAATTTTATTTCTGTTGTCCGGGTTTGCGTGCCTGCAGACTGCCACCGTGAAAGCAGAATCTCCAGCGGGATTCAAACCGATTTTCAACGGCAAGGATCTCTCCGGCTGGTCGGGAGATGAGTCGTTCTGGAAAGTTGTTGATGGGACGATTGTCGCCGAGTCGACCGAAGAGCATCCCTGTAATCACAATACTTTTCTTCGCTGGACGGCTGGAGAAGTTGATGATTTCGAATTGAAGCTTCAGTTTCGAATCAGCGGTTCGGAAACGGCAAACTCCGGAATTCAGTTTCGCTCTCAGGTGGAACCCGATGGGCATGTGGTTGGTTATCAGGCCGATATTGATCGAGCTGGGAAATGGCTCGGCTGCTTATATGACGAACGCGGTCGTGGACTTCTTGCCGCCCGCGGTGAGAGTAACGACGTAAAGTCCGAGAAGTCGATCGAAAAATTTCAAGTCGGGAATTCTGAGCAGATTCTAGATGGGGTTAACCTTGATGGCTGGAATGAGTATCACATCGTGGCCTGGGGAAATGAATTGACTCTATCAGTGAATGGCAGGAAATCCTGTTCCATTGTTGATTGGGACTCTGAAAATCGCGACTGGAAGGGTGTTCTCGCATTGCAGTTGCACTCTGGCCCTCCTATGAAAGTCGAATTTCGAAATATCGAACTCAAACGGCTTCCCTTAACTGATCGCAAGAAAATTGTCTTTGTTGCAGGTAGTAAAAGTCACGGCTACTTTTCTCACGAACACAATGCAGGTTGTCTGTTGATGGCAGAGGCCCTCAATAAAGCTGGGCTTCAATTGGAAACGGCTGTCTATCTCAACGGCTGGCCAACCGATGTCACCGCGTTTGATAATGCCGATACCGTCGTCTGCTATTGCGATGGCGGAGGACGGCACTTCCTGAATAATCACATTGATGAGTTCGATCAGGTGATGGAGCAGGGCGTTGGTCTGGTTTGTCTGCATTATGGGGTGGAAACCGTGATTGGTAAGGAAGGGGATCACTTCATCAAATGGATGGGAGGATTCTTTGAACCCGATTGGTCCGTCAATCCTCACTGGACTGCCAAGTTCGATCAATTTCCCGATCATCCCATCACACAGGGCGTTCAACCGTTCGAGATTAACGACGAGTGGTACTATCACATGCGGTTTGCCGAAGGCATGAAAGGCGTCACTCCCATCCTCACCGATATGCCTCCACGGGAAACGTTGAATCGTCCTGATGGGGCTCATAGTGGTAATCCGCATGTTCGCGAAGCGGTTCTGGTTCGTAAAGAACCTCAGCACGTTGCCTGGGCTTATGATCGTGCCAATGATGGCCGCGGTTTCGGATTTACCGGCGGCCACTTCCACAAAAACTGGCAGCACGATGACTTCCGCAAACTGGTTCTGAATGCCATCTGCTGGACCGCTCATGTGGATATTCCGAAGTCGGGTGTTCCTTCTTCAACTCCAACCGTTGAAGAACTGGAAAAAAATCAGGATTACGAGAAACCAGCCAACTGGAAGCTGGATCCTGTTCCCTCTGCCTCAAAAAAAAAGTCTGAGCCCAGCGGCAAAACCGTAAAAACGCCGCTGTTCTCCAGCCCGTTAGTCACAGCAAATACTGAAGGCCACGCGGTCAAAATCGATGTGCCGATTCAAGGAGCCGAGTCTCTTTATCTGGTTGTCAGCGATGGGGGTAATGGATTCAGTTGTGATTGGGCCGATTGGGTCGAGCCTCGCCTGACCGGACCAGAGGGTGAACTCAAGTTGACTGAACTCAACTGGATCTCAGCCGAAGCGGAATGGGGCGATGTCCGTAAGAATAGAAATGCGGGTGGTGGGGAACTGAAAGTGGCGGGTCAACCCGTCTCTTATGGGTTTGGTACGCACGCAAATTCTGTGATTGGTTTTCAGCTTCCTAAAGGACACAAGTACGAACGCTTTCAGACCTTCGGTGGACTGGACAACGGGGGGACAAATCAAGGTGGCGGACAAACCAGCGTTCGCTTTCATGTGTTCAACGGAAAACCAGAACCTGCATTTCTGGCGGCCCATCGAAGTGCTCCTGCTGCAGGGGGGGGCACTGCCAGTCATGAGTTGGACGATGCCATCAGTCAGTTGGATGTGGCCGACGGTTTACAGGCGACAGTGTTTGCCGGCGAACCGTTCATGTACAACCCGACCAATATGGACATCGATCATCGAGGTCGGGTCTGGATTTGCGAAGTCATCAACTATCGACAATTCCGCAATACCGATTCCGCTGAACGCGTCGAAGGAGATCAGATTCTGATTCTCGAAGACACCGACGGCGATGGCAAAGCGGACAAGAAAACATCGTTTTATCAAGGTCGGGATATCGACTCCGCTCATGGCATTTGCGTGCTGGGAAACAAAGTCATCGTCTCAGCGGGTGAAAACGTTTTTGTTTTGACCGATGAAGATGGTGACGATCATGCCGACAGGAAAGAGATTCTCTTTACGGGCATCAGCGGAACTCAACACGATCACGGTATTCATGCCTTCGTCTTCGGACCAGATGGAAAGCTCTATTTCAACTTCGGAAATGCCGGGAAGCAGGTCAAAGATAAAAACGGCCAGCCGATTGTCGACAAGCAGGGAAACTTGGTGAACGATTCCCGCAAGCCGTATCAGGAAGGGATGATCTTCCGCTGCAATCTGGATGGTTCTGAGTTTGAAACACTCGCCTGGAACTTCCGTAACAACTGGGAAGTCTGTGTCGATTCCTTCGGCACCATGTGGCAAAGTGACAATGACGATGATGGCAACCGTGGTGTGCGTATTAACTATGTGATGGAATATGGTAACTACGGATACAAAGACGAATTCACGGGAGCTGGCTGGCGGGATCCCCGAACGGGTTGGAGTGAAGAGATTCCTCTGCGTCACTGGCATTTGAACGATCCTGGTGTGATGCCCAACCTGCTGCAAACCGGAGCAGGCTCTCCAACTGGAATTCTCATTTACGAAGGGAATCTGCTGCCAGACGTCTTTCATAATGCACTCATTCACTCCGATGCCGGTCCCAACATTGTGCGCGCTTATCCTACGACCGTTAACGGCGCTGGCTATTCTGCAGAGATGGTGAATATTCTTGACGGAGCTCGCGATAACTGGTTCCGACCTTCGGATGTTTGTGTTGCCCCGGATGGATCTCTGTTTGTCGCCGACTGGTACGATCCCGGCGTCGGTGGTCACCGCATGGCCGATGTTGAACATGGGCGTGTCTTTCGAGTGGCCCCGCCTGAGAATCAGTACAAGATCGCCGTCATCGAATATCAATCCGTGAACGGAGCGATTGCCGCTCTGCAAAGTCCAAATCAGGCGACTCGATATCTCGGCTGGCAAACTTTGCAGGCCGCTGGCCCGAAAGCAGAAGCTGCATTGGCGAAAATGCTGGAATCGAATGTGCCCCAGTATCGAGCACGTGCGTTGTGGGCTCTTGGAAAATTGTCGATCGAGAAATCGAGCAAACTCAAATATCTCGAACAGGCAATGCAGGATGACAATCCCGATCTCCGCATTACAGCAATTCGACTGATGCGACAGTTACAGGATGAAATCAATCCTAAGGATCTCGTCGACCTGTTGAATATCTTCGATGACTCCCCAGCTGTCCGACGTGAAATGTTGATCGGACTGCGAGATACCAATCTGCCGGAATCGGCTCAATACTGGACCGATCTGGCCACTCAGTACGATGGGAAAGATCGCTGGTATCTCGAAGCACTCGGAATTGCTGCCGAGAAACACTGGAACGAATATCTGGCCACCTGGCTCGATCGGGTGGGTAATAACTGGAACTCGAATGCAAATCGAGACATTATCTGGCGTTCCCGAGCCGACCAGACCGCTTCATTGTTGTTAAAAATCATTGAAGACCCCGCGACTCCCACTGAGGAATTGCCACGCTATTTCCGCGCACTCGATTTCTGCCCGACCGTCCCGCAAGATGAACTGGCAAAAGTCGCCTTTTCAAAACATGGGGAGGCGGGCCGCACGGATTTGATCGTTTCTGAATCCATTGCCCGTTTGAAGAATCTCAATTTTGATGCTCATCCCGAATACAGGCAGGCGTTAAACGAACTGTTGGCAAGTCAATCGGAATCGCAATCGTTTCTGACGATTGTCGACCGGTTTAATCTGGAAGAGCAGTATCCGGAGTTAGTCAAAATCGCAACGAAGCATTCGGGAGAACAACTCGGAATCGATGCGGCTCGTATTCTACTCAATAAAAAACAAGCCAAACTACTGCTTGATGGCCTGCGAAATCAGAAGCCGCAAGAGGCTACTGCGTTGGCACGAGCCTTGGGGCAAACCCAGGAGAATGCTGCATCTGGTCCACTGCAGACAATCATGACAGATGATGATATCAATACATCCGTTCGCCGGGCAGCAGCCAGTGCACTGGGTTATACACGAAAAGGAACGATCGATGTCATGAAATTCGCACAGTCAGGTAAAGCCCCCGGTTCTCTCAAGCAGTCACTTGCGGCAGTCATGCATGCCTCGACGTATAAAGATGTCAAAGAAGTTGCCAACGAACTTTTCCCATTGCCTCCTTCCAAAGATGCGAAACCTCTTCCACCACTTTCGGAGCTGGCGAATCGTAAAGGGGATGTCAAACAGGGTCGAGTTGTTTTCCATACAACCGGCACCTGCGCGAAGTGTCATCAGGTGAATGGACAGGGAAAAGAAATTGGACCTGATCTTTCTGAAATCGGCAAGAAACTGAGCAAGCAGGCGATGTTCGAATCGATCCTGTATCCCTCAGCGGGCGTCAGTCACAACTATGAGACTTACACGGCTGTGACCTTCGACGGAAATATCATCACTGGATTGCTGATCAGTCAGACCGATGAAGAAATCTCACTGAAAAATGCGGATGGCTTTGTCAAAACAATCCCGGCTGACGATGTCGATGAACTCGTTAAGCAGGACATCTCCCTGATGCCAGCCGACCTGCAGAAAGTGATGAGCGAAGAGGAACTTGTTAATGTCGTCGAGTACATGATGACTTTGAAAAAGAAGCAGTAAGTTATTTGGCTTACTTGTTCCCAAGGTCCCCCTTGGGAACGAGTGCTAGTGCTTCTGAAGGCTTCTCTGCGCTACAACCCCAGCCACCCGGATTCCTGCATAAAAAAAGAGGAACGATTCCTTCGAATCGTTCCTCTTTTTTATTTCGGCCCGCTATTGAAAACTCTTGGAGTTACGCAAACTCAGGTCGGCGTTGTCGGAGTTGTTCTTTCAAGCGATTGACGATGCTCGAATGCATCTGGCTGACGCGAGACTCGGAAAGTCCGAGGGTCGTGCCGATTTCTTTCATCGTCAGTTCTTCGTAGTAGTACAAAATCATGATGAGCCGCTCGTTGCGGTTCAGGCCTTTGGTGACCAGTTTCATGATGTCGCGTTTCTGGATGCCGGTGGTGGGATCTTCTCCCTTACCGTCTTCCAGAACATCGACTTCACGCACGTCTTTGTAGCTGTCGGTTTCGTACCACTTTTTATTCAAGCTGACGAGATTGACGGCGGAAGCATCGGATTTCATCTTATCGAATTCCGCAAGTGGAAGTTCGAGTTTGGCCGCGATTTCTTTATCCGTTGGTGGTCGACCATGCTGAGCTTCAACGGCTTTGCGGGCCGCTTCCAGCTTGCTCGCTTTACTGCGAACCAGGCGAGGCACCCAATCCATCGTTCGCAGTTCATCGAGCATCGCTCCACGAATACGTGGAACACAGTAGGTTTCAAACTTCACGCCCCGGCTCATGTCGAATGCATCGATTGCATCCATCAAGCCGAACACGCCAGCCGACATCAGGTCGTTCATATCGACCCCTTCCGGCAGTTTCGCCCAAACGCGTTCTGCGTTGTAACGAACCAGGGGAAGGTAACGCTCGATCAAACGATTTCGCAGACGCTGGTTCGTTTGATCTTTTTTATAAGTCACCCAGATTTCCTGGATTTCTTCTGGTGATAGTTTAGTCGCCATTGACTCCTCCATTGAGTGTCTCGTTGTTGCCTCGCGGCTGCTGAGTCCATTCAGAGACGGTTGCCCGGATTGGATGATGGATAACCATCAAGTAACAGTGATAACTGAAGACCTGTATGCTTTTGGCATTCCTTGTTTCAGCTCTATTTACTCAGCACTTCTTGCACGGTCCTGGTCGCAGACCGGCCGACAGATCTTATTGACCTGTCGAACTGGCGGGTGACTTCGAGCCGGACAATTCGGCTTCACGAAGTTCAATTGAAGCAGCCAGTTCGCGGGCGGCAAGTTCTTCCATCATGTGGCGACTGATTTCTCCCAGGGCAAAACCGATGCCAAAAAAGATCAATCCCAAAATTGCTGAAGAAGTTAATCCGTCCGTGAAGGTGACTTGTTCGCAGGCACTCCGGATGAGAGTAGCCGCAAACACAAGTGAACCAAGGTGAAACGCAAATTGAAGTGCCATAATCCGATTCCGCTGGCATGAGGTTGGGCTGCTCGAATACTCTGTAGTTATTCCAGAGCTCAAACCGCACTTCTTAAGAATCGGCTATTCAAGGGGTGAGAATTCAGTCCTTTCCGTGTAAATTCTTTAATCGTTAAACTTTGACAATTGAAAAAAAGTAAAAAAGAGATTGAGTGATTCAGCCCTGGAAGGACTAAAAGATTGATCAGGAATTGATCGGGAGAGAAAAAGAGAGGGGGAAGTGAGGGGAAACGTGGTGGGTTTAAGCAGCTGCGATTGGTTTGGGAAACAGACGTGTCACAAACGGTTGCACAGCCGCAGGAAGGTAAGTGTTTGATTGTGCCGCCAACAGACGCCCCAGTTGTGAAATTGCTTCACAGGCAGGAGATTGAGCGTCCATCATCATGGCGGGCTTTCTGGTTGCGATGGAACGACGAATGGTTTCGTCGTTCGGCACACAGCCGAGGATTTGTACGTCGGTCTGCAAAAATTGTCGAGAGGTCTTTTTCAAATTTGTAATGACCTGTTGAGCATCGCGAACCGCACAGCGATTCAATACGACACGCACATCAGCCAATTGACTGGAATGATAGATTTTTAAAGCTGCATAGGTGTCTGCAAGCGATGTTGTTTCAAGTGTCGAGAGCAACAAAACAGTGTCTGCACTTATTGCAAACTGACGTGTTCCATGATGAATTCCGGTGCCGCAATCGAGGATTAAATAATCAAAATCGTGGTCGAGTTCTGCCAGTTGTTGCAATAGTTGACTCCGATCGCCTTGTGCGGTGTCTGCAAGTTCGACAAGACCACTCGCACCAGGCAGTATTGAAATTCCTGCAGGGCCATCCAACATAATTTCGCTCAGCGATCGGGAACCACTCAACACATGCGACAGATTCCAGTAGCCATTGAGGCCACACATCAAATCGAGATTGCCAAGCCCCAGATCCGCATCAAACAGACAGACTCGTTTGTCCTGGTTCGCCAGTGCGATTGCCAGATTAAGTGCAACCACCGATTTTCCCACGCCACCTTTTCCGCTAGTCACGGCAATGGTCCGAGCCGAACGATTTCTGGTGATCTTGTTCGACTCGCGAGGACGTGTCTCCTGAGAGCGTTGAATCAACTCTCGGAGTTCAGTGGCCTGATCGTGATAATTGGTTGTCATGCGACTCTTCCATCCTGGAGAGATCTATTTTGTAAAATCGTAGGTTATTATCTGTTCCCTCTCCCTCTGGGAGAGGGCTAGGGTGAGGGGGTTCGAGTTTGATTGCAGTTAGTTCGTCGAAAGAATCCCCTCATCCGGCCTCAGGCCACCTTCTCCCCAGGGAGAAGG
>DOCI01000117.1:10702-11063 GCA_003503535.1 Planctomycetaceae bacterium
CCACCTTCTCCCCAGGGAGAAGGGAAGTAAATTATTCGTCAAGATGAAGAGATTGAATGGTTCATTCATCAACTCAAATCCTCCTGCCCAAGTATTAACCTCGTCGCGCGTGTTGGTTGAGCGGGTTCAATATCTTTAGGGACGTTTTGTCCGGTAGTCAGATAGCTCAGGGGGAGTCCGAGTTTGCTGGTGATATTTAAAATCGCTCCGAGGCCGGGAGCTTCATCGAGTTTTGTCAGAATGACGGAGGTCAATCCGACCGATTTGAATTGTTCGGCTGTCGTTCGCAAATGTCGATAACCGGTGGTCGCACTCAAAACAAGATGCACATCATCGACCACAATATCTCCGAGAACGGCTT
>DOCI01000117.1:11208-12588 GCA_003503535.1 Planctomycetaceae bacterium
CTCCGAGAACGGCTTTAAGTTCCTGCAGCTTGACTTCATCACGAGGACTGCGCCCCGCAGTGTCGATGAGAATAAGGTCCATGCCTGCAAATTCTGCAACGGCCTGTTTCATTTCCACTGCAGTAGAGACCACTTTCATCGGCAGGTCGATAATTTCCGCGTATGTTCGTAACTGATCGACGGCTGCAATGCGATAGGTGTCGACTGTAATCAGCCCCATACGCACATTATCTCGCAGTCGAAAATTAGCCGCCAGCTTGGCGATTGTGGTTGTCTTTCCAACTCCTGTTGGTCCGACCATCGCGACAATTTTCTGTTGTCCTGGTTTCGTTTCGATTGGCCCGCGACATTGAATAGAGGCTTCGATCATCGCGAATAGCTGTCGTCGAAGCCCTTCGCTATCCGACAATTCATTCACGCCGCTGCGATGCTTGAGTCGTCCAATCAGTTCACGAGCAACGGATTCCTCCACCTCGGCATCAATCAACTCGGTGAAGAGCGAAAACAGCTCGGGTGGAATGTCGGTCGACATGCCCGTGCGAACCTGGCTGGTCAGTTGTTCGACCATTGCCTGCAGGGAATCGATGCGTTCTTTGAAGAGGGATTCGAGCTTTTGTGATTCTGAGAGTTCGGGACTTGGGTTTGGGGTTTCGGGGTTCGGGGTTGCTGGCGGGGCCGGTTCAGAATTTATGGGTTCATTTCTTGGGAGACGCGATTCGACTATCGGAAGTCTGGATTCCTGAACGGGGAGAGTGGCTTTTCGATTGTAGGCAGACAGATCGGGTGCTGGTGTTTCTTCTGATTGTTCCCGCGTGGAGGATGTTGATTTTACGGCAGCAACTGGTTGAGGTCGTTCGCGTTTTTTCTGTTCGAGGACGGCGACGATTTCGGTGACAATTCGATCTTTCTGCCAGGGAAGTCGCGAGTGAATGGGAACCTGCCTTGTGTGCAGAATCAAAGCGTCAGGCCCCAGATCTTCGCGAACCTGTAGCAGTGCCTGCTGCATTGTTTCTGCCCGGTAAGTTCTGAAGTCTGGCATGGAATTATCCTATGTTGTTTTTGTCAGCTGCTTGTTCCCAAGGTCCTCCATGGGAACACCAGGGGTTGAAGCTCAGCTTCAAGTCGTTGTGGAATCGAATGTTGATAACCCCAAGCGGAGTTTCGGATCAGTGCGTTCCCAAGGAGGACCCTGGGAACGAGTTGCAATGAATTGAGGGAGTTAATTAATCATGTCACTTGAGATCGTGGAGAATTCTGACTGGATTTAGGTGAAGGAGGTTTGTGAGGAGAGGATTGTGGTAGCACACTTGCACTGACATGCCCAAAGGCTTCCACCTGTGTGTCTCTGGTAATTTCATTCAGGCTCATGACGACCAGTTT
>DOCI01000117.1:12649-17509 GCA_003503535.1 Planctomycetaceae bacterium
AGGCTCATGACGACCAGTTTTGGGAGTTCCGAAGAGGTGATTTGTTTCAGACCGGCGCGAATCTGTGGTGTGCAGATCACAACAGGAGGATGTCCGGTGCGGACAAGTTTTTCGAGTTGGTCTGCCAGCCCACGATTGATTGCTTCGCATGTAGGTGTGGAAAGTTTGACAGTCAGACCACGTTCTCCGAATTCGATACCAGAGACCAATATATCTTCAAGAGCCGGATCGAGTGTCACCACATGTAACACGCGATTGGAATCGCGATATTGCTGACAGATGGTGCGGGATAATCGGTGTCGAACGTATTCGGTCAGAATGCCCAGGTCTTTCGTTTTGTCGGCATAGTCGGAAAGGGTTTCCAGAATTGTTTCCAGGTCTCGAACAGGCACACGTTCGTTGAGAAGTTTCTCGAGCACCTGATGAACCTGTGAAGCTTTCAGAACATCGGGTACCAGATCTTCAACCACTTTGGGGGAATGTTCTTTGAGATGATCCAATAATTCGTGAACCTGTTGTCGGGAGAGCAGTTCGCCGGAATGATCGCGGACGACTTCTGTCAGGTGCGTCACTAACACAGCCGTCGGTTCGACGACGCTGTACCCCATCATTTCTGCTCTTTCCCGATGATGAGCTTCAATCCATTTGGCCGGTCGACCGAAGGCTGGTTCAATCGTATCGATTCCGGAAATCTCGCCGTTGGCCATGCCTGTGTTGATCGCCAGTAATCGATCGGGATGAATCTCACCCCAGGCAACGGGAACGCTGCGAATCTTGACTTGATAATCCTTTTGTTTCAGCCGCATGTTATCGCGAATTCGCACCTTCGGCATGATGATGCCCAGGTCCTGTGCGATACGATTTCTAACTCGGGTGACACGATCCAGTAAATCGCCGCCGCGAGAAGGATCGGCAAGTTGCAGGAGTGCAATGCCCAGGTCGAGTTCCATCGGATCGACCTGCAGGTGATCTTCGGGAGTTGGAGCCGGGGGTGGTTCCTGTTCTTTTTTCTCCTGAGCGGCTTCGCTCTGATGAACTTTTTGTAGATTCGTTTGCTGTAGAATGAATCCGATCGTCGCACATCCCAGCCCGAGTGCCCACATCGGAGCAGCGGGAAGTCCCGTGAAGGAGAGGGAAATCAGGAATAAGGCGGCCAGATACATCGCCACCGGATGCCGGAACAACTGGCTGACCACATCCGTCGGCAGATTACTGTCGACACTTGTACGAGTCACAATCAAACCAGCGGCCAGGGAAATCAGAAAGGCAGGGACCTGAGTGACCAGTCCATCGCCAATCGTCAATGTCGTGAAGACATTGATCGCATCCATGAAGGGCATCCCCTCCTGGACCATGCCGATGTATAACCCGCCGGCAATGTTGATCAGTGTGATCACAATACTGGCAATGGAATCACCACGGACGAATTTACTGGCACCATCCATGGCCCCGTAAAAGTCGGCTTGTTGTGAGATGATATCGCGACGAGCTTTGGCCTGTTCGGAAGTGATCAAACCGGCATTCAGGTCGGCATCAATCGCCATCTGCTTACCCGGCATTCCGTCCAATGCAAAACGGGCACCCACTTCACTGATACGGGTGGCCCCTTTGGTGATGACCAGAAACTGAATCGCGACCAGAATTACGAAGATAATCACACCAATAGCCGGCGAACCACCAGCTACGAATTCACCAAATGCCTGAATCACACCACCCGCAGCTTCGGTACCGCGGGTCGATGCTCCGGTCAGAATCAACCGGGTGGAAGCCACATTGAGGACCAGTCGAGAGAGTGTAGTGCCGAGTAGAAGAGCCGGAAAAACGCTAAATTCGAGAGGGTTTCGCACGTGTATGGTGGTCAGCAGTATGATGACTGCGAGCGTGATGTTACAGGCCAGTAACATATCCATCATGATCGGTGGCAGAGGGGCCACGATCACCAGGACTGATGTCATAATCAGTACTGGAAAGATCAGACTCAGATTGCGTTGCAGGAAATTCTGCAACGATCCCGAAGTCTCGTTCATGCGTAGGGACTCCAAATTTGCGGGGTGCAAATTGAAATTAGGAAAGGAATTGTGATTGGGAATTATTTTGCTCGCGGGAAGGAATTCTGCGAGCGATCGGATAGGCTTGAGAAGCGAGTGATATTGGAAACTGCTCGCGGGTGTCCAGATAAATTTTTAAGATTTGCTAAAGAACTCAGTTGTCGATAGCCGAAGGGGCTGCGAAACGGTCGGGAGCGTCCAGAAATGATTGAAGCATGACTTGGGCAGCCAGCATGTCGAGCCGGGATTTCTGCTTCGACTTCGACATCCCGAATTCTCGTAAGTGGTGCTGTGCCAACGAGGTAGTGAAACGCTCGTCCCAGTAAATCACCGGAAGTTCGCTGATCGAACTGAGCCAGTCGCCGAATTGACGAGCCATTTTTGCCTTCTCGCCTTCGTCTCCAGACATATGAACAGGTAGTCCGACGACCAAACCCTTAATGCGATATTCTTTGCAGATCTTACAGAACGATTTGGACTCCTGGGCAGGTTGCGACCTTTGCAGAGTTTCCAGCGGAGAAGAAATTGACTGATCGGGCGTCGAAATGGCGATTCCAACCCGCTTGGTACCAAAATCGATCCCCAATAAGGCCCCTTCACTGGGAAAATCCTGAGACATGAACGAGACCTTTTGAAAACGGGAAAGCGGAAAACGGAGAGCCGGTCGTATTAAAGCGGGTTTAATGCCCCTCGGCTTTCCGCTTGCCGCTTTCGTGAGATTATTCCGAAGGGTTTGAATTCGTCACCACGGCCGCTTCCACCTCATTGACGAGTTGATCGAGTCGGAACGGTTTATAGAGGACTGATTTGAGTCCCATTTGCCGGGCTTTGACGATGCAGTGGTTTGGATCGTAGCCGAAACCGGTCATCAATATGACAGGGAGATCGTCATAGATTTCCCGGAGCTTGCAGAAGCATTCGAAGCCGGTCATATCATCGAGCCGAATATCAACGATAACGGCATCATACAGTGAACTTTTCACCAGACGACAGGCTTCGCCACCATCGTGAGCGGTTTCGACCTGACACCCAAAGCGTCCCAGCAACTCATGGGCGGCTCGTCGAACGGATTCGTCGGAATCGACAACCAGAATGCGTTTGTCCCGCAATTTAGGACGATCGTCCTTCGGTTTATAGCGGGGGTGGGCTCCATCGGGTGTGATCGTATCTCCCACTTCGCGAATTCGCTGCTTGATATCGCGGGTATGCTTGAGAATTTGACGCAATCGATCGGCGACATTGGGCTCATGGCCGATGTATCGCTCGAGAATCCAGGCGGCATCGTTCAGAATCTCATCAACTGGGGTGGCGACCTGCTGCAGGATTTTCTGTGTACTTTGGTTAACGGTCGCCGCTTTTTCGATTGCCAATAAATCCAAGGTGTTCAAAGCGACCGCAACTTCCCGGCTGAACAGTTCCAAAAACTGCAAATCGTTTTCGTCAAAGGCGTGATCGAGCGGGCTTTCCACATTGAAAGTTCCCAGAACTTCATCATGCAGGATCAGCGGGACGGTCATCGAACTTTTTGCACCGGGAGCACCAGGCAAATACAGGGGATCGTTCGTGATGTCATCGCACAGATAACTTTTCCCAGAAGCAGCCACAAAGCCTGTGACACCGTTATTTTTGGCATCTGCATACAACTTTCGCTCGGCGGCCACTTCCTGCATTCCCATCGCCAGCAGGGGGCGTAGCTGGGTGGAATTTTTATCGATGAGTCGAATTTCAACCGTTTCAAATTCGAGTAAATCGTTTGTGTAATGCAGAATTTTCGATTTGAGCAGCTCGATTCGCTCATCAACCGTCAGTTCGATCATTTCCTGTGGCGACAAATCACCCAGTTCGAGACCAGCCTGATAAATGGCGTTTAACTTCTGCCGCTGAAATGTCGCTGTCGTCGTATTGCGGACACAGGCCAGAAACTGTTCGACACTTCCATTTTCATCGAAAAAGACCGGAGCGACCCGAACTTCAAAATACTGCTTGTCCTCTAACTTGAGAGTGCTAGTCCGCATTTCGCCGGAGAGTCGACAACTTTCGATCGGGCAGAGTTGATGGTCGAGTAGTTCGACATCGCCAAACATATCGTAAAAAGAAGGTTCGACATTAATCTGCGGAGCATCGAGCATTTTGATGAGCGGGGTATTACACCAGAGAATTTTCTGATCTTTATCGAGCAGAGCCAGTCCATCGGTAAAGCTGGATGCAATATTGAGGACATGGATGAGCGACTCACTCGCTTCACTATTGTCGTGAGGCACGACCAGACCAGAGATTTTGTCTTCCCGCCATAGCCGGGCGACTTCCTGCAGCGAATCCTCACAGACTTTCAGAGTGCTCGCGTCTCCGGGAAACGCAAGGACTTCTTCATTGGAAGTCAGGAACAGAATCTTAGGCTCGTCCATCACAGGAAGTCGTTACTCACTTTTCACAGCAGATTTCGGCCATCGCCGCCTCCACTCACCTGACTCACCAAAGCAATTGACACACATTAGTCACAATGTCGAAATACCTTTACCCGAAGCGTCACTCTGGATACCGAAGTGGTGGTACGCATACTCTCACCAACGCTTCGTGCATTCTTTCTTCATACTATTATATAGTCAATCTGATACAAGAGACAAAGCAGCTGAGAAGTGTATTGAGAGAAAACGGGGCATCTGCCCCGGCAATTGTTCTCCATTTTCGCTACAGCCTCGGATGCAGTCCCCTCGGTAACCCGATACAATGCCCGCGTTATCAACCCGAATTCATACGTTAGGAACATCTGGCACGACTGTAGATTCAAATCAGGGTGGCGGGGGCGCTCTCG
>DOCI01000117.1:17671-17896 GCA_003503535.1 Planctomycetaceae bacterium
CCGAATCGTTGATTTTTCGAGGGCTACCGCTCAAGCGGAGCGCCACCGCCACCCCAATTATTTTGACTTGATCATCTTTTGACAGGCGTTCTAAGTTTCACTCAGGAGCGAATTATTCATGGAAGCTGGAATTGTCGGACTTCCCAACGTCGGTAAATCGACACTGTTTAATGCATTGACCGCAGCTGGAATTGCCAGCGAGAATTATCCGTTCTGCACCATCGA
>DOCI01000295.1:0-6221 GCA_003503535.1 Planctomycetaceae bacterium
TCATCTTCATCGCCCAAGTGCCATTTACCGAAAATACCGGACGTGTAGCCAGCCGTTTTCAGGACTTGAGGCAGAATGGTTGCATCGAGAGTCATCCGTTCGCGTTCGAGGATTGTGTGCGTCACGCCATTCTGCATTGGATGCCGTCCGGTCATGATGGCAGAACGGGTCGGAGCACAGGTCGGGCTGACAAGAAATCGCGTGAAGTGCACACTCTCATCATACAGCCGATTCATATTGGGCGTGTCGATCCAGGGATGACCATTGCGGCCAAGTTGGGCATATCCCTGATCGTCGGTGATCACCAGCACAATATTTGGCGGAGGATCAGCGTTAACGGATGCTGTGGAAATGAGCCCCATGAATGCGATTATCAGAATGAAGAGTTTCGTCAATTCCGGCATGAGAAAGATCCTTTAGGCGAACAAGATATCAATGATTGATGATGCTTTTCTGTAAGAATACGAACTTGAGGACGAGTTCTCAAATGTGCCTGAAAGTTTACTGCCCCGCATCTCATTTAATAATCAACAAAATTCACGCTTGGTTATTGCCTTTGCCCCTCATTGACCTTGGCGTCTTGGCGGTTTTCTTTTTGACATCCCGTTCAACGGTCTGTCATTTCCTACTTGACTCAATTGCATCCCGCCAGAACCTCTGCCAAGATATTCGGTTATGAGACAAGCCGAATTATCACAACTGGAATTGCTATCGCACATCGATCATTTGATTGATCGTTGCGACGACTGGCCGGGCGAGGGAACTCGCTGGGAGCCTGCGCAACGGGCACGTCATTTTCTGCAACGGGTGCTGCCCCGTGTTCGCAGTGTTCGCGAACGTCTGCAGATGCCCTTGGTCATCGCGATGTTTGGAGGCACAGGCACAGGAAAAAGTTCGCTGGTGAATGCAATTGTCGGCCAGGAAGTGACCAATTCCGGACGGCAACGACCGACGACCCTCAGACCTCAAATTCTGGTGCATCCCGAAATCAATTTTGATCTGTTGCAATTGCCGACTGATGACTGCGATTTAGTAAGAGCGAATGTGCCTCTGCTGGAAGATATTGTGATTGTCGACTGTCCCGATCCTGATACTTCTGAAACGGACGATGCCTCCAGCAATGTCGAACGGCTCCGCAAATTTCTGCCGCATTCGGATGTGTTGATTTACACCTCAACCCAGCAGAAATATCGCTCGGCAAATGTGCAGAACGAACTGCGTGATGCAGCTGCAGGTTGCAAACTGGTGTTTGTGCAGACCCATGCCGACCGCGATGTCGATATCCGTGAGGACTGGAAAAAACATCTTTCTGATGAATACGAAATCCCGGAACTCTTCTTTGTCGATTCCGTTAAAGGCCTGCAGGAGCAACTCAGCGGGAAGCAGGCCAGTGGAGAACTGGCACGGCTGCAGAACTTTCTATTGCATCAATTGTCATCCTCGAACCGCGGACGTATCCGACGGGATAATGTCCTCGATCTTTTATATGCGACCTTGAACCGCACTTCAAATCTGCTGCAGGAATATCAGCCTGCTTTGCAAAAGATGACGGCTGAACTGGAGAAGAATACGCGGGGTATTCAGGAAAAAATGTCCCGTCAATTGCAGGAAGACTTACTGGGTGCCCGGCAATTGTGGGAACGTCGTCTGGTCGATGCGGTTGTGAGACGCTGGGGCAGCAGTCCATTTTCGTGGCTGTTGCGGCTCAATCACAGTCTGGGAACATTGTTGGGATCATTCGGATTGATGCGTGCTCGTACCACTGCTCATATTGCTCTACTGGGGTTAACTCAGGGAGCCCGGTTGTGGAAGCAGCATCAGCAGGAGCAGGATTTTACGTCGCTCGTTTCCGAGTTGAATGATCTGGCTGTCAGTGAAGGGGATATCGAAGAGAAGCGAATCGTCCTGAATGGATACGCCCGTCAGGCAGGTATTGACACGAAAAATCTGACCGAAAATGTGAATGTTCAGCAACTCGCCATTGGAAGTGGATTTCAGGAAGAGTTTCTGCACGATGCGCAGAAAGAAGTCGACCAAGCCGTTGAGACACTGGGGCAAAGAAATTCGAGAACCTACGTACGTGTGATGTACGATTTGCTGTTTTTGATTTACCCTGGTTTTCTGCTGTATCGTATCGGCAGAAACTTCTTTTACGATTCATTTCTGCGCGGTGAAGAAATCCTGACTGCGGATTTTTATATTCCAGCGGGAGTATTTCTGCTGCTCTGGTGCGGGCTGTTTCTCATGCTGTTTACGAGAAGATTGCGAAGGGGTTTGAAAAAAGAAATCCGCAATCTGGTTTCAAGACTCATCCAGCGACGATTGCATCACGATCTTTTCCCTGCATTGCAGCACGAATGCCAATTGGCGATCAGTCAGTACGAAGATCTCGTCAATCTGGAAGAAGAGTGCCGTTCACTCAGAGCAGAACAGGCATCAGAGACTAATCTGGCCTCACCACGATAACTTTTGTGCAAAAGAAATTTCTCGGGGCTCCGCTTCACTGCGACTCCAGCCACCCAATCTCGAAAATTAATTCCTACTATTCTTTGGCTGGCTCTTCTTCGTCGGGTTTCAACTTCGAAGCTTGATCGACCAGTTGCTTGATCTGATCACTTCCCTCTTCGTGGCCTGCCCATTGAATATCGCTGTCGGGATGCTGGATCTTATTAATTTGCCGTTCCTGCTCGAGCCGTTTGGCGATCGGGAACATGTGAGGATCTTTGTATTGAACCGGAGGAACTGGTGCTTCGGGCTGTTTATATTGTTTAGTAAACAGCTGATAAATAGGTCTCTTGATTTTGGCTCCAGCGAACATTGGACCATCGTAAATTGTGCCGGATTGCAAAGGACCAATTCCCATAAACCATGATTCTTTTGACCGACTTCGGCTCGCTTTTACTCCTGCCTGCCAGACCGGTTCTTTTGTTTCCCGATGATAAGCGAATACTCCAATTTTGGCGGCTCCAACCTGCTGCTTTTTCTTGGCGAATGAGATTTCCGGAATGGCTGGTATTGGAGGAGTCGCGGGACTCAGTGCCGATACGGAACTTAGGACATTGGAGGCAGGAATACCATAACTGACTTCGTGTTGATCATTCCCCAAGGCTCCTACGCGTGCTTCAATGATATAGTCGGCTTGCTCGGCTTTTTCTTCGAGCTTGCAGTTCGCCGCCAAAATCTGCTGGCGTAGCGAACTGATGATGTAGTCCCCATTCACAAAGCCGATGCCCTTTATGTCCTTGATGTATTGGTCCTGGAAATAGACTTTCTGGCCAGTAAGAGGTGTAAAGTCAATTTGAGCCACAACGCGGTCCACGGCATCGGAGGTGAGCAGTTGTTCGGTCCCATTTTGGACCATACTTTTCCCGCAACCACTTAAAACGAGGCATAGAACCAAGACCGGAAATAAGGATCGGCAGAGATGATAACAGGATTTGGACATGGCCACGCAAAAGTTAAAACACAGGAGGGTTGTGAGGTGGCATTCATTATAGCGGAAATGGCTCACTGACCAAGATGGACCGGAATCCTTGAGAATTCTTAAGGAATGTGGCTGAGAATTGTAAGAATTACAGGGAGTGTAGGTCAGGAATTGTCTGACGAAGTGCGCAAACTCTACTTCAAACTTCGGCAAGTTCGCGTTCTGGTTCGGAGTGAAGTTCCTTCGCATCACGTCCCCAGATCATTTTGGCAAGCCCTTGCTTGGCTTCCATCGTCAGACTGAAAAGAAGGGGGACGAGGATAAGCGTGAATGCCGTGGAGAAAATCAATCCACCCAGAACGACACTACCAAGCCCGCGATATAGTTCACTACCGGCTCCCGGGAACAAAACGAGGGGCATTAAGCCGAGAACCGTTGTGGTGGTCGTCATGAAGATAGGACGAACACGGGTGCGGACCGATTCAAGAATGGCTTCGGAAGGGGACAGTCCTTCGAGTCGGATTAGATCGAGCGAGTGGTGCACAATCAGAATCGGGTTGTTGACCACCGTTCCAATCAGAATGACGAAGCCGAGCATGGTCAGGACATCAAGTGGCTGGAAAACGAAGAGGTTGAGCAACTGCAGGCCAAGAATTCCTCCGACGGCTCCCAGTGGGACACTCAAAATAATCACGAACGGATACAACCACGATTCAAACAGAGCCGCCATCAGCAGATAGGTAATGAGCAAGGCCAGACTGACGTTGAATCGGAGAGAGAGCCAGGTGTCGCGAAGTTTATCAGCGGTTCCACTCAGGTTGACTCGATATCCATCCTGGCCCAGTTGACCATTGTCGTACATTGGTTTCACAATTTGAGTTTGGATTACCTGCATTGCATCTTCAAGCGCCATCGTTGGCGGCGGGGTGACGACAATCGTAATCGCGCGTTGGCGTTCGCGATGATCAACCTGTTCCGGCCCACTGCTCATTTCGACATCTGCCTGCATTGCCAGCGGAACCAGTTGGCCGGTTGGCGTAGCGACCGGGAGTGCGGCTACATCTTGAGTCGATTGCACACTCCGTTCGAGGCCGATAATCGTTAGGTCGATCTTGTCGCCTCCCAGGAAGTAATCGCCTGCAAAAGCACCATCGACCAGGGCATTGGTGGTGTAGCCGAGGTCTTCGCTGCTCATTCCCATTTCCGCCAATTGGAGCAGTCGGGGATTCAAATGAATTTCCGGGCTGGAGAGATCGAGACTTGGCACAGGTCGAGCCTGGACATCGGGTATGAGCTGCATGACCTGGCCGAGAACCTGTCCTCCCATGCCCACAAGTTTTTTGAGATCGGGCCCGATTATTTCAACGTCAATCGTTCGCCCGGCTGTTAACCCCTGCTCGAAGAGACTGGATTGTTGTGCAACAGCGAAGGTGCCGGGAATCATCATCCCTGTTTTGCGAATGAGCGGAATCAATTCGCCAGCTCGCAAAGGATCGTGAGCCCGCAATCCCATGAACACCATGCGTCCCCGGGCAACAAAGAAGAAATCCCCAATCACGGGGAAAGGAAGTTCTTTTGCTTCGGGGCTGTCGGGATCAATATCCCAGTAAGGTCGCAGAGCGGCTTCTACCGTTTGCCCCATGTCCATCAATTCATCCTGATTGTACCCTGGTGGAGGAAGCAGGATACCAAAGACAAGATTGCGATTTCCGGTTGGCAGGTAATCGACCTTCGGCCAGAGCATCCAGCTGACAATGATGGCTGCTCCCACCATCGAGAATATCATGACGAGCCGCATTACAACGCTACCAATGAACATGCGATTGATGCCGACGATCATACGAACAAACTGGTTACCAGTTTGTTCGATGAGTCTTACAGGTAGAGAAGATTTTTTTGACGTATTTTCATGAAGAGGATCGGGGGCATTCACCGGTGTCGCTTTGAGGAGACGCGCTGCGGAAGTGGAGATCAGAGTAACCGAAACAATCAGCGACAAGCCAACCGCAGAACTGATTGCCATGGCGATGTCCTGAAACAACTGCCCGGCTTCTTCCTCGACAAATACAACCGGTAAGAAGACCGCAATCGTCGTCATTGTGGAGGCAACAACAGCTCCCCAGACTTCGTAGGTGCCTTGTTTGGCTGCTTCCAGTTTCGACTTCCCCATCTGGGCATGACGATAAATATTTTCGAGCACAACAACGGCATTATCGACGAGCATACCAACTGCAAATGCAAGTCCTGCCAGAGAAATCACATTGAGAGATCGCCCGAGCATTCCCAGAACGAGGAATGTGCCGATGATACTTGTCGGAATTGCCAGGCCGACAATCAAGGCTCCACGAGCGTACCAGAAACCGGCAATCAGAATGAGCACGAGACTAATCGCAAAGAACCACGGATTGACATAAGCCGCCGCCATCGCAAAGAACAGAATGAATGGTGTCAGGATCAATGTCCGGAGATTGAGATGCAAGAACTGCATCAGGACAATCATTGTTAACGCCCCGCCGATGAAGATATTCTGCTGGACCAGATTGACAGACGAATAAATATATTCGGTTTCATCGTACACCTGCAAAAGTTGCAGGCCTCGCGGCTTGAGGATTTTCTCATCGACCTCGGCTCGAACTTCTTTCAGGCCTTCCATGATATCGAGCACGTTGGCGCCGGTTTCACGAATACAGTTGACCGCAATACTCGATTCTCCAAAACGTCGGACGAGTCCCGACGGTTTTTTATAACCGAGACGGACTTCAGCGACATCGCGGACATAAACAGGAGCACCATCCTC
>DOCI01000295.1:6313-6674 GCA_003503535.1 Planctomycetaceae bacterium
ATCCCGCACAGCCAGCAACTGTTGATTCACATCTTCAATGTCGCGAAACTGGCCGAGTGTCCGTACGACCCAGCGGCGTTTGCCTTCCCAGAAATCTCCTGCGGAAGTATCGGCATTCTGCCCCCGTAATACGCGACGGACATCTCCAATTGTTAATTGTCGGGAAGCGAGTTTCTCGGGATCGACGACGACCTGCAGTTCTTCTTCAAGCCCGCCAATTACGTTTGATTGCGAAACCCCAGAGACCCGTTCAAAGCGTGCTTCAATTTCGTCTTCTGCAAACCGACGCAACTTAGGAACATCCAGGTCATCGGGAGGCAGCAATTCTTTCACTTCGGGATGAACAGTCGCCATCTGCCGC
>DOCI01000295.1:6840-11128 GCA_003503535.1 Planctomycetaceae bacterium
GATGAACAGTCGCCATCTGCCGCAGACGCAACATCGTCAAACCAACATTATGAGAACTGCGGGCTTTTTCGATCTCTTCACGATACTTGGGATACTTCTGTATAAACACATCGAATTGTTCCGCAGCAGGAGCGCGAGCACTCAGAATGAACCAGGCGATCGGACTGTCGGAGGAGTTCGCGGTGCTGATGACCGGCTGGTCGGCATCTTCGGGATAATCGGGCACTTGCTGCAGGCGGGAGTTGACCTTGAGCAACGCTTCATCCATGTTCGTGCCAACCTGGAATTCGAGAGTGATCGTCCCTTTCGAGTCGGCACTTTCGGATTTCAGCTTAATAATCCCCTGAACACTTTTGAGATACTCCTCCTGCTCGACAACAATCTCACGTTCAATTTCCTGGGGACTGGCTCCTGGCCAACTCGTTTCCACGGTAATCGTGGGGCGGTTGACTTCCGGGGTCAACTGCATGGGCATTCGCATGAAAGCGACGAATCCGAACAGCGCCATCATCAAGATGCCAACGATGACTTTGATCGGGTTTTTAATAATGGCTTCAATAAGCGACATAAAAGGATAGCCAATAGAGGATTAGAGTCGGATCAATTATTTCGGTGCTGATGATGGAGCAAGTTGGCTGCCTTCTTCTGACGTCTTCACCTGCGATTTCGCTTTTTCGAGCTGGGGGATAACCTGTTGACCGGGACGCAGGCGTTCGTTTCCTCGTATGACAACCTGGTCGCCTTCCTGCAGATCCCCGCGAACCACAATGTGATCTCCGTTCGCAACACCCACGATCACCGGAACTGGTTTCACCGTTGCGGGTTCTTTCTCCTGACCCGGGACAACCACGTACACAATCCTCTGCGGACCACCAAGAACCAGAGCATCTTTCGGTAGCAGGAGAGCCTCCTGTTTATTTCCCGTGGGCAAATGAACCCGAGCCTGCATTCCCGATTTGATCAGAGGATCGGCTTTGATCGAGATGGTTTCTGATTTCTCTTCACTCGGTTCAGCAAATTCAATCGTATTTTTGAGGCGTACTTTCACCGGAAAGGTGCGGGAACGAGTATCCGCCTGAGGGATCACCATTTCTACGGTCCCGGTAAACAGATGATCCTGTAAGGCAGGGATTTCCACGGTCACCTGCTGTCCTTTATGAATGTAGGCGATGTATTGTTCTGGAACGTAGGTTTCGACATCGACATAATCGAGCTCAATCACTTCAGCGACCAGTTCTCCCTGACTGACCCACTGCCCCACTTCGGTATGCTCTGCAGAGACAAATCCATTGAATGGAGTACGAATCGTGTGCTTTTTGAGTTGATCAGCCAACCGATTCGCAACCGCTTTGCGAATTGCGACCTGGGCACGAGCTTGGGCTATTTGTTCTTTTCGAGGCCCCTGGACAACTAAATCGTAAGCTTCGGTCATCTGGACAAACATCTGCTCGGCCTGGATGTAATCAGATAAAATCAACTGTATTTCGTCGGAATTAATGGCTCCGCGGCCATACAAATCTTCTGCCCGTTGACGTTTCTTCTCGTTGTAATCTTTGGCGGCTTTCGCAGCGGCCAGTGCGGCTTTTGCCCGACTGATTTCTTCCGGTCGCGAACCGTTTTCCAGTTCTTTTAATTCCTGTTCTCGCAAATTCTGTTCGTGAACAGCGGCTTCATGCTCCAGCCTGATCGTTTCTGTTAATAATTGGGCCAGTGGAGAGCCCGCCTCGATATAATCCCCTTCATTAATGGGAAACTCAGAAACTCGACCATTCACCGCACTTCCGACTGCTGCAGTTTTAATTGGACGAACCGTGCCCACAAAGTTCTGACCAACAGACACCTGCTCTTTGACTACAGGCGAAACGACAACCGGAGAAGGGCCGAACTGCGCCTGGGCCTGGCCTGCAGTCAGTATGAAGAGCAAGGCCAGGGTTGCGGTGGCAATCTCAGACGGCGAGAATCGTATCCTGAGGAGTAAATTCCGCTGTGAGACAAAAAACAGCTGACGTATCAATTTTAATTGCATAGTGGTGTCATTAATTATGAAGGTTCTGTGAGATTTGCTTGCACAGGCCCGCGAACGAGGATGACTTTTGTGGTCGAGTTTGAACTGATCGAGGAACTTAAATCATTACAGGGTGATGATAGCAGAGTCAATCTTGGAATTGGAGATGATTGTGCGATTATATCTCAGCGAACCGGTTATGAAACCCTGATCACAACCGATCTTTTGCTCGACGGTGTCCATTTTCGCACGGAAATCGACTCTTTAAAATCAATTGCCCGCAAATCTCTGGCCGTCAATCTTTCCGATATTGCTGCGATGGCGGGAAGACCCACGGCTGCTTTTGTCAGTGTCGTCTTTCCCAGAAATTGGAAACCGCAGCAGGCGAGACAATTATTTCAGGAACTGGTTCACGCAGCCAATGAATTCCAGATTCCTATCGCTGGTGGCGATACAAATACCTGGTCGCATCCGCTGGCCATAAATATTTCAATTTACGGTGAAACCGAACAGGGGAAAGCAATTCGACGTAAAGGAGCCCGGCTGGGAGATCAAATCTGTGTCAGTGGTCCACTGGGCGGAAGTATTTTTGGCAGGCAATTTACATTCACTCCACGAATTGCCGAAGCACTCTGGCTCAGTAAAAATGCCACAATCACTTCGATGATTGATATTAGTGATGGCCTGATTTCCGATCTGGGCCACATCTTGAATGAGAGCAAAGTTGGCGCAGAGATATTTGCTGAAAAAATCCCCATCTCTGAGGACGTTGGACAGTTTGTCGATGAGACACCGCCACTCGATCACGCCTTGAGTGATGGAGAAGATTTCGAATTGCTCTGGACAATGCCACCGGCAGAGTTGGAAAAGATTCTCAAAAACAAATCCTGTCCCGTTCAAATTTTCCCAGTTGGTCTCATAACTGCCGTTCCCGGCTGTCATTTGGTTGACGAACGGGGGCTGAAAAGATCATGCTCATTGAAAGGGTTTGTCCATAAGCTGGATAATTTCGATCCCTGATTAGCGTCACAACATGTGCGATTCAGCAGGAATAAAGCGTCATGCATTTGATATGGTTTACAATTCTTATTTGTTTTTCGTTTCTTGCACTGGGGGATGCGAGTGCTGAAGACAAAAAGCCGATCGATTTTTCACATGAAATTGTGCCCATCCTGAAAAAACATTGTGTGGATTGTCATGGCAAATCGAATGTGAAGGGAGGCTTCTCGATCAATACGCGGGCACTGTTTCTTGAAAGCGAAGCCGCCATTCCAGGAAAGCCGGAGTCCAGTTATTTTCTGGATTTGATTCTCTCCCCCGACCCCGAATTACAGATGCCGCCGTTCGAGGAGGATCGAGTTTCTGCTGCTGAAATTGAATTACTCACTCGCTGGGTCAAAGAGGGGATGCCCTGGGAGCCGGGATTTACTTTTGCCGAATCGACTTATGAACCTCCACTTCTGCCCCGCAAACCGGATTTGCCTGCTACCCATGCCGGCCGATCGCATCCAATTGACCGAATACTCGATCAATATCTTAATGAGCATTCAGTGTCGATTCCCGAACCGATTTCCGATGAAACATTTTTGCGAAGGGCTTCGCTTGATTTGACTGGCCTGCTACCGACTCCTGAACTTCGAGATCAGTTTCTGCAAAATCAGTCTCATAAAAAACGGGAAGAATTGATCCGCGAACTGCTCGACAATCCGATTGCCTATGCCGACCACTGGCTCACATTCTGGAACGATTTGCTGCGAAACGATTATACAGGAACGGGATTTATTACAGGAGGTCGTAGTCAAATCAGCGGCTGGCTTTACGCGGCTCTCCTCAATAACAAACCTTATGACGAATTCGTTCGCGAACTGATCGCTCCCCCTTCCGGCGAAAGTCGAGGGTTTATCGATGGTATCAAATGGCGGGGCGAAGTGAGTGCCGGGCAAACGGTCGAAATCCAGTTCTCCCAGAGCATTTCGCAATCACTGTTGGGCATCAATATGAAATGCGCATCGTGCCACGACAGTTTTATTGACCGCTGGAAATTAAGCGAAGCTTATGGACTGGCTGCGATTTATTCGGAACGTCCTCTCGAAATTCACCGTTGCGACAAACCGACCGGCGAACAGGCTCAGGCGCATTGGATCTTTCCCGAACTCGGTGATATTGATGCCTCTGCTTCTCGTGACGAACGCTTGCAGCAACTCGCAAATCTGATGACTCATCCCGACAACGGACGGCTTACGCGCACGATTGCCAATCGATTATGGAACCAGTTGATGGGGT
>DOCI01000295.1:11196-13935 GCA_003503535.1 Planctomycetaceae bacterium
ACGGCATTGTGCATCCGGTCGATGCCATGCACACCGAACCCTGGAATGCCGATTTACTCGATTACCTGGCGAGTTATCTCGCTGAGCATGATTACGACCTGAAACAACTACTGGCTCACATTGCCACATCGCAGGCGTATCAATCGCAGACGGAATCGGTTCAGCAGGAATCTGACTCCGACTATATCTATCGAGGCCCGCGCCCAAGACGCCTGACCGCTGAGCAATTCCTGGATGCCATCTGGCAGTTGACGGACTCTGCTCCGAATAATATCGATGCTCCCGTCATGCGGAATCTTGTTAATGAAGAAGAAGCCCGGCAAATCGAATTGACGGCCGACTGGATCTGGGGCGATTCCGCAGCGGAAGGGAAAGTTCCTCCCGCAGGGGAATCGATCATGCTGCGAAAGAGTTTCACTCTCGACGAATTGCCGGAGAGAGTCGTCGGTGTGCTGACCTGTGACAATGCCGCCATCGTGTATGTGAATGGCAAAGAGGTCGCACAAAATAAGGACTGGCAACAACCGACAACCGTAATTCTGCTGCCTCATTTGAAAGTCGGCGGGAATCAAATTGTCATCCGGGCTACGAACGAAGGATCCACACCCAACGCAGCCGGCTTCTTTTTTGAAGCTCGAATGCTCCACTCCAGTGGAGAGACGACGAGTCTGGTTAGCGATGCCGCCTGGGAGTGGAATCCAATCTTAAACGAACCAAGAGAAGGGCGGCTGGGACGAATCGCTGGAACCTGGCAGCCGGTCACTATTGTGCCAACCTTATCCGTCTGGACAAAATCGACCGCCCAGCCGATTCGTGAATCGCTTGCCTTAGGCTTGTCCGAACAGCAGCCCGCAATGGTCCGAGCCGCGTTGATGAAGAACGACTTCCTCATGACGGCTCTCGGCCGCCCGAACCGCGATCAAATCGTTACCTCTCGTCCCCAGGAGTTGACATCCCTCGAAGCGATCAATCTTGCCAACGGCGAAACTCTGATGAAATCGCTGGCAGCAGGGGCCAACCATCTCCAACTACAATTCCAGGGAAATCCTGAGGGACTAGTTGAATTCGTTTACGAATTTGCTTACAGCAGAAAACCGAGCCAGCAGGAACAGGAAATCTTACTTACAGAACTCGGGACAGAACCGGCAATAGAGTCGATTCAGGATCTATTATGGATCGTTTGCCTTTCTCCCGAGTTTCTGTATGTGCGATAAATGCACATTTTCAATACCAGTAGATGTGAGAAACTTTTAAGGGTATGTCAGATCAATGGTATTGCTGCCTGAGGTGACTTCAACAGATTTGGAAATTTCCAGATAGTCTTTCGGAACGATTTCCGGCGGAACCATGGGGGCGTTCGGATCGTTGGGGTCACTATCGTTATAGCTGGAAATCTTGACATTATGCTTGCCGATCTTAGCACCCATTTCCGAGGTACTATAGGTTAATTGATACTGCCCACTTGTATCAGTCACTCCCGTTGAAGCTCGGCTACCGTCTTCAGGCGCAAATGAGACCAACACATTTTCAAGTGGTTTTCCATCGACCATCACGGTACCACTCACTCTTCCCAGATCTGGTGAATCACCAGTTCCCCCCCCACAACCGATCCCAATAAATAACAAGGTAAATCCCAATATAGCGTACGCAATGTGCTTCATCTAAATTTCCTGACGATTGATATTTTCCGCATGAACAAAAAAGGGGAAGACTACTAACAAGCAATCTTCCCTGCTTTAAAACTAAGGACTCTCTCCTTTAGAATTCTCCAACAACCTGCCCATCGTCACGAGCGACCAGTCTTTCAAACGTGGAGTCAACCGCGTTGGTACCACCAAATGTGGCATTGTTCTGATCGAGGTTTTCCGACAGGAATCGAACACTTCCATCAGCCAATACAAACTGAGCTCCACCGGTATGTCGGCTAGAAAATCCTTTATTGCAATTTCCGTTGGCAAAGTTTATTGCAGTTGTTGCTGCTGCCAGTCCGCGATGTACTTCTGATTGTTCATTTGTGATTCGCGTTCCAAGCACGGTTCCTGCTCGACAGTTAAAGGTAGCTCCAGCAGGGTTATTTAATTCCCAAGCACGTTCTCCAACCATGACTGTGTTGCTTGTGCCATCTGTAATGTCTCGCATTCGGACTTTCGAATTTCTCCAGAACATACCGTTAGGGCTTTGATTGGCATTTGGAGGTGTACCCCACTGACTAAGTTCACCTAAACCTGGTCCAGTCACCCAGGAGCCAGAGGAATGCCATCTTCGACTTGAATTCGATGCAACATAGTTGGCAGTCGCAATATTCCGGGCGGTTCCAGCAGAGTCCTGTACCTGTTTTGACGTGTTTACATCTGGAGCAGTATCTGAAGGACATCGGAAAGAGCTGATTGGGTTCTGCATATTGGATAGCAAGGCTGGCGTGGCCAGAGCATTTTTGATTCGAATATCTCCGACTTGAAGAACATCATACAAAGCACTTTGCTCCACAAATGGCAAGACAAAAGCCCCCCAACTCCAGGCACTGCGTTCAGCACCGACTGCTGTTGAGTATTCTCCAGAATTTGTCGGCTGAGGATCATCAAATTGATTGATGTATCCTGGGGGAAAGACACGGTAAGTATCGTGATAATTGTGCAGGGCCAAACCAATTTGCTTCAAATTGTTTTTGCAACTGCTGCGACGTGCCGCTTCACGAGCCTGTTGAACGGCTGGTAAAAGTAAAGCCACAAGTATGGCAAT
>DOCI01000295.1:14042-14443 GCA_003503535.1 Planctomycetaceae bacterium
AAAGCCACAAGTATGGCAATGATCGCGATAACGACCAGTAGTTCGATTAGCGTAAATGCTTTTCGAGGAACTTGAAGACGGAGATTCATCATAGTTAGATCCTAGAATAATGGAGTGAAAGGGCTTGAAAAGGGATTATCGCCCGAGAAACTTGCACATAATTACATATTTTAACTTTTTCAATCGAGACGAAAAGTGACTATCCGTACATGCCCCTTTAGGATTGATTCATTCATTCACCAAAGCCGCCTGCCCAGTCGAACCTTCCACCTCAATCAATTCAATACGAATCGGTTTCATCGAACGAGCTTGACTATCAGAAGCAACCGTGACTCGATGCGAACCCGTTGATAGTTCGATGGCAATTTCCGGCTCGACTTTCACTTCGATTTGATCAACCC
>DOCI01000237.1:0-2055 GCA_003503535.1 Planctomycetaceae bacterium
TCGATCCGCTTCGCCTCCCTGTCGACGTTCCCAGCGTTCCCGTAGCCAGGCCTTCCTCAACTCAGGTTGAGAAGCCGGTGGACTTTTCGCTGTTTTTTCCGCACTTCCCAACGCTCCCCCCTCAAATGTCTGGGATTCGAGTGCGAGCAGAGCATTCACTTTCTTTTCAAAGACATCATCCACCCCGACTGCAATATCCGCATCGAATGGATAAGGCTTTTTGAAGTTGTCGCTCGAATACAAAAAGACGGGATTTTTCTTCAAAGGGGGAGTATCTGGACAGAAGAAGGGGACGGTGACCATAAATGCGGCATCCTGTACGAGAACACCGACATAGCGGTGATCGGGATGATAATCCCATGGACGATGAGCAATCACAATATCTGCATCCCATTCACGAATCAGCCGCGTGATTGTTCGCCGGTTTTCGAGAGTCGGCAGGAGTTCACCGTCATGGATATCGAGAACCTGTGAAGTGACTCCCAGTCGCTTTGCAACTTCTGCCGATTCCGCCGTCCTACGCTGCGCGAGTTCACCTCCCGCCATTTTCCAATGTCCAATATCCCCGTTCGTCACTGAAACCAGTTTGACATGATGCCCCTGTTCAGCCCAGAGGGCGGCAGTTCCTCCACTTTTGTATTCGGCGTCATCGGGATGGGCACCAAAGCAGATAATTCTTAACTTCGGAGTCTCAGGATTCTCAGCAGCCTGGACATTATCGATAACGAACATCAGTCCCATTAAAAGGAGCGTGTAAACAGAAATGGATCGCATGTCTCTCTCCTGATTAAAATGTTTTTCGTCGCATGAGGTTTGTGTTTTGATCATGTCTCAATTCATATGCTTGACAGTTAATGTATCACTTGTGAGACTAAAATTCACGTTTAAAGTATTAATCATTATGAATAGCACAGCTCAGCTGCCTACCATTACACAGTGAGGTGATCGATGATGGATAAGGTCCATCGAACCATCTAAAATATTATCCCTGCCTGTTAAAATGAGAGCCCTAATAGATGAACCCCCACCCTTCAATCGACACTTCATCAACTCAGCAATCGACGACTGCGGATAGATCACAAGTCGAAACTGTACGTGAGAAGTCCTCTGCAATTAATCGTCGTAAATTTTTGAAGCAAGCAGCGACAGGAGTCGCAACTGGTATGGCGTTTCAGATTGTCCCTCGTCATGTTCTGGGAGGGAAAGGGTTCGTCCCTCCCAGTGAGAAAATCAATATTGCGATGATAGGCTGTGGCGGACGGGCCAGAGGGAACCTTAAAGGTGTAATGCAACATGCTGACGCACAGGTGATCGCGGTGGCGGATCCCGCTGAGGAAACTGATACAAAAAGCTTGCGGATTTATCGGACAGTGAATGGTCGCATGCCTTTCAAATCGGAAATTGAAGGTTTTTACGCAGCGAAAACACCCAACCACGGCTGTGCAGAATATGAAGATTTTCGTGTCATGCTCGACCGCGAAGAGGGCATCGATGCCGTGATGATTTCTACCCCCGATCATCAACATGCTCACAATGCAGTCCATGCGATGCGATTGGGGAAACATTGTTACTGTGAAAAGCCGTTAACCCATAACATCCGTGAAGCTCGTCTCGTTTCCAAAGTTGCTAACGAAATGCAGGTTGCAACACAGATGGGGAATCAGGGACACTCACGCGACACGATGGCTCAAACGATTGAGCTGATTCGCAGTGGAGTAGTTGGTGATGTGACTGAAGTGCATTCCTGGGTTCCCGCCAGGCGTTGGAATCCCGAACTGATGGCTCCTCCAACTCAGGCAGAGTCGGTGCCGAAGGGACTCAACTGGGATTTATGGATTGGACCTCGTCCGATGCGTCCATTTCATTCGGCTTATCATCCGGTCCACTGGCGCGACTTCTGGGAGTTCGGCTGCGGAGCGCTCGGTGATTTCGCCTGCCACGATATGGACTCTCCCACATGGGCACTCAACCTGTATGCTCCTGCAACTGTCGAAGCTCATTGTGTCGGCCAGACTCACCCGGATCTGGCTCCACAGGGAACGATCTGCTACTTCC
>DOCI01000237.1:2187-4968 GCA_003503535.1 Planctomycetaceae bacterium
CTACTTCCACTTCCCAAAATCAGGAGATCAACAAGAGTTGAAAATTACCTGGTACGACGGAGGTGTGATGCCGGAACTTCCTGAGGGTGTGGATCCTGTACGCAGTCGATACCGTCGTGGCGTGATGTTTGTCGGCACAAAGGGACATTTGCTTTGTGAAGGGGCAGGTGGGACACCACGGTTGATACAAAATGGAGAACTGATTGAGAAACCGGAGTTGCCACCTGCCACAATTCCTCGTGTACAGGACCATTATCGCGACTGGCTGGATGCCTGCAAAGGAGGGCGACCTGCTCTCAGCAATTTTGAATACGGCTCCCGTTTGACCGAAATAACTTTGTTAGGGGTTCTGGCTGTTCGTACAGCCGGGAAGCTAAAATGGAATCACGACAAGATGCAGGTGACAAACAATCCAGAAACGGAAGTGATCATTAATGGCACCTACCGTAAGGGATGGGAAGTCAGCTAATGAGTCACAAAAAATGATTGTATTAAACGATGGGATTTTCGATTTGATAAGGCGCAGAAAATGACAACTGGACAGGATCTCGGCTTACAACACCGGCTTTTGACGAAACTGTTTACTCAACCACAGACCGTTGAGGAATGGAGTCAGCATCAATTGAGTCCTGATCAGATTAATCAATTTCAGGTACAAGGATTTCTGCACGGTATCCAACTTCTCAACTCTACTCAAGTGGAAGTACTTCGATCAGAGTTGGCAGAGATGGTAATTCCGGATCATAGTGGTCGAGAATATTTCTACGAATATCATTCCAACGAAGCCGACGACACGAATGCAACGCTGTTTCACGCTCTTGGAGCATGGCGGGTGCGACCCGGTTTCCATGACCTGCTTTGGAATCCTGCCTTTCTTGTTCCCGCATACCAACTGCTGGGAAGCGGGTTTCGAATGTTCCACGATCAGCTATTCAGCAAACCGGCCCGACATGGTGGAGTAGTCGCGTGGCATCAGGATTACTCTTACTGGACATGGACTAAACCGATGGCTCATTTGACCTGCTGGATCGGGCTGGATGATGTCGACACGCAAAACGGTTGCTTGTATTACATTCCCGGATCACATCGTTGGGGGCTGGTTGAAAAGACGAAACTTGCAGGTGACATGGATGCAGTTCGAGACGCTCTCACGCCTGAGCAACAGCTTGATTTCGACAATAAAGTACCGATCTGTATGTCAGCTGGCCAGGCCAGTTTTCATCACCCGGTTCTCATGCATGGCTCTTACGAAAATCGGTCCGAGCGTTCTCGTCGGGCGACGGTTATTAATGTGATGGCTGATGGTGTTGTTTCAAATGTTAATGAAACGAATCGTCCCGGAGCCGGAACATATCCTGAATTCCCAACCGGTAAGCCGATGGGAGATCCATTTTATCCGCTGCTGGTCGACCCTTCTGACGAATGGTCCGACTTCTGGTCGAGTCTGCCTACAATTCGTTGAGATGCAAACAACATCTTGATTGACCGCAGACATGGATATGTAGTAGCCCAGTTCAAAGTCCCGTTGTACTTTAGAGACATTATATCGAATAGTTTTCTCTATTTGTTTGATCTTTCGAGTAGATGCTTTGTAGGATGATGGAAATGTGATCAATTGTTAATCCATAAAAATGAGTCGGTTGTATATTAGTAGATGGAGAAGGTCTATGTCTCTTTCCGGTGAATCGTCAGTGCCACATCAGGAAAGTCCAGACATGACGCCCATCTGGGATTTTATCGATCGGATCCGGCAACGTATCGCAACGGTGGTGGTTGGACAGGATGTCGTTGTTGAACGCTTGCTGATTTCTCTATTCACGGGAGGACATACCCTGTTGCAGGGTGTGCCCGGACTGGCGAAAACGCTGCTGGTTTCTGCACTCGCGAAAAGTATTCATCTGGAGTTCAGTCGAATTCAGTTTACGGTCGACTTGCTGCCGTCAGATATTGTCGGCTCGGAAATTCTGGATCAGAAATCGAACGACTTTCGCGTTCATAAGGGGCCCATCTTCACGAACCTGCTGCTTGCAGATGAAATCAATCGAGCCGCTCCGAAAGTTCAAAGTGCATTGCTCGAAGCGATGCAGGAACACAAAGTGACGATCGGAAACGAAACCTTCAAACTGCCGGCTCCTTTTCTCGTCATCGCCACTCAGAATCCCGTCGAACAGGCGGGAACATTCGAATTGCCTGAGGCACAACTCGATCGATTCATGCTTTGTCATCGGCTTCAGTATCCGACACCAGCCGAGGAGCGTGAAGTCTTATTACGAAACGCCAAGCTCGGTATTCGCCGGGAAGGCGAAGGAGCGGTAGCCCGCACGGAATTCGATGTGCTCGAGCAGGAAGCGGTCGGTTCGGCTGAAGATTTAATTGCGGCGATGAATGCTGTGCAGCAGGTTTATGTCAGTGAGACATTCACGGATCATGTGATCGATATCGTCCATCGAACGCGACTCGATTCCCGACTCGATTTCGGATGCAGTCCCCGAGCGGGCATCGCACTCATCAAAGCCGCTCGAGCCCGAGCGATTATTCATCGTCGACATTACGTCATTCCGGAAGATCTGTACGCACTCGCAGAAGACATCATTCTGCATCGCATTCGACTCAATTACGAAGCACTGGCAGATGGACAAACCGGCCCACAAATTCTCCAGCAGATCATGACCGAAGCGGGAGGCAATCCCATCACAAATGGAAAGCCGATTATGATCTGATTTTAAATGAATATCAAAACATGGACATCAGTAAGTTGACTTGGGTGGCGGGGGCGCTCCG
>DOCI01000237.1:5052-7921 GCA_003503535.1 Planctomycetaceae bacterium
GGGTGGCGGGGGCGCTCCGCGTTAGCGGAAGCCCCCGGATGTTCAATCATTTGGGGGCTTTTCTTCGAGAGCGCCCTCGCCACCCTAGTGTTAACTACAAAAGCAATGGATTCAAAATTCAAAGTTATTAATCGCCAACTCAGGTTGTAGGTTGGGTTAGCGAAGCGTAACCCAACAAAAACGGAGAAGCACGATAAATAGTTGAATTTCGAGGCGTTGGGTTACGCGTTCTGCTAACCCAACCTACGAACTATTTATGACGGACTCAGAAAGTAAAACGTATTGAGACAGTTTTCGTATAATCAGAGTTCCACTCCAGACAGTGATCGAAATGCGCGAACATTGAGCGCCATTGAGCCGCTCGATTCCCGAAAGTTTCTGGTTGCGGTACGCAGACTTGCCGACAGCTTGAATTACGGAACGGATCGCTCTCTGTTTCTGGGATCCGGGCTGGAGTTTGTGCAGTCGCGGCCTTATCTCCCTGGCGATCCCATCAAATCGATCGACTGGCGAGTGACTGCTCGTACGGGGAAAATTTTCGTTAAGGAATACGAAGCTCCTAAACGCCTGCCCGTTTATCTGGCGATGGATACGTCCGCTTCGATGGCGATCAGCAGTTATCGTCACAGTAAATATGAACTCGGTGTGCAGATAGCCGGCGGATTGGCTTTAGCCTGTCTGGATCGGATAAGTCCGGTGGGAATCATCGGAGTTGGTTCGAGACCTCTGCATTTTCAACCCTCGCTGGCGAAAGATCAGATTTTGCAATGGCTGCATAAGCTGAGAAAATATCGCGACGATGAACCAACACAAATGGCCGAGCGACTCACACAACTTGGCCCCAGTCTGCCGCATCGAGTGGTCATGATCATCATCAGCGATATGCACGAACCGGGCGCATTACCGATTGTCAAACGTCTCTCACAACGCCACGATTGTTGCGTGCTGCAAATGCGCGATCCTGCAGAACGGACTTTAAGGGGAACCGGTTTTTATCGAGCCCGTGAAGCGGAAAGCGGGCAGACAATTGTTGGACATGGCCGCAAAATCTGGAGCAATCATGAAAAACTGAAAGACGATCTGCGACGGAGCGGGATTGATCATCTTGTCGTCGATACCGATCAACCGATCGCTTTGCGACTCCGACAATTCTTCGCCGCCCGCGGCCTGATCGGACGAGGAGCCCGCTAATGACTTTAACAAAAATGACTCAATTACTGGCTATCGTCGCAATCAATGTCATCATTCTGAACGTACATTCAAGCTTTGCAGAAACTGAGAAAGCAGAGACAGATCTCACAACAACAGTTGGTATGACCGCGACTTTGGAGCAAGTGGTTCTGCCGGGTTCGGAATTGATTGTTCGCCCGCTCGAAAATCGTCATGATCCCTTTGTGCTGCGAATTATTGAGACATTCGGACATGGGACAGATCATCGATATGATTTCGATTTTTATGCCCTTGAGCCAGGAACATACAATCTGATCGATTATCTCATTCGGTCCGATGGTTCGGCAGTGGGCAAGATCGATCCTGTTCTGGTACGTGTGACTGAGACTTTACCAGCCGGTCAAGTCGCTCCTTCGGAATTATCCGAACCGACTCTTCCCTCTCTGGGAGGGTATCAACTGATGCTCATTGCTGGTAGTGTCATTTGGGTGCTCGGATTGTTGGCCCTGATATTTGCCGGAAGAAAACGGGAGCAAGTTGAAGTCCAGGAACCCGAATCGCAATTGACGTTAGCCGAACGCCTGCGGCCGCTTGTTCATTCTGCCCGAGATGGTTCATTGCCAGCAGACCAGCGTGCTCAACTGGAGAGGATGTTGATTGGCTACTGGAGTCAGCGGTTACATCTGGAGGAGATGTCGCCGGCTGAGGTGATGAAGAAATTAAAAGCTCACGATGAAGCCGGGCCGTTGCTGAGGCAACTGGAATTCTGGCTGCATTGTCCCGATCCAGCCGCTCCCGTCGATATTGCTGCTCTGCTGGCTCCTTATGAAAATATCACTGAGGCTGAATTTCCCAACTCGTCTGTTCATCCAACAGATCCTACAAACCTCGATAACAATCCCAAGCATCAGCTCGAATTGGCTAAAGCAGGTGAGGAATGATTGTCGGTTTCACTCATCCCGAACTGCTGGCACTGCTTGTCATTCCGATCGGTTTATTAACGTGGACCTGGAAACGATCCGGTCGTGAGATCGCCATTCCCAGCGACTACGGCAATCATGGTTCTGGCATGGGATGGCGACGGACGATCAATCTGTTTGAATCGTTACCGGCTTTAATTCTGATGGTCGTCATCTTCCTGCTGGCGGGCCCTCAGGAGCAGGGGAGTCCCCGGTCAAAACGGGCGCTGACCAATATCGAGTTTTGCGTGGATATCTCTGGCAGCATGACCGCTCCGTTCGAGGAAGGGACACGTTATGAAGCGTCGATGAAAGCAATTAATGATTTCGTCGAACATCGTGAAGGAGACGCGTTTGGTCTGACGTTCTTCAGCGATGCCACTTTACAATGGGTGCCGTTAACGACTGACACGTCTGCATTTCAGTACGCGTTGCCATTTATGGACCCGCGCAAACGACTGCCTCCCGGACTTGGTGGGGGGACACAAATCGGAAAGGCCCTGGAAGCCTGTCGCCGAACTCTACTGGAACGTGAGGAGGGGGATCGCATGATCATCCTCATTTCCGACGGTGCCAGTGCCGACTTGTTCGGTAATCGAGCCAGCGAAATTGCGACTGCACTTAAGGAGGATAATATCGTCCTGTACGATGTGCATGTGGCGGGAGGGGAAGTCCCCGATGAGATCGTCAAAATCGCTTATGAAACCAATGGCGAAGTTTTTCAGCCGGGAGATAAGGAT
>DOCI01000237.1:7986-10583 GCA_003503535.1 Planctomycetaceae bacterium
GGTCGACAAGATGCAGCAGACGAAGCTGGTCAAAATCTCAGCGGAGACACACGATCAATTTCAGCCTGCGGCAATCACCGGTTTATGTTTTCTGGCACTCTCAATGATCGGACTTTCCGGACTGAGGTATACGCCATGGTAATTGAAGTTATCACTGCTATAGTCTGCCTGCTGGCGCTCATCGCCGAGTTCTGGCATTTGCGGCGCTGTCAGCGACTTGCACCACTCGCCTTTGGATATGATAAACTGCCGAGCAAGTGGGTCAAGATTGCCCCTGTTGTACGAGTCGTCTCGATCGGTTTTCTGACTTGGGGATTGTCGACTTTGCTGGTTGAAAAACCACGGGCCTTTCGGCCTGAGGGAGAAGTTCAGCCGGGAAAAGAACAGCACCTTTTAATTGTGCTGGATGTTTCACCGAGTATGCGTCTCGAAGATGCTGGCCCCACTCAGACACAATCTCGTAAATCCCGCGCCCGAGATTTGATGCGTTCGTTATTTGAACGCATCCCGGCTGAGGAATTCCTGGTTTCGGTCATTGCGGTGTATAACGGAGCCAAGCCTGTCGTTGTCGATTCGAAAGATCTTGATGTTGTCGATGGCGTGCTGGGAGATTTGCCGCTCTATCATGCGTTTGAATCGGGGCAGACACGACTGCTCGATGGTGTCAAAGAAGCTGCGGTCCTGGCAAAACCCTGGAATCCCGGCAGTGCGACTCTGCTATTGGTCACAGATGGAGATACAGTTCCGCCTCAGGGATTGCAGCCGATGCCTGTTTCCGTTGGAAATGTGATAGTGGTCGGAGTCGGCGATCCCGCTCAGGGCTCTTTTATTGACGGTCGTCAGTCCAAACAGGATGTCTTCACATTAAGACAAATCGCGACTCGTCTGCATGGCATTTATCACGATGGCAATCGACACCATCTCCCTTCCGATCTCGTTTCAGAGATCACCCATCGTGGTGCACAAAATCTCAAAGAACCATGGACGAAGCGAGACTATGCCCTTTTCCTGATTGGGGCTGGGGGATTTGCTTACTCATTTCTGCCATTGTTCCTGGAATATTTTGGACGAAATTACTATCCGGGCGTTAGAATGAACAACAGAGAAATAGGGCGAAAATCGCTCAGAGGTTCACAATCAGTTTCGAAAATCAGCTCTGCCGTATAAAGAATACAGTGTTTCTGCAATTTTGACAGGAGGTAATCGATGCGACTTTTTGCAATACTCTGCTGGATTTCCATTCCGGTTTTTGCCTGGGCTTATCATGTCGGACCAGGTCAGCAACAGATGCAGCTCGATCAGGCTGATGCCTCTCTCCAGCAGGCTCAGATGAGTTCCGAGAAAGGAGATTTTGATCAAGCCAAACATAGCTTTGCAAAGTCCCTCTCTGAAATTCCTGAGGATCGCAAAACGGAGCAACGAAAAATTCGTCTCGCATTTGCTAAAACGCAAATGGAATCGAGCGAACTTCCCGAAGCCAGAGTTGCTTTGGAAGGACTGCTCAAGGAACTCGAAGCGGACGAAACTTCATCTCCCGAACTGGTCAAAGAAACTCGTCAGGCCCTAGCCAGTGCTCAATACTACATGACCTGGCTGATGCGACTCGAAGGGCTTCCCAATACCGAGTGGGAACCAGAGATCGAAGCTTCAAGGCAGCATTACCGGGTCATGGCCGAGCAGGCACAAGCTGAAGGAGGTTCCGCAGAGTTTGCCACGCGTCAACACGATCTTGAAGCCGCCATTCGATTAGCACGAATGGACTTGAGTGAATTGCAGGCGTTGAACCTTCCCTGCCAGTGTAAAGGCTGCTGCAGTGGTCAATGCCAGGGGAAGAAACCGAGTCGAAAGGTTGCCAAGAAAAATGAGAAAAAAGGCAAAAGTGCAGGTCTGGGGCCACTCCCGGATGGAAATGGCTCTTGAGCAGACATGTCGGGGTGAATTGCAGACTCGTTGATTTCTGATTGATCAGATCGCACTTTTGCTGAGGTTATTATGTCGAGACAGCTTGCCGTCACGTTCGCTTTTCTTGTGTTTAGTTTGTATCTGAATCCTAATCTGAAAGCTCAGGATGTCCCTGCTCAAGCTGTTCCATTGCAGGTCGTACCAGCACAGCCTGCCGTTGAAGAGAAGCCGACTTCGGTGACTGCTCCAACTTCTGCAGATGCATCACCAGAAACAAAACCTGCCGCAAATGCCGCATCGGAAGAACAGGCTCGACTAGCTGCGGAAAAGCAGGCAGAGGAACAATGGAAAGCCCAGCGTCTCCAGCAAATACAAAGCATGAGTTTTGACCGCCGCCCCTCAGCGATTTTCAAATTATGGGTCAATAAAAACAAACCCGAAAAGCAAGCAGAGAAAGTAGAAGAAGAAAAGACTGAAGAACCCGCAGCCACGCCAAAGCCAGCAACTCTCACCGAAAGTCAGCAGGCCTTGGCGAAAGATAAAGAGGAATTTGCTGAGACAATCAAGCTGTTGTCTGAATCTGTGACGCTTGGGGAATGGGAACAACTGAAAGAATTACTGGCAAATCGCGAGCGGTTAACTGAAGCAGAAGCCGTGGCCGCTTATGATCGAATGATTACCCAGTTGGGATCACA
>DOCI01000237.1:10731-11121 GCA_003503535.1 Planctomycetaceae bacterium
TGATTACCCAGTTGGGATCACAGGTCGGCATGGATTTCTCTCAGGTCGTTGGACTTTCCGCGGAGATGCAGCAGTTCCTGCAAAATTTCGCCAATCAGTCGCAGAATCGCCCCGCCCAGGCGTATGCAGAAAAGCATTCGTTAAATTTTCAGGATCTCACGGGCATCTTACTGGCTTCTCCCAAGGATTTGACGGATATCCAAATTCGTAAACTGGCTAATTTGCTTCGTCGAGCCGTTGCTGCGGGGCATCGGATTGAAGATTTTGTAGCTCAATTGAAGGGGATCGATCCCAGGAAATTCTCGAATCAGAATTCCGCACTTATGTTGAGTGCCGCTTCGTACAATCAATTCACAATCGACTTCCTGCCTTCCGTGGAAGAGGCCAGGG
>DOCI01000237.1:11213-12377 GCA_003503535.1 Planctomycetaceae bacterium
AAAAGAAAAGTCTGCAGGAACTCAATCTGCTGGCCGAGTATTATCTGGCTCAGTTCAATAAGGATCGAAAAGAATCGTTTCGGGAACAAGCCTGGGATGTCACATTAATGGCATTAGCGATAGAAGATGGTAAGGATGCCGATCGGGCGCAGGCGTTGACCCGAGCCGTCACGTTGGCTCCTAAGCTTCGCGAGGAACTTGGCAAAACCTGGCTGGAAGAAAGCTTCACCAAATACCCTGAGCGTGGTCAGGAAATTCTGGCCAAAATAGGGACCGCAACTGCCCAGCGTCTCGCCCAGACACCGCAGGACGCCACCAGTCGTCAGGAATATATCGAACTGCAACACGCAGCGGTTCAATCGTTCTTTGATGCAAAGCCCGAGGTGACAAACGAGCTGATTGAAATTCTGAATCTGCTGGCCAGCAACTGGCTGACCGAAGCGAAGGTTGCCTATCAACATTCTCAACAAAGTCAGTACGGCTACTCGATGCAACGGGATCAGTATGGCAATATCTACTATGCTCAACCCTCCTACTCGATGAGCGATTCTTCACAACCATTTCGCATGGGACAGGTCAGTCCTATTGACATCAATGCGATCCTGGAATATGCACCTTCAAAACAATGGTTTGAGATTCTTGACGAGAGTTCGCAGCCGGAATTCACAAAGACAATCTGTCAACTCTGGTTGAAGGTTAACGAAGCCAATGAAGCCTTTCCGTTTATTGAGCAACTCTCTGCAACGCATCCTGAGACCGCACGAGAACTGGCTGAAGAATTCCTGAGAGTGTGGACCAAAAATCACAACCCGAATGCCGCCCGAGAACGCACAAACTATTACATGTTCATGTACGGCTACGAACAGAAGGCCGAGAAAATCCCCCTGACTCGATCCCGGCAGGAACGCAATTTACAACAACTCTCAGAATGGATTGCCCGACTGAAAGCCTTGCCGCTTGAAGGAGAACTCGATGAACAATTGCTTGTCAGTGCCTTCATGACGTGTCACAGCGTAGCCGAAGTGTACGATGTGGAAGACATCGAAGAAATTTTTGGAACATGGGGATCCATCGAGCCGGAAACAATGGCAGGCTTGATCCAGAAAATGCGTTCGAATCTGAGCAGCACCTGGCGGGATCCCAACGTGCAACGTGATGCCAAAA
>DOCI01000237.1:12468-21888 GCA_003503535.1 Planctomycetaceae bacterium
CAAACGTAAAAAAGCGGATATTCAGGCTGAAGTGACGCGTGGGTATCAGGTCGCCAGCAGCGTGCTGAGTAAGGCTCTGGAACAGTATCCAGAACATTGGCAATTATCGCTTACTAAAGCCTGTTTACTGCATGACGAGAATGACTATTTGCAGGAAGTGGCTCCTTCATCTGAATTCAGTGCCCGTCGTCAGGTCGCGTTTGACGTTTTCGAAAATGCGGCTCAGGCTTATCTAAAACTGGCACCAGAACTTCCTGAGCGCGAACAGTCGACACTCGTGTTCGATCACTGGTTCTATGCGGCTCTGGGAGCCACGGAACTGCAGGGGATCAGCGAGAAGAATAGCGAGGCCCCTGGTGAAGTCGAGCAGATTGCCGAGATGCTTCAAAAAATGCCAGGGGAATTGGGGGAACGTCACCGCGATCAGTTTGCAAATGGACTGTTCACACGCATGAGCGCGGTCAGTCCTTCCTGCAAGTTTCGCTATCTCGAAGCAGGTTTCAAACTTGTGGGCGATAACCCGGGAGCACTCGAAGCCCGCAAAGTTTACGATTACTACAAGGATTTGGTCACCGAACTCGAACTGGTCGCCCGACTCGATGGAAGCAGCACTGTCGGACACGAAGAACCTTTTGGTGTTTATATCGATTTGCATCACACACAGGAATTGGAACGGGAGGCGGGAGGCTTTTCCAAGTATCTCAACAACCAGAAGAATATGTATTTTTCATACAACTACGGACGCCCCACCGAGAATTATCGTGACAAATTTCAGGATGCAGCTATTCTCATGCTGCAGGATCATTTTGAGGTGCTTTCGATTACCTTCAATCATCCGGAAACAAAAAGCCGGGCCAATGAATCCCGCGAAGGCTGGCGTGTCACACCCTATGCTCATCTCCTGCTGAAAGCCCGAGGACCCGAAGTAGACAAAATCCCCGGTCTGAAATTGGATCTCGATTTCATGGATACCTCCGGCTACGTCGTTCTACCGATCTCAACTTCTCCTCTGCCAATAGACGCTGGAAAAAAATCAACTCCCTCTCAGTGGAGTGATGCAGAACTTGTCCAGGTGCTCGATGAACGGGAGTCCGATAAAGGGAAACTCAAGGTTGAAGTTCGAGCAACAGGTCGTGGACTGATTCCCGAACTTTCCCATCTCGTCGAGACGGAGGTTCCAGCTTTCAAAATTGAAAGTACGGAAGATTCCGGCGTCAGCGTGATCGAGTTTGATCAGGAAGCCGAGGAACCGATTGTTCGCTCTGAAAGAACATGGACACTGCATTACACGGCTGCCAATCCTTCAATACCAACGCCAGAGAAATTTGCCTTCCCCGATCCGGTCGTTGGCCTGGAGAAAAGCAGTTATCAGCGCTACGTCGATGCCGATCTTGAAGAGACGGAACGAATTGTTGCCTTGAATGCCGAGTATGGTTCGAATCGATATGCCTGGACAATCGGAATTCTACTCAGTTTTGCCGGGCTGTTCATACTGGTTGGATTTGTGAGCTTAGCCCGTCAACGCCAGTCAGCTTCGTCAGCTCAAGAGGCAGTCGCAGAAGAACCACTTACCCCATTCACTCTCCTGACTCGACTCAGAAAACATGCTCAAACTGTGGATTTAAGCCCGGAAGAGCAAGCCGCTTTGCAGTCCGACATTGCTCAAGTCGAAGAGCACTACTTCGCCGATTCGCAGTCAAAAGCAAAACCAGATTTACAGCAACTCAGCGCTCAGTGGTCATGAGGAAAAAAGTAAGTTCATGAAGCATCGATAAAAGAGTGTCGCGGAATAATCATGAATTACGCAAAGCATAAAATCATGTCATTATTCGTCTTTGTTTTCACGCAGTCGTTTTGACAGATACTTCGCAGTTTCGTCGGCAATCACGTTGTAGCCGGCCAAGTTGGGATGCCGATCTGCATACCAACCTTCCAGATGGCCCAGGATGGGATCGAGTTCGTTACTCATAATTTCCACACTTGGTCCCTTCACAAAAGGTTCGACCAATTCGTGATACTGTTTGGGGATTTTTTCGAGCGGATACCGACGATAATTGAGCATATTGAATCCCTTTTTCAATTCGTCAGCGTAGCGTGGATAGATGTCAAAGACCTCTAAGTTTTCTTTCCTGGCCGCCTGGCGAACCAGATCGTTGATCTCTTTGCTGGCTTCTTCATTAGCGTAGGGAATGACAGTCATCGGGACTAGCAACGCATTGGGATGGTCTTCTTTCAGGCGAGCAAGCAATTCGTGAAAATCTTTCGTGAAGTTTTCGGAAAACTCTTCTCGCCTCGCTCGGTCGTTTAGACCGTAACGAATGAAAATGAAATCCAGTCCTGGCAATTTGGCCGCATCGCGATCATATCGTCCTGAGTCGAGAAGTCGACGAATGTATTCGCCACTCAAACTGGAATTGATAACCTGGCATGGAGGAAGGTCTCCTTCCGCGGCCAGTAATTGCTCCAATACTTTCTCCAAATGCGGGCCTTCGGGTTTTAGTCGTCGGGGCACGCTTCCTTCCGTTGTGCTGTCGCCGAGCAATAGAATTTGCTGTTTTCCTGCATGCTCAGCGTGCACAGATGAAGGGGTCGTTAAGATAGCAAGCAGCACTCCAATGGCAAGATTAGTAGCCAGGAAATACTTCAAAACGATTGCAAATTGATTATTCATTTGGGGATGTCCAAATCCTTGAGAGATGAGTGAAGCCGTCGTAAAGATTCGCAGGATGCAGAACGGAGACGGTGCCAATGTCATGATCGATCCGTTTCCACTGGCTCGATTTGAAGATTCTTATGGCTTGCGCGTATCCGAGTACTTGAGAAATTATATCAGCTGTATCGCGTTGTGATACCAATGTCGCTGTAAGTACAAATAGCCGAGTGCATTTTCCATCTTCCTTGTTAGACCATTTTCAAATGGTATCTGCAGTCGCTTGGACCTCAAATGCCCTGAAAACGCTGTGTTTGCTCCTGCCGGACGCTACAGGTAATTTTTGAATATGCTCTAGAACAAATTTCTCGGCTTGATCGTTAATGTCTCAACCGTCTGATGAGGCATTATCTGCAACGGTCATGCTTTTATCATAGGCCCTTTCTCTTACGTTTAAACCGTGAGGAACACCAACTCGCGACTCCGTAACAGGCGGAAAAGTCTGCAGGGTTTATTTGTCCATTGCTGTTAATGCATTACCAATGACCAGCCCAGTTCGCATCTCTCTCAAACATTTGCAGATTACACGATAGTTTATAACGATTATGAAGAATCTGCTGATCAGGCTGTGGGATTCTCAGGCATCTGGTTTTAGGAATTATTCCTTGAGTAGTTGTTATCCATAATGTGCCGAATATGCTGATAGAGATGGATCTCGACTACGCGTGACTGACTCGTGAGTCATTGTTTTCATCAGGGATGATGTTTTGCAGTCAACCAGTCAGTATCTCGATTCACAAATTCGCGAGTTGGAATTGATGACCAGTCTGCGTAAATCGCTGGCTGAGTTGGATCGCAGTCTCCACACCTGAAGATTTTGCAGATACTGTTGCCGCTGCATTTGTGATCTGTCTATTTGTCGCTGCTGCGGTTTCCGTATCGTATCTGGGCGAAGAATTGCTTCCCAAATTCAAAGAAACTGATTTTCTGATGCACTGGGTAGAAAAACCAGGGATCGGTATCGACGCTATGAATCGCATCACGATCCGTGCCAGCGAAGAAATGATGGACGTGGAAGGTGTGCGGAATTTTGGTGCTCACATTGGCAGGGCTGAAGTTGCGGATGAAGTAGTCGGTCCCAACTTTACCGAGTTATGGATCAGCATCGACGAAGATGTCGATTATGATGCCACCGTTGCCAAGGTGCAGGAAATTGTCGATGGTTATCCCGGTTTGTATCGCGATCTCCTCACCTATTTAACGGAACGCATTAAGGAAGTCCTTTCCGGCGCCAGCGGAGCAATTGTCGTTCGCATTTATGGTCCAAATCTCGATGAACTCAGAACAACAGCTGAAGAGGTCTCCGCCGCTATGAGTGGCGTTGAAGGTGTGACCGGATTAAAAGTCGAAACACAGGTCCTTGTTCCACAGATTGTGGTCAAAATACGCAAAGAAGCTGCGATGGTCTTTGGATTAACGCCGGGAGATATTTCTTCTGCCACATCAACTCTGGTCAATGGCACACAGGTCGGAGAAGTCTTCGAAGACCAGAAGATTTATCGTGTGATGATCTGGGGCGAGGATGCGATTCGCAGCGATCTCGATTCTCTGCAAAAATTGATGATCGACACTCCTTCTGGAGCACAGGTTTCATTGGGTGATGTGGCTGAGATTTCTATTGAACCGGCTCCGTATGTGATTACCCGGGAAGGTTCGTCACGTAAAATCGATGTCCTCTGTAATGTTGAGGGGCGGGATCTGAGTAGCGTCGCCCAGGACATTGAAAAAGCCGTCAAGGAAAACGTGAAATTTCGCCAGGGTTATCATCCGGAATTTCTGGGTGAATATGCAGAAGCTTCGGCTGCCCGGCAACGGATTTTAGTCCTCTCCATATTTTCGGGTATCGCAATATTCCTGTTGCTCTATGCTGATTTTCAGGCATTCCGTCCCGCGGTTTTGATTTTTCTGACGCTTCCCTTTTCCATGATTGGTGGAATTGCAGGAGCCTTTCTGTGCGGAGGAGTGATTTCGTTGGGATCATTGATTGGCTTCGTCACCGTCCTGGGAGTCGCGGCTCGGAATGGCATCATGATGATCGACCACTATCGACATCTCGAACATAACGAAGGTGTTTCGTTCGGAACCGATTTAATCCTCCGGGGAGCCTCAGAGCGACTGGCCCCGATTCTCATGACAGCCCTGACGACAGGTCTGGCGTTGGTGCCAATCATTCTTGGAGGCAATATTCCGGGCCACGAAATCGAATTCCCTATGGCCTTCGTTATTCTGGGAGGACTGACCACATCCACACTCCTGAATCTGCTTGTGGTTCCTACCTTCTACTATTGGTTGATGAAACCCCGGAGAATATGACAACTCTAAAGTCGACTCGATGTGCTTTATTTGAAGGTCCATTTGATGTCCCCCGGACCAGGAAAATCCAGCTACCAAAGTCACGATGATTTTCAGTGATGACTAATTAAATGGGTAATAACAAAGCAGCTTCGACCGTGATGCCTGGTCCAAATCCTAGAACCACGCATGGGAGATGATTCTCTTCCTGCATCATTTGCTGGAGAATGAAGAAGACGGTCGCCGAACTCATGTTCCCGTAATTTTTCAGGACGTCGTAGGAATGCCTCAATGCGTCTGCTGGCAATTCGACGGCTTCCTGAAAAGCTGCCAGAATTCTTGGTCCACCTGGGTGGACAGCCCAACCACGGATTTCCTCAATGGAGAGATCACGCGTGGCAAGCCACTGACTGAGCCAGGATTGAATGTGGTCGTAAATCAATTGGGGTAATGCGGAAGAAAGTGTCATTTCAAACCCTTGATTACCGATCGACCAGGACATCATTTCCACAGAATCAGGAATGACATACGATGTTGAAGCAGCGACCCGCCAACCGGTTTGAGTTGCATGATTTGATGAGTCTGGAACTCCAATCACCGCCATGGCTCCATCAGCAAACAAGGCATTCGCAACAATCTGATCCGCTCCCCCTTCGTACTGATAATGCAGTGTGCATAACTCTGTTGCACACAAGAGAACTGCTGAGTCCGGATTGGAATTTGTATAAGCGGCCGCCGTCCGCAAGCCGTTAAGTCCACCATGACAGCCCATAAATCCGACATGTGTTCTCGAAGTCGAACGCTTCAATGGCAACTGTTCAATCAGATCGAGATCAAATCCCGGAGCATGAAATCCACTGCAGGAAACGGTGACGAGATCAGTAATACGATCGGGTTTCAGATTCGCCATTTCAAATGCCTGCTGGCAAGCATTTACCGCCAGTGGGGTCGCATGTTCCTGATACGCCTGCATCCGTTTTAAGGTATCCGGGCCGGGATAATCGGGTTGTTCTTCAACGGATTCATAGAGACTTTGCCGCTGCATCAAGTCGCCGCTGGAAGATCCCAAAATGCAACTGTGTCGTTGCTGGACTCGCGATTTTTCATACAACTTAGGCAGCACACGACGCTCTTTCTCGGAGCCGCGGTACATTTTCTGAGAGATTTGAAACCGGTCTTCCATTGTGGCGACATGTTTCGGAGTCGCTGTTCCAATCGCAATTATTTTCATCAGTACTTTCGTCGAGAAGGCTCGGGTTGAGTTCGTCTACTTTATCCGTGGATAGACCGGACAAAGGGGCGAGAGATCTGCGGGGCTATGCTGAGGAGATTAATTGCCGGTCGAATTAGCCAGGGCGTATCCAGCATTCTTTTTATAATTTTACAGGTGAGTTGCCGTCTCCTGACCAATTTCTGGTGATGGAAATTCCAATCCTGCACAAACTGCGGTTTCCAATTATGAATCGCTTGTCCGGCCAGAGACTGAACCAGTTCAGCCGATTCAAAGGCCCAGGCTATGCCTTCCCCTGTAAACGGTTCGACATAACCTGCAGCATCTCCCAAGACAAACGTTCGGGGGAATGCAGGGCATCTGAGCTGTCTTGTAATCGGTAAAGTTCCCTGCCATTGGGGCTCGAAAGCCGAGAGCTTAGTACCAAACCCCGTCCGCTCAAGCATCCCGGAGATAACTTGCGTCACTCCACCTGCCTGCTTGATGGTAGCGCGATTCAGTGCAGCGGCAAGGTTTAATTTTCCATCTTCCAGTTGAACCAGGCCCACATATCCAGCACGATCGACAATCATCTCGATTGTCTGACTTTCGATCCAATTCCCAGAGTCCACAATAGCCGCAACGCCAATCTTCGAATTCTTTTCGACATCGACATTGATTTCTTCTCCGGAGTTATGGGGAATCTCTCCCAATCCACTGCAGCAGAGAATCAGTTTGGCTTCCAGCGAGACGGTTTCTGCAGGCGAGTGCAACGTTATGGTCCGAGAGTGATCGTTCACTTGCCCGAGGATTGCCGTGCTTCCCTGTATGAGATCTGCCCCTGCAGAGACGGCTCTTTGCAGCAAATTGTAATCGAGTTCCGTCCGTGAAAGTACGACACCTCCAGCGGTTGGCAATTGAACGGATTGACTGGCCGATTTCAAGACAAAGGATTTCAAAGGAATCGCTCGGGTCAATACCTCCGACAATCCCAGATGCTCAAGCTGCCGAACTGCTCGCCCACTCAAACAACAGCCGCACACTTTGGCTCGGGGGAATGTTTTCTTTTCGACAATTAATACTTTAAATCCCTCCTGGGCGAGGAGAAAAGCAGAGGCAGCGCCAGCAGGTCCTGCTCCAATCACGACCGCATCCCATAACTGAGTAGCTGCTTTTGTCAGCGAAATATCTGCAATGGATTGATTCAAACAGAAACCTTCCACTTCAGTAAAAAACGTTCCGGCCAGAATCGAGTCACGGTTTCATTCTCCAGTCCAGCCTGCTGAGCCAGAGAATGAACTTCCTGTTCAGTGTAAGCGGCTTCGACAGATCGAGGACCATCCACATGAACGATCCTTGAACGGGACAACAGTCGCGTGCCCCACCAGGCCAGTTGATAACCCCATCGGCTTCGGCGGAGATCACTCACCAGAACCAGTCGTTCTGCTCTGGATGCCATGCTTTTCAGTAATTCAATAGCTTGATCTTCCGATAAATGATGCAGAAATAAAGAGCAGAAGACGACATCGGCCTGGAGGGAATGGTCTGGTTCCAGTGCATTTTGTATGTGCGTTTCAACAGGCAACTGTGCCGCTTCAAACTGACTGGCCGTCGTTTCAATGGCGGTCGGACTCAAATCGCAGGCGATCCACTTCATGCTGCAGCCGGCGGCCTGACCTTTTTTTGCCAGAGTCAGCAGAACATCACCGCCACCACAGGCGACATCCAATACCGACAGAGGTTTTTCCGTTTCCCGAGAAAGCGTGAGTATGTTCCGCCATAGCATGCGTGTGCTGCACGTCACCAGATTGATCCGAGCGAGTCCCCGTAATGCCAGTGCATGTTCGGCTCGATCCAAATCGGGATCATCCATCAATTCCCCTTGCAGGTTTCGACTCTTCAAATTTACCGGAATTGTGATTTTTCCTGTCAAAAGGGGAGCAGAGATTATTCAAGTCATATTAGTCAGTACCTCTCCAAATGACAGACCCATAGAACTCAATCTTCTCAATTGGGTACCAAAACAGCCAGACCACACAGCTGTATGCAATCGAACGTCGTCGAGAGCCTATTTAAAAATTACCTGCAGCGTTCAGCAGCAGCAAACACAGCGTTCTAAGGACATTTGATGTCTATGCGACAGCAGATACCATTTGTAAATGGTCTAAGTGGAACGTTCCCTCCAAGAATGCGGATTGAAACCTCTCAAACCCGCGGATCAAAACAACCCGAAATCTAAGCAGGAATGCCGTGTTGATACTACTTTAAGGAGTTATCGCATGTCGATTCTTTTTGATAATCTTTAGCGAACTATAAACTGTCCAACCGATGAACACTTTCTTTCCAATACTAGTCTGGCAGAGTTGTGGCTCCCCTGAATTTCAGAGATTTATTAATGGTACATGGATTGCGGTACGAAATGATTCACTTGTGATTTCAACGTGAAGTCCGTATCTGGTGAGTCAACGATTTTAATCTCAATCTCTGACCAAAGGAGATTGCCTGCCAGTTGTGTTGTAACAGGTGAAATTCTTAAAAATCGTTTGATGTGAAATTCGCTACAATGATGACCGCCAAATATATGACAGCCAGATACTCCTGTATGATGAATAATGAAATACTTTGAACTGAGTGCAAAAATGAAATCTGTAGTATTTCTTATTAGATGAAATAAGGCGTTTGACGGACATGTTCAATTATAATTCCATTTTAGCGACCATTGTTCGTTCCCCATTGCGAATTCTCGTGATCATCCTCGTGCTCATTTTCACGACCGAAGTATTTGTGATGCTGGTCCTGCCCTATATTATGCCTGATATTCTTGGTATTACAGGCGAAGCATTTTTTGACGCAATCTTGCTGACTCTTGTCTGTGCCTTACCGGTCTGGTTTGTGATTCTGGCTGCCAAGCAGGCCGAGCAGGAACGTGTTACGATGGCGCGGGAATCGGAAGCTTTAAAAGCTCAGCAAATGATGACACTGGCCCAACTGGCAACCGGTGTTGCCCATGAGATTCGTAATCCGCTCACATCAATTAAGATGCTGATTCAGGTCAACAAAGATAAATTTGCTGAAGAAGGCTTACCGACGGATGACCTGGAACTGGTTGTCCATGAGATTCGCCGCATGGAGCGTTCGGTGAACAGTTTGCTTGAATACGCCCGACCAGAACGCAGCGAGTTTGCGAAATTTACCATTCAGAAGATTA
>DOCI01000077.1:0-617 GCA_003503535.1 Planctomycetaceae bacterium
GGATCGAATTTATGGTCGTGACATCGAGCACACCCCACCGACAACCCAAGAAATGCCACACCGGTTGTTGCCGTCATGTCATCCAGTTCGTCATAGCGAGTCGATTCAAATTCTGCTTCGGTCAACTGAGTTGGGAAGACTCCAGCGCCCAGAAATCCCGTTGCCATTTTTGCCAACGGATCATTTGGAGCAAATTCATCACCCGCCAGCTGCCACTTGACAAACTGATCATATGGCATGTCGGCATTGAACGCTTTGATCAAAAAGTCGCGGTAGTGGTAGGCGTTGGGGCGGTCGTAATCCTGCTCATAACCGTAGGATTCAGCAAATCGAGCCACGTCAATCCAGTGTCGCGCCCAGCGTTCGCCGTATTGAGGCGACGCCAGCAATTCGTCGATCATATTTTCCCAGACGGTATCGTCCAGAGTTGCTTGATCGGATGTACTTTTCGGCGGCAGACCAACCAGTCCATAGGATGCACGCCGGAACAACGTCCTCGCGTCGGCGTCTGGATTGGCAGTCAGGTTTTTGTTTTCCAAAGCCGCAAGAATGAACCGATCAATTTCCGTTCGGCACCATGCTTCATTATTGACCCTGGGCGGCTGCGGTTTTATTAA
>DOCI01000077.1:747-1101 GCA_003503535.1 Planctomycetaceae bacterium
CGGCTGCGGTTTTATTAACGGCTGAAACGACCAGAACTTACGGTCCTCATCGGTAACAACCATCGGGCCTTGTGGTTTTGAAGTCGTGTCCGTCAGTGGCAAATCATAGGGGGCTCCCAGATCGATCCATTGTCCGATGCGTTTGATAACGTCGTCTTCGAGCTTCGGTTTTTTGAATGGCATCGCTGGTTGTTCGGTATGATGAATCAGCTCCATCAGATAACTCCCGTCCGCCGATTCCCCAACGAAGCCACTGTCCATCAGCGTTTCTCGCGTTGTCAGATCGAAGTTGCCCTTTGTGGATTTGCCTCCATGGCAATCCAGACAATGATGAATCAGATCAGTTCTGACGTG
>DOCI01000077.1:1257-5865 GCA_003503535.1 Planctomycetaceae bacterium
AAGCTTCAAACCTGCGGCGTTCGGTAATTGTGTTTCATCGCTGTACGCGACCGGCAAGTTCAAAACATAATTCAAACACAGCATCGCAAGAAACGATAGATCCATTCCGATGTTTGTTTGCCGGCAATTTTCAGAGTTGCGAAACACGTTTTATTCCCAACATGTGCAAGTGCGAATTGTCGTCAAAGTCAATAAGACATAGACGACAAAGGTTAAGACAAGATCTCACTGACTACCTTGCCGTGAACATCCGTGAGACGGAAGTCACGCCCCTGAAAGCGGTATGTGAGCTGCTCGTGATTGATTCCCAGGCAGTGCAACAACGTAGCATGAAAGTCATGAACGTGAACGGGATTTTCGGCGATATTGTAACAGTAGTCATCCGTCTGGCCGTAACTGATTCCTGGTTTGATGCCTCCACCTGCCATCCAGATGGAGAAACATCGAGGATGATGGTCACGACCGAATGTGTCAGGATTACCTTGCGAATAAACCGTGCGGCCAAATTCACCTGCCCAAATGACAAGTGTTTCGTCGAGCATGCCGCGCTGTTTTAAATCCTGAATCAGTCCCGCTGAGCCCTGGTCGGTTTCCTTGGCAAGCGTCGGCAAATATTTTTGCACATTACTGTGATGATCCCAGCCGCGATGAAAAACCTGAATGAAACGGACACCGCGTTCTGCAAGACGGCGAGCTAACAGACAATTTGCGGCATGTGAACCGGGCTGCTTCGCGTACTCTCCGTATAGCTCGAACGTGCTGGCAGGTTCGTCAGAAGTGTCAGCCAGTTCGGGCACAGACGTCTGCATGCGATAGGCCATTTCGTATTGAGCGATTCTGGATGAAATTTCTGGATCGCCAATGGCCTCTTCGTGCATGCGATTCAACTTTTCAAGCCGGTCGAGCATCGCGCGGCGGTCAGAACTGGAACGTCCAGTGGGATCGTTCAGATACAAAACTGGATCGCCCTGGCTGCGAAACTTCACCCCCTGAAATTTCGATGGAAGAAAGCCGCTGCCCCACAGACGATCGTAAAGTGGTTGAGCCTGATGAAACGTGTTCTTGGTGAGCAACACCACAAATGAAGGCAGATCCTGAGTTTCGCTGCCAAGACCGTAGCTCAGCCACGCTCCGATGCTTGGCCGCCCCGGTTGTTGATTACCGGATTGAAAGAACGTGATTGCCGGATCGTGATTAATCGCTTCGGTGTGCATCGAACGAATCACACAGATGTCGTCGACAACATTCGACATGTGAGGTAAAAGCTCGCTGAGCCACGTTCCCGATTGTCCATGCTGTTGAAACTTCCAGGGCGATTTGACAACGGTGAAGTTCTTTTGTCCGGCTGTCATACCGGTCAGTCGTTGCCCCTGCCGAATGCTGTCCGGCAATTCCGTGCGATCAAGTTTGTTAAGCGTCGGCTTGTAGTCGAACAGATCAACCTGCGACGGCGCTCCCGATTGCAACAGATAAATCACTCGCTTCGCCTTCGGTGCGAACTGCGACAGCTGGCTGACGACATCCGGTACCGGATTCGCATGGGCCGGCAAAGATTCATTCATCAAAGACGCCAGCGCGGCAACACCAATACCGGTGCAACTGCGACCGAAGAAGTGTCGCCGAGTTTGCAGGAGTTGAGATTGCTGGATTGGGTTGTTCACGTGTTGTGTTCCTGTTCTTTGCAGTCATTGGGCGTCTGTCGAGGAATGAAAGGCGTCCATCAGCCGTTACTCTTTCGTAATCGCTTCGTCCAGATTCAAATACAATCTTGCAATCGTAGCGAACGCAGCCAACTGCGATTGATCCAGTGTGGAATCGAATTCCGATTCACCCACCTGCAATATCTTCAATGCCGTCTGCGGTGAGGCAGCCAATTTAAGTCGTTCAGACTCAAATGCTTCCATAATCGCCTCCATCTCAAGCTCCGTCGGTTTGCGTGCTGTGACCAGCCGGAATCCAAACGTCAGCTTATCTTCCAGTCGCAATGCATCGTACTTCATCATTCTTTCACCAAGATGCCGGGCAGCCTCAACGAATTGCACGCTATTTAATAGAACAAGCGCTTGTGATGGCGTATTCGTTCGCGAACGACGGATGGTGCAGAACTCACGTTCGGGGGCATCCAGAATCTTTAGCATCGGCGAAGGAACGGTTCGCTTCCAGAATGTGTAAATGCTTCGACGGTAGAGGTCGTCGCCACTGCCCTGCGGATATTCTTTGGAATAGCCCGGACGATTATTCAGCTCCATCCAGAGCCCGACAGGCTGATAGGGGTAGACGCTTTTTCCGCCCAGCTGATTTACTATCAGCCCACTTGCCAGCAGTGCTGCATCGCGAATTTCCTCACCATCAAGTCTCATGCGGGGGCCTCTTGCAAGCCATTGATTTTCTGGATCGGCCTGGTATTCGGCAGCCCCAACTCGCGATGTCTGTCGATACGTTGCCGACGTCATCATCAAACGCTGAATATGTTTTACGTCCCAACCACTGCGGATGAATTCGGTCGCCAGCCAATCCAGCAAATCCGGATGGCTGGGATGCGATCCCTGGACACCAAAGTCTTCCGAAGTTTTCACGAGTCCAATTCCGAACAGACGCTGCCAGTAACGATTCACAGCAACGCGGGCCGTCAGCGGATGCTCAGGGGCCACCAACCATTCGGCAAATCCCAACCGATTGGCAGCAGCACTCTTTGGCATCGATGGGAACACGGCGGGAATACCTGCCGAGACTTCGTCTGTCGGTTCGTTGTACTGCCCTCGATGCAACACATGGGTTTTTCGAAGCTGAGGCATGTCCTGCATGATCATCGTTGCTGGAAACGCGGTGGTCAGTTGCTGTTCGATCTCCTTGATACGCTGTTTGAGATCACTTTGAGGATCGTGATGTTCAATGAAGTAGTCTCGCAGCTTTGCAGCGTCGTCAACAGAACGGGCCGTTATTTCCGTGGCTGCGATAAGACGAATTTCATCCGGTATTCCCTTGAAGCGGAGATTTCTTTCCTGATCGGTCGTTACGGATAGCCGTGCCCGACCGATACCGTGAGTCGCGAAACCGGCCTCATGCCGCAGGCGAAATCGCAACAGGGTCCCTCCAGAAAATCCGAACGGCTTTTCTGCAACGAAGATCGCTGTTGCTGGTTCCTTACGGGTCGGGCCGTCAACCGCCCAGCCATCGTTGTTGGCAACTGTGCCGTTGATCGCCCTTGCAACTTCATAGTTTACCTGTTCGTAGTCTGAGATTGCTCGTGCAAATTTCACAGTCTGAATCTTCGAATTATCAACTACCGAAACTGCTGTTAATTCAAACTCGCTGAGCACAAAGTTCGAATTGGAGTGTCGCCCGGGACCGTTGTTGGGGAGCGAATCATGAGTTAATGCTTCCAGACGAATTGCCGTGATATCAACGGCATCGGTCCGGGAGCCAATGTCATAGATGTCCTGCCGCGGATTCGCACCGCCCGCCAGAATGGAATGATCATCAAGTTGCGTGAGTGTAGAACCGCCTGAAGACTTTAGAGTTTCCGGAATGAGAACTTTCCAGCCGCCAACGGGGGAATTTGCGATTTGCTCTGTCCATGTATCGAGATAAGAATCAATATCGACAGGGTTATCCAGTTCCGTCTGTAATTTGAGAAGCTTTGACTCCAATTCCTGCAGTCGATAACCAACCAGTGGCGATGGAATTGTTTCGCTGGGAGTGAAGCCTCGCATACCTCGTTCCGGCACTTGATTGAAGAACGAATACAGCTGATAGAACTCATGCTGAGAAATTGGATCGTACTTGTGGTCATGACACCGAGCGCATCCGACGGTCAACCCCATCCAGACTCCACCGGTGGTAATCACTCGATCCATCACATATTCCGTGCGGTATTCTTCATCGATAATCCCGCCTTCAATGGTGATGCCATGATTCCGATTGAATCCCGTCGCGAGGCGTTGTTGAGCGGTCGCATTTGGAAGCAGATCACCCGCCAGTTGCTCAATCGTGAATTGATCAAACGGCATGTTGCGATTGTACGCGTCGATAACCCAATCGCGCCAGACCCATTGTTCTCGTTCGGTGTCATACTGGTAACCGTTGGTGTCGGCATATCGAGCCAGATCCAGCCAGTGCCGAGCCATGTGTTCGCCGTATGCCGGCGACTGCAGATATCGATCGAGCATTTGCTCATAGGCTTGATCTGATTGGTCTGCCAGGTATTCATCGACTTCGTCAATAGTTGGGGGCAAACCTGTCAGGTCGAACGCCACTCGTCGAATCAGCGTTTCTCGATTCGCTTCGGAGGCTGGCTTCAATTGCTTATCGAGCAATCTCGCAAAGACAAAGTGATCAATTTCATTCCGCGGCCAATCACTGCTTCCAGTTGTTGGTACGACTGGTTCTGTGACTGGTTTAAACGCCCAGTGAGTCTGATACTCTGCGCCGTTTTTGATCCACGTTTTCAACAATTCGATTTGCTTCTGATCAAGTGCCTTCGGACCATCGGCAGGCGGCATTCTCACATCTGGTTCTGGCGAAGTGACGCGTCGAATGATTTCACTGGCGCTAAAATCGCCTGGCACTATCGCAAGCTCGCCGGAATCGCCTGCAGCTATGGCAGAA
>DOCI01000077.1:6003-6760 GCA_003503535.1 Planctomycetaceae bacterium
CACGTTGATCCAATCGCAGCCCACTTTCACGTGTCGCCGAGTCCGGCCCATGGCAAGTGTAACAGTGATTCGAGATGATCGGGAGAATGTCTTTTTGATAATCAACAACATTCTCAGCAAAGACGTTTGCGCTGATTAGCACTGCGTACACGGCGAAACAAATCAGTAGAAAACGCATGTCAAACATTTTGGAAATATTCCTTTGGAAGGGCTGTTCTGCGTTCAGGGTATCAACTTCAATCAGCGATGAAATTTTGGTTCAAAGTTCGCATGGTGTGTATGCAGTTCCTCTTCCTGAACCCCTTTTCCAAATGATCCGCGAAATCATTTTTTCAAAATAGCACAGAGTCTACAATGAAAAACACTATTCCTGTTGGTATAAATATCAGGAACGCCAGTTTAAAAAATGACATCCGTTAAACTGCCAATCGTCGAATCTGGCTTTGCTGTCAGCAAGACAATCGTTGCAACAAACGCCCCTGCACGCTTTGCAAAAGCATTCAACTGATTGGTCTCTTCTGAACTAGAAATCACAACCAGTAAATCTCCTGTGTTTATCGCAGTCGCATCGATCTCTACGTCAAAGCTGATGTCGTAGCTGCCATGTCTTAACCGCGTAGTCAAGATGTTTTCAACATGTTTCGATCACCCAACATCCGTAATAAATAATAATACGGTTCGCGTTATCCAGCAACACAGTCAACTGATCCGCCTGCAACGCGTTGGTCGCGTCCGAGCCTTTGATATCGATGAAAGA
>DOCI01000162.1:0-4382 GCA_003503535.1 Planctomycetaceae bacterium
GCGGCATCTGTCTTATTGATCTGCTTCCGCCAGCTGTCGCGACCGGGGAAACTGTTATTGCGATGCCACTGGGCACGAATAAATTTGATGTCGCCCAGCAATCCCTGTTGGACAATATGGTTGGCGTTATCGTAAAGCACGCTGTAGTGCCTTTGATGACCGACAGCCAGGAGTTTGTTGTTCTCTTTGGCAACTTTGATCATCTCTTTACATTGAGTGATGTCGTGAGCCATCAGCTTTTCGCAGAGAACGTGCTTGCCGGCTTTGAGGGCATCGATGGCAACTGGAGCATGCTGGCTGAGAGGGACAGCGATGACGACGGCTTCGATGTTCGGATCTTCGAGCAGCTTTTTGTGATCGTCGTAAACTTTGATGTTTTTCTTAGAGTTGGCACCGAGTTTTTTAACGAGACCAATACGGTGTTCGTTGCCGTCGCCATCGAAAGCGCGTTTCTGGTTGGTGGGACGCAAGTCGGCAATCGCAACAATTTCCATGTATTCTGGTGGATGCTCGGTGAGCAAAACGCTCCCTTCATCACCAGTTCCTATGAAACCGACTTTAACCGGATTGCCATCGAGCTTTTGATAGCCGAAGTAGGTCGCTCCGGCAGCAGTACCTGCAGCCATGGTACCGATCAGGAAGTCACGACGTGTCGAGCCGACTGCGGTATGGAAATTATCTTTGCCAAGAATTTTTTCTTCGGGCGTAAAATACATCGTTGGAACCTCGTACACAGTCAATTAATACCTGCATTATTCAGTAATAACTCACTGAGGGCAGGGAGGAGATATCATATTCAATCGAGTGCCAACGTGGACACTCCAGCAAAATGGAAAGTCGGGTTATCGATCGTCGGCTGGTTTCTTCTTAAAGAAGCCGGAGAAGATCGCATCGATTCCGAACCAGCTGCCTGTCGGTAAAAAGACAAAGACAAGCAAGACCAGAACTTCGATAAATGTCTTGTTAATCACAATCGCATGCTCCGGCCCCGGTGGTTGGGGATATCCCGGAATGGGTGGGTAAGCCAGATAAAACTGCAGCAGCAAAAAGGCACCGCCCAGAGCAGCGACCCGCGTCATGAAACCAGCAAGCAGCAGGCCGCCAATGATGGTCAGCCCCCACATGGTTTTCAAATCAATATCACGTTGTGCAGTGTATTGCGGTTGCATTGGTCCGAGAGCTAACTGGGACGTACTCAACATTTTCTCGGCATCCCACTTCATGTCCGATTCCAGTTTTCGGATCGGACCAACCAGCTCGGCTCGTAATGTCTGGATTTCCTTCCAGTCGTAATCGAGATGATCCTGGTCAAAATGAGTTTTTACATTTGCCAGTTTTTGCTCGTATCGATCGAGGCGATCTCGGTAGAGTTGAATTTTCCCAAGAGTATTACCATCGAGGGTCCCTTTCTGTTTATCATCAACAGCACCAGCCCATTCGGGATCGCCTTTGAGACTCGCAAGAGCCTTCTCCAAATACGACAGCGAAGACTGACGCTTGTATAAATACAGGACTTTCTTAACGAAATCTTTTTTTACTTCATCTTGAATGGCGTCGACATCATCGGTCTCTTCGTTGAAATTGACCTGTGCGAGCAATGCCTGTTTTTCCCGGGGTGTCAGATGTAGTTTCCCGTCGACAATCAGACGTTTTTCATCTGGCAGGAAAGTCACAACCTTGCCAACACTGCCCGTCAGTTCGACACCTTCTGGAAGTGCATTCAATTCAACACGAAAATCCTTCGAACCGTAGACCATCTCATCAATGATCCGTTTTTGGCGATCATCGAGTTGGTAATGCTGTTTGAAGCGTTCTGCCCAGCCAGTCCAGCGAGCAGCAACGGTCTCGTAATCGAGATCTCTTAAATCGTCAGGATCGCCTGAAAGACTGCGAAAGTAGTCTCTCAAAGGACCTTGTGAGTTTTTCAGATAAGGTTCAGCCGTCCACGCAGAGGCAGTATTCTGGGAATCGAGCTTCCAGAGCCCTTCGTAAAGTAATTGCCAACCAATTGACAGTCGCAAAACGACAAGAGCAATGCAGGCAAGGATACTAATTTTTCGGATATCGTAATCAGCCACTATCTATTCCTTTGCAGCATCAGGAGATGCTGCCAGATCGGGTCGACATAGGTGGGGACTCAACTGCGTTTAACAGAAAAGTTGAGCTACAGCCGTCGAGGAGTCTTCGATGTGAGCCACACTGGTCATGTGGCAATAACCTGGTCTGAAAATCAATGTGCGAGTTGTGAATTTTTGTGTACTGTACACCTTGTGTGCATTCAAGAAACCTGAAATATGGCGAAAGATTTCTTCCGGCACATGATTTGACCTGAATTCACTATATCTTTTGTGGGAGGGACAATCAAACAAATAACGATATAAATCTATGCCACTTACTGAACTCTCTATTCCTAATTCAGGAAATGAGCAGATAAAACAGTGATAAAGCTGGACAGATGAAACAAATCAACGCTGCGGTTCCACATCCTGAATTATTTTCGGGGATACTTTCGGGATTCTGTTCCCGAAGTTCTTCTGTCAGTCCTTCAATAAAATTCTTGGCTTCCAGTAAATTGTTGCCTGTACATTCCCGGTAAATCTTGATGGCTTCAATTTTACGTCCGTTTTGGATCGCTTGAATGATCTGATTTCTATCTTGCTGGTCCATTTCGCTTGAGTTCATTCTGAGGAGATCCATTCCGTTATTGGTGAGCAATTCATTGGAAATCAACTTCAATCAGATCTTTCTGAATTGAAATCGTGTCATTTGCAATTTGAATCACAACTGTTAAGTCTGATACGTTTTGAAACTCGGTTGTGCGCAAATAATTCCAGAAGTTTTCAGGATTTTCTCTTAATTTTCCAAAAATGATGACGGATTTGTGCAGTTGGTTCATTCCAACTTGCATCTGTAAAAGTAATAGGTTAAGAGCAGAGTATTCATTTCTTCCCCCAACAGGCTGTAACGTTCGATGGCTCGTCATCTGAAAATTTTCCAAGTCGAAAAAGAGCCTCCCTGCATTTTTGTGACACCGCTCGGTCAGGGAGCCAGTTTTCGTTATGCCGATTTGCAGATGGAGTCGAATTCGGTTCGGACTTTAGTCGCCGATCAAACCGTGCCACTACTGATTATTGACCTGAAGAACATGAACTATTTTGGTTCAGAGTTCATCGGAGCGTTAATTACACTCGGACGCGAGAAGAAACTTCGTGGTGGCAAAGTCGCCATCTGCTCTGCCAATCCGAATATGTACGATGTCCTCAAGGGGATGAGTCTTTTCAAGCTGTGGCCTTATTTCGAATCTCGTGATGAAGCGATTGCGGGGCTATCTGGCGAATCATCGTAAACTTTCCGACTCCTTCGAGTCGCGTTATTTACGACTGGCGGATTTGAGCAAAATCCAGCCAAAAATGCCGACACCGATGAGAACAACACCGTATTCTGCTGGTGTAATATTAGACCACCAGCGCAGTACGAACGTGTAATAGAAGTTTGCATAAAAGCAGATCGAATACCATAAGGAACTCAACATTTCAGCATCCTTGTGTCCTGCCCGGGCTTAATTGTGTGGTCTTATTGCGACACGAGCGACTTAATTGCGATCAATTCCATAAAAACCTGCCGCATTGGTGTGGAATTACCACGCCATTCTGAACCATAGCTCACCACGAACAACATTCCTGCCGGGATGTTTGGGCGTTGCTCAGTTTTCATGGGATTACGCAGACGGTAAGGTTTACGCATCGAATTCCTTCTGAACTCAGGAAATAAATTATGCGGATCTTCAGTTTTACGATGGTATTACTGCTCATCATCTCTCTCTGTTCCTGTTCATCCCCAGTACCGGAGCCTGCTGGTGACCAGAAAGTGACGCTCGCGCTCAACTGGCTGCCGGAAGCTGAGCACGGCGGATTTTATGAGGCTCTATTAAACGGGAATTACAAAAAAGAAGGACTCGATGTCGAGATTTTACCGGGTGGTCCCGACAGTCCGGTCATTCAACGGGTTGCAACCGGGCGGGTTGACTTCGGTATCTCCAATGCGGATCGCATTCTGCTCGGACGGGCTCAGCAGGCACCGGTCGTGGGGGTCTTTGCTCCGCTACAGCATTCTCCGCGATGTATTGTTGTCCATAAGTCGTCTGGGATTGAGTCCTTCGATCAATTAAAAAACGTGACATTGGCCATGAGTGATGCTCCGGCTTTTTCTCATTATTTGCGAGAGAAACTTCCACTCGAAGGCGTTAAAATTGTCAGGAGCACCGGCTCGCTGTCTCAGTTTCTGCAGGACCCCGCTTTTGCTCAGCAGGGATACGTCTTCAGCGAGCCGATTGTCGCTCAAAAACAGGGAATCGAAACCAATTCGCTGCTCTTATCGGAGCT
>DOCI01000162.1:4519-4921 GCA_003503535.1 Planctomycetaceae bacterium
TATTCGAGTGTACTCATCGTTTCCGAAAAAACACTCTCTGAACAACCCGAGTTGGTGGAAAAGTTTGTGCGGGCGTCGATCGCTGGTTGGAAAACCTATCTGGAAAATTCCGATGCGGTTCACGAATACATTCAAACCATCAATCCCGAAATGCCTCGGGATGTGCTCGATGGTGGAATGGAAGCCCTTCGTAAACTTTGCCGGAATGCTGATGGCGAATTCACAGGCGAAATGGACCCTGAACGCTGGAAGACATTGAGCAGCCAAATGGAAGAACTTAAGCTGATCGAAGCAGGTCTGTATGAAAAGGCCTATCTCAACCTCAGTGGACCAAGTGAATAATGCTTTAAAACGATTGCTGAAATTATAACTGGAGTTATGCAAAATTTCAGTTTGAAACCA
>DOCI01000111.1:0-3468 GCA_003503535.1 Planctomycetaceae bacterium
CTGAAGCCGCAAAGCAATGGACCGGAACATTTAATCCTCGCCCAGTCGATGCCGAGAATTTACAGGAGTTGTACGAATGCGCGTGGAACTGAAATCACTCATACGATTCACCTGCATGGTGATTGTGACTTTGATGTTTTCACAGTTGTCAGTGGCACAATCCCCCGATCAAACGGGAGACTGGGCCAGTTTTCGTAATGGGAACTCTCTGCACGGAGTCGCCACTTCTTCATTACCCGATCAGCTCACACAACTGTGGACCTACGATTCCAAAGATGGCATCCCGGGGACTCCTGCCATTGTCGATGGACATGTATATTGCGGGTTACTGGATGGAGTTGTCGTCTGCTTGAAACTGAAAACTGGCGAAGAAGTTTGGAAGTATCGTTCGATTGAAGATGTCGACCCGAAATCGTTTGCACCCGGTTTTAAAGCCGCGCCACTGGTCACTGCATCAAATGTTTTTATTGGCGATGAAGAAGGCATCTTTCACTGTCTGGATCGCAAAACCGGTAAGAAGAAATGGACGCACGAAACATTTGGCGAGATCGTCAGCTCGGCTTCCATTATCGATGACCGCATCATTTTCGGATCTTACGATAACAGCTTGTATTGCCTGAAAGCCGAAACGGGAGAAGAGCTCTGGAAGTTTGAAACCGAAGGCTATGTGAACTGCACCCCGGCTATCGTGAATGGCTTTACGTTCGTAACCGGTTGCGACGAACAGTTGCGTGTGATTGATGTTGTGACCGGCGAGCAGGTGAAAATTATGCCGCTCAATACCTATCTCATCGCCTCCCCCGCCATCATGGGAGATACGTTATACGTTGGGACTTATGCCAGCGAAGTGATTGCGGTCAACTGGAAAAACCTGACGACCGAATGGGCGTATCGAGCAGCGGTGGGGGACTTTCCTTATCACTCCTCGGCTGCCTTGACAAAAGAACTGGTGGTGGTTGGTGGGCGAGACAAAGTTGTGCACGCCATCAACCGGTTGAATGGCGAAGAGGTCTGGACTTTCGCGACACGTGGGAAGGTGGACAGCTCTCCGGTGATTGTGGGTGAACGTGTTTTTGTCGGCAGCGATGATGGGAATATTTATGGCTTGGATCTGAAAACCGGCAAGGAACTGTGGAAGGATCGCATCGGCCGAAAAGTTCCAGGCTCCCCAGCTGTCGGAGAACAGGTTCTTGTCATCGGGTCAGCAGAAACTAATGGTAAACTGTATGCTTTCGGACAAGCTCCATAAGATTAATTCATCAGATTGAAGGTCAGTCACGACAACAAAGTGCATTAAAGTTATTGGATTCCCAATATAAAGCCTTCACAGGGCACGAAAGAGTAATTGAACATGGCTACGGAACTTCCACTGACGGAAAAGAAACAGACAGAAGTCGGCAGTTACTTCATCAGTAACTACCCGGCTTACTCAGTCTGGAACAAGCAGGATATCCCCAGCGCAAAAGAAGCTTTGAACAGCGAGCCGGATGTTTCTGTTCCATTTGGAATTTATACTCACATTCCCTTCTGCCGCAAACGCTGCAAATTTTGTTATTTCCGGGTCTATATTCAGCAGAATGCCAAGACCATTCAGCGATACGTGCAAGCTGTCGATGATGAACTGAGCATGCTCGCAAAGCTTCCCGCTGTGAAAGGACGCCGTGTTGAATTTGCTTACTTTGGTGGAGGCACACCTTCGTATCTCAGCTCGAAACAACTACTGCAACTGCGGGATCGTCTCAGTCAATCGGTCTCCTGGGAGACGGCTCAGGAAGTAACGTTTGAGTGTGAACCGGGCACGCTTAATCTTGAGAAAGTCAAAACACTCAAAGAAATCGGCATCACGCGAGTTTCACTGGGAGTGGAAAGCTTCAACGATGAAATCCTGGAAACAAACCATCGGGCTCATTTAACCGACTCGATCGAAAAGGCATACGGCTGGATTCAGGATGTCGGTTTTCCTCAGGTGAATATCGATCTGATAGCCGGGATGATTGGCGAGACCGATGAAAACTGGCATCGTAATCTCGATAAGGCTCTCGAAATGGGAGCCGATAACATCACGATTTATCAGATGGAACTTCCTTTCAATACGATCATTTCCCAGGAAATGAAGGAGACCGGAAAAACATCACCGGTTGCGGACTGGCCAACAAAACGACGCTGGGTCAGTGAAGCAATCGACCGCCTGCAGGCAGCCGGCTATCACGTCGCATCCGGTCAGGAATTTGTCAAAGATCCGGAAAAAGATCGCTTCCTGTATCGCGATCACCTGTTCCGCGGTCACGATATTTTGCCACTTGGTGTTTCTTCGTTCGGACATATCCAGGGCGTCCATTATCAGAATAACGATCAACTCGAAGAGTATATCAGCATTGTGGAATCTGGCGAACTGCCGATTAACCGGGCGTACGTGCCGACGCCTCAACAGCAGTTGATTCGAGAGTTTATTCTAAGGCTCAAAGAAGGTGTCGTCGAAACGGATTCGCTGGATGAAAAATATGGCGTCAAAACAATCGACGAGTTTGCAGAAGCCTTGAAAAATCAGGAAGAAGCCGGATATCTGGAAGTTCATGGCACGAAGGTCCAGGTCACTCGAAAAGGATTGCTGCAGATTGACAGCCTGCTGCCCGAATACTTCGAAGAAGAATATCGTCGGATTCGATATACCTAACACAGATGATTGAATTGGAATAACCGGCAGGTTTGCCATAATAGACGTACCTGCCTCGAAACGGATTGATGAGACTGGGAATGCAATTTTATCAATGATCTCATCGGGTCGAGTCGGTACATTCGATATCCAGTTAACACATTCCTGATCTCTATTTGCTCAAAAAATCGCCGTGAATGCACTCAAGGAATTACAATCTCTGCTCGAATTATTTCCGGACAATCCTCCGCTGCTCGAATCAGCAGAGCATGTCGCGGGATCGACCACTCCCGAGCCGTACAAAAGCATGCTCGTGCACGATCATCATATGACGGTGACGATGGAGAACTATCACAAATCGACAGTCGAAGTACAGGTGCTCGATCGTAATCCCGATGAATCCAATTACGGTCGAAAAATCCTGTTGCTCAAAGAGGGGACTGATGAGGTCGTCCAGTTTGGCATTGTTCGCTTTAACTTTGAATACGTCACTGATGACGTGAAGCAGGAAATTATCGACGAGAATATTCCCCTCGGCCGCGTGCTGATTACTCATAATGTGCTGCGTCACATCGACCTGGGAGCAATTCTTAAAGTCAAATGCGGTCCAACTCTGGCAAAACACTTCAATTGTGAAGTGGGCACAGAGACTTACGGTCGACTCGCCACCATCTTCTGCAACAATCGCCCAGCGGTCGATCTCCTCGAAATTTCCTCACCGCTTTCGTGAATGAGAATAACGAAGTATTTGATACTTTAGAGTTCATTCCTTCTCCTTGCAGAACACCACGGCCATCACTTCATTCTGGGACGTG
>DOCI01000111.1:3619-10537 GCA_003503535.1 Planctomycetaceae bacterium
TAGGGTTAACCCGACCTGAAGAATGCCAGTCTCTGCTGATCACTTCTGCATGATGCCTTTTTTCAACATAGAGTTTACTGAGTGAATGCGCCACCGCTGGCGTTTCATTCAGGTTTCCGTATTGAAAATGTGTGCCGCCGAAGGAGTCGGTTATGTTAGCCGAGGATATCTCAGGATCAACGAACTCAGCCCCATCTGTTATGCAAATGCGGACAGCATCTGTTGATGTCGATTCGCTGATTGTCGGGCGGGCCATCAAATCGCCTTTGCACGACCAGCATGGAGTGTTGCTGCTTTCAGAAGGCGCGATCATCACTGAAGTTTTCAAGCAGAAACTTCGGGATCGGGATATCAAAACGATTGAGGTGCACACCGAAGATGCCAATATCATTTCGACAACGCATGTCGTTCAAAACCTGACACGTGCCCAAGGGCATTCCTCGCACCATGAGGGCATTGATTCACAACTACAAAAAACAATCGATGATGGATTGCAGTTTGTGACCAATGAAGGGCCGGCTTCGAGAGATTCTGTTCGGTGGCACGGCAAGGTTGGTTATGAGCAATCGACTCGAGAGGTGATCGGCACGAAGGGGAAGGAGCAATGCGAGGTGCTCGACCAGTTGATGCATTCTTCGCTATCAGCCGAAAGTATTGATGGTTTTCAATTGAGTCGGACCGTCTCAGCTTCCTTATCAAGTCTGCAAGACGATTTTGATTGTGTCAATGCGTCTGCTCTTCATTTATCAGAAGATGCCAGTCTGGCTCGTCATTGCTATCGAATGTCGGTCCTGAGCATGAGTATTGGTATTGAAATGGGGCTGAACGAAGAAAATGTCTGCCGAATTGGTGTGGCTGGTTTACTCCACGACTGGGGAATGTTGAAAGTTCCGGAACATATTCGCAATCCTCAACGGCCGCTGACCTATTCCGAGAAACTGGAATGTCAAAAACACGTAATGTATTCGGTCGATTTGCTTCAGAAAGTTCAGGGGTTGCCAACTTTGGTCGCGCTGGTCTCTTATCAGGTCCATGAGCAAATGAATGGAACCGGATATCCGCGTGGTCGCCGAGGTTCCAATATTCATCTCTTTGCCCGGATTTTAAATCTGGCCCACCACTATGTGGAAATGACAACCAAACTTCCCTACCAGGATGCGATTGCTCCTTACGATGCAATGCTCAAGCTGTTCGCAGGTGCCAAACAGGGATTGTTCGATCCGTCAGTGCTCCGGGCGATGTTACGAGCTCAGTCTCTGTTTCCTGTCGGAAGTCTGGTGATGTTGTCGACCGGTCGCATGGCACGTGTCTTGCGGGCCAATGGCGATCACTACACCGAACCTGTTGTGCAAGTCATTCAGGACGAACAAGGTCAGACACTGCTGCCGGATTCAGAGAAAAGCGTGATTATTAACATGTCTGAAGATAACTGTTATGTCACACGCGCCTTACCGATTTTGCATGGACCAGAACCAATTCCGGCACCACACTTCCTCAAAAAACCAAACTCATTGAAAAAATTACAAAAGCAGGAAGCTTGAGTCTGGTTCCTGTGAGAAAGTTGCAGGAAACGGTCAGAGATGAAATCATCTTGCCTCATTCACGGGGGATATGTTAAATAGCGGGGTGTTTGTGAACTGATCGCAGTCAGGTAACGTCCTGATGCATTCCAGGAGGGAATGACAATGGGCAGAGATCAGTCAGTGTAAACGTTTACCAGGGATGGTTCGTTGTCCAAAATACTCCATATTTCCAATAAGGATGCTGGCGAAAATCACGTCAGTAATGGAAGTGGCTGGACATATTTCAACTGGTGTTTACCGGTGGGCCTGCTGACCTGTGCCTGGTTGAGCCTCTCTTATGATATTCCTGTGTCCCGCTTTTTTCAAAGTGGTCAGATTCCCGGTTTCCTGCGTGAAATTGTGGAAAATACGGAACCGTTCGGGCACGGAATCGGCGTTGTGATTCTAATGATGACATGCGCCATTGTGCATCGCGAGCGATCTGGAAGCTATGTTTATGCTGGTGCAATCGCATTGGGAGCCGGCCTGTGCACGAACGTACTTAAGTTTGGCATCGGTCGCTCGCGCCCGCGTGATCTCGATCTGGCAAACTTGAATCTGTCAGAAACATTTTCCGGTTGGTTTCCCTACTTGAACGGTGTTACGACCAGTCAAAGTTTTCCTTCGGGGCATACCACAGTTGCCTGGGCATTGGCGGCTGTTTTTTGCCATTTGCATCCCCATGCTCGGATGTATTTCATTGGACTGGCGATGTTTGTCGGCTACGGACGCGTTCAATGCAGTGCTCATTTCCCCAGTGATGTTCTTGTGGGAGCAGCGCTGGGTTGGACTGTCGCATCAGTTGCCGTACGGAGACTCCCCGTCGCATTTGAAAATCATAACCAAAAAAAGACTTCAAATATTACAACTCAAAATTCTCCTCAGGCACAAGCGGCCTGATCACAATTACAACTTGCCAACACGCCCTTCTTATCTCGGGAAGCGATCTATATCATGTCTGCAAATCAATCCTCGCTGCTTAGCATTTCGGTTGTTGTTCCGATTCACAATGAAGAAGAAAACATTCCGATTCTTCATCAGCAGTTGCACGACGAACTGGGTGAGACCGGTCGCGAATATGAACTCATCTTTGTCGATGATGGTTCGACCGATTCGAGTCTACAGAAGTTGAGCGAGTTGTCGCAGAAAGATGAACACGTTGTTGTGGTTCAGTTTCGTCGAAATTATGGACAAACCCCAGCGATGCAGGCTGGGATTGATTACGCGACCAATGATGTTGTGATCACCATGGATGGCGATCTGCAGAACGATCCCACCGATATTCCCATGATGATCGAGAAAATTGAAGAGGGATACGACCTTGTGCATGGCTGGCGAAAAAATCGTCAGGATGCGTTTATCAATCGTAAATTGCCGTCGAAGATCGCGAATCACATCATCTCGAAAACAACCGGTTTTCCGATTCACGACCTCGGCTGCACGCTCAAAGCGATTCGACGGGAAATTGCACAGGAACTCGAACTCTACGGCGAAATGCACCGCTTCATTCCGATTCTGGCTCATCGTCGCGGAGCCAAGTGTGTTGAAGTAGTGACTAAACATCACGCACGTCGTTTCGGACAAACCAAGTACGGGATCGGCAGAACGACTCGCGTTGTGCTCGATTTGATTACCGTCAACTTTCTGCTCAAGTACTTCGACAGCCCGATGAAACTGTTCGGAAAAGCCGGGATGTGGTGCTTTGGAATTGCCGTACTTTCTGGATTGGCGACCGTCGGTATGAAAGTCTTCGGGAATGTCGATATGACTGGCAATCCTCTGCTGCTACAGACAGTGCTTTCCATTATGGTCAGCCTGCAGTTCCTGAGCCTGGGAATTATCGGCGAAATCTGCACGCGATTGTATTACAGCAATTCGCAGAATCGACATTACTCCGTCCGTCAGGTTCTCCGTCAGCACAACAACGGACCAGCAACAATTCCTGCACGAGCGGCTTAATGCCTCAAAGCGCTAAGCAAAACGGCGCGGTTCCCTCGCTGACGCTTCGGGTTAAGAATGACTGTATAACAGCTATTTCAACAGCTGGCAAAATCGTTCGTAAGCGGTTTGCCATTCTGAGGAGTTCTGTGGTTCAAAACGTCGGGATTCTGTTGATTGGCGGACAATCTTACGAATCTCACTGAGCGATTCGACTTCGCCAGCCGTGCGGGCCTGAATGAGCAGGTTTCCCATCACGGTTGCTTCGACAGGGCCGGTAATGACGGGGACTCCACAGGCGTTTGCTGTGAATTGATTGAGCAGATCGCTATTGGAACCCCCACCGACAATGTGAATCACTTCGACGTTTTCACCAGTCAGTTCCTGAATTCCTTCCAACACATTGCGATACTTCAGTGCGAGACTTTCCAGAGCACAGCGAACGAGTTGGCCGGGTGTTTCGGGGACGGGCTGACAATGATCTTTACACCACTGCTGCAATGCGACGGTCATATCATCGGGATGTAGAAACGGATGATCGTTCGGGTCGACCAGTGACCGGAACGGTTCGGCTTCCTCGGCGAGCATCGTCAGTTCGGCGTAGTCGTAAACTCGGCCTTGTTTTTCATAGGCACGTTTACAACCCTGAACGAGCCAGAGTCCCATCACATTTTTGAGGAGCCGATAGGTTCCGTCGACACCCCCTTCATTGGTGACATTCATCTTCAGAGCCGCATCGGTTAGAATGGCATCCTGAACTTCAACGCCAATCAGGGACCAGGTTCCCGAACTGATATAGGCCCAGTTCGCTTTGCCAGTATGTTCGGTCGGCACAGCAGCCACAGCGGCTGCGGTATCGTGAGTTGGCGGGGTGACGATCGGAATTTTTCCGAGCCCCGTCTCCTTCATGATGCACTCTCTGAGTGTCCCGAGTTGAGTTCCCGGTGTGACCACTTCCGGGAAAATCTCAGTCGGCAATTCAAATTTATTCAACATGTCATAAGCCCAGTTGTTTTCTGTCGGGTGAAAACATTGGGAGGTCGTCGCATTCGTAAATTCAACGACTCGGCTGCCACATAAGAGCCAGTGAAAGTAATCGGGAATCATCAGGAATTTGTCGACGATCGCGAGCACATCCGGATGTTCTTTCTGCATCGCGAGAAGCTGATACAGCGAGTTGATTTCCATGAACTGCAAGCCAGACTGAGCAAATATCTCGGCTTTGGGAACGCGAGAAAATGCAACGTTCATCATGCCTTCGTTGCGTGTATCTCGATAATTATAGGGGATTCCCAGGACTTCGTTCGTTTTGGAAAGCAGGACATAATCGACACCCCAGGTGTCGACACCAACCGAGACAATCGAATCGCCATAACGCTCGGCTGCTTTTGTCAGACCGATGAGAATTTCTTTCCATAAGCCGACAAGATTCCAGCGTAAAGTTCCGGCGATGTTTGTCGGGCCATTGGCAAAGCGATGCAACTCGTCCAGTTGCAGCCGCGTCCCATCAAATCGGCCCGCCATCACGCGACCACTCTCGGCTCCCAGATCGATTCCCAGATAAACTCGTTCACTCATCGTCAGTTATTTCTATTATTTTTTGAATAATGCGTTCATCAAATGATCAACATACAATATCAAAACAGCAAAGGCGAGCCGAGTCATGACTGACTCGGGTGGGAGTGAGTTATTTCTGATGACATTAATAAAGTAAAGCCCCGCACAATGATCGTGAGAATACCCGTGCCATGACTGGCACGGCTCGCCTGCAGGATTTGACTTTTATTTCTTATCCGGATCGATTCCCAGTTCCGCCAGCAGAATTTTCAAGTCTTCCCAGACGAGTTTCTTCGCTGGAGGATTTCGCAACAGATAGGACGGATGATACGTGCAGAGCACGCGGGCACGTCCCCGTTCAAACAACTCCCCTCGCATACGACCGATCGGCGTTTTTGTATTCAGGACATTCTGAGCGGCGATTGTTCCCCAGCAGACGATGTAATCGGGATCGACCGTCTCAATTTGAGCCTGCAGAAATTCACTGCAGTTGTCGGCTTCAATGGGAGAAGGATTCCGATTTCCGGGTGGACGGCAACGAAGAATGTTGCAGATGTAGAGTTCCTCGCGCGTCCAGCCGCAGGCTTCAATGATTTTATCGAGAAGTTTTCCGGCCCGACCGACAAACGGTTCGCCCTGTTTATCCTCATCGGCTCCCGGAGCTTCCCCGATGAACATGACCGTCGCTTCAGGATCACCCACTCCAAACACGGTTTGCGTGCGCGTCTCGGCCAGTTCTTTGCATTTGGTACATTTAGCAACTCGACCAGCAATCTCGGTCAGACAGCTGACTCGTTCTTCGCGATTCATCGTTTGTGGTAAACTCGGTTTTGTCACAATGGTTTCCTGTGGTGCTGACGTTTTCGTGATTGGTTCTGAGGGACTTGGTTTTGAGGGAGGGCTCTGTAAGTGTGTCGGTGCGGATGTTGAAGGAGCATCCAGTCTTGTCGGTGCAGGAGTCGATGGAGCTGCATGCCGAGCTGTTGTAACCGGAGCCACTTGAGCCGCTTCCAGTAATCCCTGAACCTCAGAGGCCTGCGCAAGTTCACTCACGCCGGCGCGGCGCCAGGATTCCAGAGTTTGAATGAGAAGTCGATCGAGTTGCATGGAAGATGAGTTATTACTTAGTTGAAAGAGAGATCCTGAATGAAGTTGTCGATTCCAGGAGGATTGTTTTGTCCTATCTGACTCAAAATTTCCTGACGCTTCATTCGATAGGCTGAATGAGCCGTTTGGTACTGTTTGATTTCTTTTCTGGCGAGGTTGAATTGAGCAGAAAACGCGAAAATTGCAAAGCCACCAAATAATGCCAATATGGGGAATCGATACAATGCATAACAGGTCCAGAAACACATGACGGTGAAACCTATAATGGCCAAAAGCATCGTCTGATGAGGGATGAATATTTCTCCATCCTGAGTGTTATCCATGTATGATTGGCGTTTCTTCTTCCATTCGTTGTCCAGTTGTTCAAGTTCCTTTTGCAGGGGATCTAACTCCTGACAGCCAGTGTTATTGGCAGGAACATCGGCTGGGTGAGACTGTGATCTATTCAGAATCAATTGAGAATTGCAGTATCCACACCGCACAGAAGTTGCCTTCATGGGAACTTCTAATGGAGCTCGACATTGTTCACAATTGATCGCGGATAATTTCATGAGATTGAATTTTTCAAATGTGCGTCTTTCTTAATTGAAAGAGAGATCCTGAAGATAATTATCGATTCCGGGTGGATCCTCCTGATGTAACTGACTCAAAATTTCCTGCCGTTTCCTACGGTATTGATTGTGAGCCACCTTGTATTGCTCCATCTTCTTTTTGGCTTTGGCGGTCTGGGTGATGATCAAAAAAATCATGAATC
>DOCI01000111.1:10662-11095 GCA_003503535.1 Planctomycetaceae bacterium
TCAAAAAAATCATGAATCCGCCAAACAGGGCAAAGGGAGGAAAGACGAATAGAGTGAATAAAGTCCAGAATCCTGCGAACACAATCCCGAAACCGGAGGCAACCAGCATCGTTGTATCTGGAATCGACATCTCTCCATTTTTGCCTTTGATCATGAACGACTCCCGCTTCATCATCCATTCCCGGTCGAGTCGTTCCAGTTCGTTTTGCAGGCGAATCGTGTCCAGATTGCTGGAATCGTTTTCCGATGACTTCAACGCGTGAGGTTGAGGTTGATCCAAATGCAAAAGAGAATTGCAGTAGCCACACTTGGCGGAAGTTGCCTTGGCAGGAACTTCCAGCGGGGCACTGCATTGTTCACAAGTGATGGCCCTGAGTTTCATAATAATTATTGTTGGAATAGTATGGGGTTTTGAGGCGAGCCGAGTCAGTCA
>DOCI01000111.1:11239-13230 GCA_003503535.1 Planctomycetaceae bacterium
CGAGCCGAGTCAGTCATGACTCGGGTGGGTTCTTATCATCATCATCATCACTGCTCTCGATTGGAAAACACAATGATCGTGACAATACCCATGCCATAACTGGCATGGCTCGTCTTTCTTGTATGTTAATTGGTTTGGCTCTCAGTTTCACGTACCAGCATGACGAACTGTTCTCCCCGGGCTTCGTAGTTCAGAAATTCATTAAAACTGGGATAGCCGGGGGACATGAGAATCGTGTGATCCCTCTGAGAATTCTCCCAACACCATCGCCAGGCAGAGTTGAGATTGTCTTCCACGGTTTGAGGTGTTTCCGTGTTTTGTAGTGCAAATATCCCGGCTAATCGATTTCCTGCAGGTCCCATCCAGGCAATTCCCTGTATGTTTTCATGATGAATCAAACGTGAGAGAAGGGGAGTTGGATCATCCAAAGAGTCTGCACCGCCAATTATTACCCAGGTTGGTGAACTGAGAGTTTCGATGGCTGCCAGAGCTGCGATGGGAGATGTCGATTTTGAATCATTGATGATGGTGCGATGCAGCGAGTTCGGGATCTCTTCAAGCCGGTGTGGCAAACCCGAATAATGATGCAGAGCCTCAAGAATAACGGACTTTTCGATTCCCAACCATCGAGCAACTCTCATCGTGGCAGCCGCGTTATTTTGATCGTGGGCAGGCCAGTCGGCAAATTCTCCGTTTAAGTCATCTACCCGATAATAAACCCGCTCCGCTTTTCCCGGCCACGATTCATGCCGCTGAGATTCCGGGAGCACGCTCAATTGTGTGGAGATCTGTCCCTGAAACATCACCGCTTTCGCCTCCCGATAGGCCTCAGCTGAGCCATGCCATTCGAGATGATGCGGGGTCAAATTTGTGAGCACGGCTGCAGTGAAGGCAGGCTGTCTTTGTCTGAGATAATCGAGTTGAAAGCTGCTCAATTCCAGAACGACGAAGTCCTCTGACTGTATTTGTTCCACAATCGGAAGCAGGCTGTTTCCAATGTTCCCTCCCAGATAAGTAATCTTCCCGGCTGCTCGCAAAATATCCGTAAGCATGGCTGCCGTTGTTGATTTACCGACGGTTCCAGAAATCGCCAGCACCTGCCCTCGACAGGCATTCAGGAATAAACCGATTTCCGTCAGCAGGGGCAAATCCCATTTTTTTGCGGCCATAATACAGGGATGACTCGGACGAATCGCTGGTGAGACGAGGAGAGCATCGCAATTCTTCACGGTTTCTACTGTCTGAGGACCAAACTCAAATTCAATGCCGGGATAGTGAGAAAGACTTTCGATGGATTCTGCCAGTGTTTCCGGATTGGCAGCGTCTGTCACTCTTAAATGGGCACCCTGTTTCAGTAGATATTCAATCGCGGCTAATTGCCCGCCAAACCGCCCCAGTCCCAGGGCGCAGAGTTGTTTTCCAGCGAATGCACCTCGATCCGATTGCAACTGAGCGACTTTCCGTTAAATAAGATGACGAGAAGAGGAAATCCGCTCGTGATCGTCTCAAATCAGACTGATGATCCTATGTTCCGCGGGTTTTCGATGTTATTCTACATCAAATCACTATCATATCGCAGCTGGCCAGTCTTCAAAACCAGTCGGTTTGAGTCCGCAGCAAATTGTAAAACCAAGAAATATATTGTTCCATGTCGCCGGATCTCCCACGTATCATTCTCAAGCCTCGTCGCTCGCAGCCGTTTTTTACAGGTCATCCCTGGGTTTTTGCCGGAGCTATCGCTCAAATTCCCGAGGGACTGAACGTCGGGGATGAAGTTGTTCTGTATTCCCACGAAAAAAAGGCCATCGCTCGCGGTCTTTACAATCCTGACAGTCAAATTCGGGTCCGGCTCTATTCCTGGAATCTCGATCAGCCACTCGATGACGATTTCTGGAGACAGCGAATCATTGGAGCTATCGAACTGCGGCGGCAGATGTTTCCTGCTGAAAACGATATCCGAGCCTGTCGATTGATTTTCAGCGAAGCCGACG